>JAVEWX010000229.1:0-3677 GCA_034004335.1 Bacteroidales bacterium | reverse complement strand
AGCGCCGTGCCGTCGTAAACACCCAGTTCAATGAGGGTAGGCCTCATATGTCTTATGAATTCGGCATCGAATTCATAATGATTGTGGTAAACACCGGCAGGGCAACGGCAGAAAAGCTTTCCTGAGGTCATAAGCTGCTGATGAACCTCCAGACCCGATTTGAATCCTATTTTCCTGTAGTCAGCCTTCGTGGCCTTCCTCCGTTCAACGTAACCTATATCCTTCCTGGTTTTTTCGTAGTTTTTTACCGGACTGAATCTTTTCATGTTCATCCTGAAAATTGAGTGGTACAAGTTATGCAGTTAGTTTGAGTATTCAAAGCAATGAGAATCAGAAACTTTCATCAGGTTTCCGATTGTAACCCATAACCATTTCAGGACAAAAACGGGAAAGAAGAAATCGCCTGTGGCTTCAAAAAATAAATCAAAATTGCCATGTTGCTTCAAGAGAATTTCACAACACTCCCCAGGTCGTCCCGAACCCGGAAACATCTAATATGCGGGAACAGAGTAATTTGATTTTTTCAGCCATGTGGAGGGGAAATGGTGTCAGTCGTACCTGATAGCCCTGACGGGCGTAATTCTGCCGATAAGCCGCGACGGAATCAGAAGCATCAATATGATTGCCAGCATTGCCCCGGCATTAAGAAGCAGAATATGTACAGGATTAAGATTGACCGGAACCGTTCGCAGGTAATATGAAGCAGGGTCGAGACTTATGATTTCGGTATGAAACTGTATGAGGGCCAGGCCTATGCCAATAAGGTTACCCCAGAAGAGCCCCTTGCCCGTAAGCCAGGCAGCCTGGTAGAGGAATGCCTTGCTTATGAGATTATCGCCGGCGCCGAGCGCCTTGAGTACTCCGATCATATTGGTCTTTTCGAGGATCAGGATAAGCAGCCCCGACACCATGTTAAATCCTGCCACGATAAGCATGAGAATGATGATCACAACAACGTTGAGATCCTGGAAATTGAGCCAGTCAAAGATCTGCGGGTAACGCATCCTTATGTTCGAAACCTTGAGTTTCTCCTCATCCTCGGCAATCATGTAACCGATAGCGTCCCTGACCACCCAGGTAAGGAAATCAAGGTCCCTGAAGTCATCGATCATTATTTCGAAACCGCTTACCTGGTTATCCTCCCAACCGTTAAGTCTTCTGATATGTCCGATGTCGCAGAAGACCCAGATCTTGTCGAATTCCTCAAGACTCGTTTCATAGATGCCCGAAATGGTGAACCTTCTCATCCTCGGGGGATCCTGTACGAAGTGCATGGCAAATGAGTCGCCGACCCTTAGACCGAGAAGGTCACACAGTTTCCTTGAGATCAAAACCCTGTCGGTTCTCACCGAATCGGTAACATTAAAAACCTCTCCTTCAACGAGGTTTGATGAGAAGAAACTCCAGTCGAAATCACTGTCTACCCCCTTCAGCACAACACCCTGGATGTTGTCATTGGCCTGTATTATGCCTGCCTTTGTGGCAAAGACCTGGATATGCCTTATGCCGGGGAGGTTTACTATCTTGCCGATAAACTCCTGGTCATGGTTTACCGGTGCCGTTTCATATGAAATGTTTGAGTCGAAGTTGATCACCTGGATATGAGAGCCGAATCCCGCAACCTTGTCACGTATCTGCTGCTTGAATCCCGTGAGTATTGATATGGCAAGTATCATTACGGCTATTCCCAGGGCAATGCCTGCAATGGCTATAACGTTGACGGGCCTCGAGAATGAAGTATCTCCTTTCCTGTCCCTTATCAGTCTTTTTGCTATAAAGTAGGGAGTATTCATGCTGTTCGAACGTCAAAATTAATAAATTTGAGGCAATACCTTCAGTATTGTCCTGACATTGAACCGATGAACCGGGAAGAATTATTTTCAGATCACTAAAATGATGAAGGGATGGCAAGATTAGTTATTGTATCCGTTGTTCTGCTGGCTTTTACATGCTCCTGCGGCGGAGGCGACAGCAGTGTTGTAACCGGCGCCGCCAGAATGGATGATTATCTCCCGCTGCTGAAGGGCAGACGGGTGGCAGTAACGGCAAACCAGACAACCCTTGTGGGCAGTGCCCACCTTGTTGACACTCTCATAAGCAGGGGAGTAAATGTGGTAACCATCTTTGCCCCCGAGCATGGCTTCCGGGAGATGGCGGCTGCCGGAGAGATTATCCGGGGAGGCGTTGATGAAAAGAGCGGGATTAAGGTGGTAAGTCTCTACGGCAACAGGTACTTCAAGCCACAGCCTGCTGATCTCGAGGATGTTGACATAGTTATCTTTGACATACAGGATGTGGGAGCCCGTTTTTATACCTATATATCAACAATGCATTATGTTATGGAGGCCTGTGCCGAGAACGGCAAGTCCTGCCTGATACTCGACAGGCCCAACCCGAACGGGTTCTATGTTGATGGTCCGATCCTTGAGCCTGCCTTCAGGTCGTTTGTGGGGATGCACCCCGTGCCGGTGGTTCACGGGATGACCATAGGTGAGTATGCCATGATGATCAACGGTGAAGGGTGGCTAGAGGGAGCCGTCACCTGTGACCTGCAGGTGATGGAGTGCCTTAACTATACACATGCCACCGGATATGAGCTTCCTGTAAGGCCCTCTCCGAATCTCCCCAATCAGACTTCTGTTTATCTCTACCCCTCCCTCTGCTTCTTCGAAGGGACAAACATTTCAGTAGGAAGGGGAACACCATACCCGTTTCAGGTACTGGGAGCCCCCGGCCTTGAAGGTAAGTATGAATTCACCTTTACCCCGGTAAGCCTTCCCGAGGCGGGCAATCCGCCTCATAAAGACATGGCTTGCTATGGTATTGACCTGCGCGATGCACTTGGCAGGGGGATTGTACCGGTTCCCTTTCTTAACCTTGGCTGGCTGATTGACATCCGTAACGCATATCCCGACAGGGAAAATTTCTTCCGTACCTATTTCAATACGCTGGCCGGTACGGCAACGCTCAGGCAGCAGATCGAGGAGGGGATGACGGCGGAGGAGATCAGGAGAACATGGGAACCGGGACTGGAAGCATTTGGGAAGATCAGGAGGAAGTATCTTCTTTATGATTAAAGGCGTAGAATGTCGTAAAGGTAATAGGTGCAGGGTACAGGGTACAGGGTGCAGGGTACAGGATACAGGGTGCAGGGTACAGGGTACAGGGTACAGGGTACAGGCTGCAGGGTGCAGGGTACAGGGTACAGGGTGCAGGGTACAGGGTACAGGGTTGATAAGATATTAATTAGAAATTTTAATGATGAAAAAAGGGACTATAATATCGTTGCCGGTGCCACAGGCGACTGAGATAATGGCTGACGCCGGATTTGACTGGATACTGATAGACATGGAGCATTCATCATTAGCCCTCAGTGACGTTCACACCCTACTTGCGGCGGCAGGAGACAGGCTGATGAAGATAGTCAGGGTTCCGGGCAATGATGATGTATGGATAAAAAGGGTACTCGACCTGGGTTGTGATGGCATTCTGGTGCCGATGGTTAACAGTGGCGAGGCTGCCAGGTCGGCCATTGCGGCCTCACTGTATCCCCCGGCCGGCAGGAGAAGCGTCGGCGTCACCCGTGCACATCGCTATGGTCCCGGATTCAGGGAATATGTCGGTTCGGCAAACGACAGGCTGATACTGATGCTCCAGGTTGAGCATATCGATGCCGT
>JAVEWX010000061.1:0-17514 GCA_034004335.1 Bacteroidales bacterium | reverse complement strand
ACGGTCTATGGATATTAAACCCCTAACGGGGTTATGGAATAGGTTTTACGAAACGATGGATATTAAACCCCTAACGGGGTTATGAAACCACCACCACCCCGATCCCCGTAGGGGATCAATATCAATAGCCTGGGAATACCACCAAACCCCTCCCGCCGCCGGCGGCGAAGAAGATGGGGGGGCACCACGGTCTATGGATATTAAACCCCTAACGGGGTTATGGAACAGGTTTTACGAAATGATGGATATTAAACCCCTAACGGGGTTATGGAACCACCACCATTCCGGATCCCCTGACATCCGGAAGGAAAATGATGATACGATTTATCCCCTCTGTTTCGCGGGTTCTGTTACTTCTTCAGGACCCGGAATGTTAACCGGCGGCTGTTCTGACCGGTAATCTCAATCACATACATTCCTGCCGTCAATGAGCTTACATCCATTGTAAGAATATCACCCGAGGCCCTTACCGACAACACCCTCACTCCCCTGATATCATAAATGTTCACTATCTCCCTGCTTCGTAATCCGTCAATGTTGGCTATGTCGGATATGGGATTGGGATAGATCGTGGGTGGCAGGTCTTTTTCCGTATCAATATCGGTATCAATTATCGGCAGAATATTGGTAAAGTCTTTCCAGTAATCAGCAGCAATATAATCATCCACACTTGCCTCCGGAACATAGAGGGGTATTGATTTCACAACATTTCTGAAAACAGTTTCGGTGATCACCGGAGGTACAATAATATTACATGTAATTGAAGTCAATCCGGTACAGTCGCTGAATGCATATGCACCCAGGGCCGCTACCGAAGAGGGTATCTCTATCTCAGATAAGGCGATGCACTGTGAGAATGCTCCGGCTGCTATTGTTGTTACCGTTGACGGTATGGAAGCAGAAGTCTTGCCTTCGGGACAAATGATCAGGGTGGATTGATCCTTATTGAACAATATACCACCGAAAGAGGAGTAATTCGGGTTCTCTGCCGCGACATCTATGGCAGTCAGACTTGTACATTCTAAGCAAATATCTGACCCCATATATGTCACCGATGCGGGAACAGCTAATGAGGTTAAAGCCTTGCAGCGGCGGAAAACAGCCCCTTCGATCCTCGTTACGGAAGCAGGAATCTCAATTGAAGCCAGTTTCTCACATTTCTCAAATGCATTAGATTCAATTGTCTTTACCGACGTGGGTATTACCACGGAAATCAGGTTTGCGCAATTATAGAATGTTGAACCGGGGATCCTGTCGATTGATGATGGCAGGTTTGCAGATGTTAGTCCGGTACAGTTGGCAAGAGTGCTAAACTCAAGCTGATTAACGGTGGCTGGTATTGTGATGGTTGTTAGTCCTGAGCATCCGTCAAAAGCATTGCTTCCAATTGTCATTACTGAACCCGGAATATCGATTGAAGACAATTTTGAACAACCATAACAGGCAAAGGCTTCGATTATGTTCACCGTATTCGGTATATAAATACTTGTTCTTCCCTGAGGACAGCATACCAGCTTACTCCCTCCACCGGTTAAAAGCAACCCGCCAGACGATTCAAAATTGAAATTCATCATGTCAACATAAATGTCTGTAAGGCCGGGACAGCCAGCGAAGGCCGTAAACTGAACAAACATTACCGATGCCGGAATGGTGATATTGCTTATGCCGGTACAACCATCAAATGTACCACCTTCAATGGCTTCGAGCATACCGGGAAGCTGGATATAAGAAAGACCCGAGCATCCGGAAAAGGCACCGAATCCGATCCGTGTAACCTCATCCGGAATACTGATGCTGTTTAACAAGGAACAACCGCTGAAGGAATAAAAAACAATTTCCCTGACAGAAACTTCAATCCACACAGAGTTTTTGCCGGCCGGACAGCATATCAATTTTTTTTTATCCTTGTCATACAATACCCCTCCCGAAGAAGCATAGACGGCGTTGGCACTTTCAACATCAATTGATGTCATGCTGGAACAATTTCTGAAGGCACCGGATCCAATACTTGTAACCGCTGCCGGAACAGATATTGATACCAGCGATGAACAGTCTTTAAATGCACTGGTGCCGATGCTTGTGACCGTCGACGGTAGAACTATGCCTGTAAGGCTTGAACATCCTTCAAAAGCAAAATCCTCAATGGTTTTCAGAAGGGGTGGGATATTTACCGTCTCAAGAAGCGGGCTATAGGCAAAAGCCATAAAGCCAAAGGATGTTACGGTATTTGGAACCGTTACAGATATCAGGGTATAATTTCTTTCAAACGCGGAATTCCCTATTCTGACCACCTCATATGTATTACCAAGGTAGTCGATCTCTGAAGGCACAACTATATTACCCTCATAGCGGGGCTCCTTGTATGTTACCTCAACGGTTCGGGGCTCTGAGGCCGATACAATTTTGTACTGGATTCCACCAATATTGAATGATTGTGCGCCTGCGTTAATGAGGACAAAAAGAATCACGAATAAAACAGCAGATATTCTTCTCATAGAGCTTTTTTTTAAGAACTCTTTTTGGGTTCATGAAAATAGCAAAACTAATGTAGGTTATAAAATTGATTCATCGACATTGCCCGGGTAATTTTTGTGGCCCGGTGAAAGGAAAACCAGGTTCGTCACTAACCAGACGGACACATTTTCCCTTATTTTTTACCTTTTGACAAAAATATTTTACGATTTGACAGTTTTTTTTCGCAATTGTATACATGTTAGTTCAATTGAATGATTTAATTTTATAGAGCGGAAACATTTTTCGCGTCTCGCTGATTGTACAAAGAGCACTGCAGGCTGAAGACTTTACTTAGGTAGAGAATGTAATTATTATGGCAGACTGCAGACAAATAGAGATTTACTGCATTCCCTCGCCGCTTCTTCGGGAAACGGATGCTCACAGGGTTGAATGGGGCAACTGTCGCCCTTTTACCTAGCTCCCCCGTGGGAGTGCTACTTTTCAACCATCACCCGACCGATTTTAAACAAAACCTGATTTAGTGCTAATTATAATAATATGTCTCGCTATGAAAAAAAGACTACTCAAAACCGGAATAATACTGGCCACCGCAACGCTGGTGATGATCAACATCCAGCTTCTCTTCGACACCTCCGATAACCCCCTCTTCCAGGGATCAACAGCAAAAGCATCGGATGAATACTATTACCAGGGAGATCAGGTGCCGAATACAGACTATTTTCCAAACCATTATATGAAAATTTCAAGATGTTTCTTTTTTGATCTTGAGGTCGATCTAACCTTATTTTCATATCAGGATTATTTCCTGCCAAAACTATCAGTGGATATTGATCTCAGTCTGAATGCTTCAAAAATGCAGTGTAAACCTATTAACCAGATCATTTCCTGCTATCTGCCTAACCAAAGACCTTGTGAGATGGTAATGACAGACGAAGCAGAATAACAAATAATAATGGGGATGTGCCTCGAGAGGCACATCCTCTCTTATTCTGAATGAAATGAAAAATGGAAGTTTATTTCTCCCGGCATTGCTAATAATACTCTGTATTGCCTGTAACCACAGAGATACAAAGCCAGGCGATCCCTATTCATCTGAAGACGGGCCGATGACCATAGCCCTTGATCCTGACATGCCGGAATCCCCCCGCATCAGGGAGATTATCGACACGGTTATCTATATCCCTCTTGAAACCACCCCCGGGGCAACGGTGGGAGAAGTCAGCAAGGTAATTTTCCGGGGTAAGAGGATCTACATAGGCGACTTCGAAAGCACAGAGTCAATTTACTGCTTCACCGCGGAGGGGAAATTCCTGTTCAGTATACAGAACAAAGGCAAGGGACCGGGGGAATATGTAAGCCTGAATGATTTTGATGTGGAGGAGAAATCCGGAAGAATATTTGTTCATGACAGCTACACTAAGGCTATTCTTATTTATGACTCAAAAGGACAATTTATCAGAAAGCATGTCGTCAGGCATATCTTTACCACCTTTAACCTGGCAGGAGGCAGGAATGCAATCGCCTATGCTGAATATATCCCCAATCCAACCCTTCCGGGTAACCCCGCATCCAACATATTCATCTTCAATTACGAAACCGGGGAGATAATTGACAGCTTCCTGCCCTTCGATGAAAACCTTCAGCTTCATATGAAAATAAGAGGTCAGATTAACTACACCTCCTATACCAGGGAGGTCAGTTATATTCACGACTACTTTACAAACTCTATTTATTCCTTTGAAAATAATTCATTATCAAGAAGATGGATCATTGATTTCGGGGGGAAAAGTATTCCAAAAGATTTCTGGAAGGAGGGATCGCCTCGGACTGAGATGGAAGAAATTTCGGATGGCCGCTTCTGTAGTGGCATTGCAAATTACCAGGTTGCCGGCAACCATATTATCGGCTGTTACTCATATAAAAACAGCGTATATATGTTCATTTTCGACAGCCGGGACCAGTCAGTTATTTCAATAAAAAATGCGGTAATCCAAAGGGAACAGGTATTTCCGGTAATCCTGGCACCACCGTTTCATACTGACGGCGAAAACATAGTATCGGTCATCGAACCGGCCTGGTTTGCCAGATTATTTGAACTCAGTACGCCCGGAATTTTCCTTCCGGCCGGATTCGAAGGACTTGACATCTACAGCAACCCTGTCTTACAAATAATAAAGCTGAAATGAAAAAGACTCTCATTATCTTAATGGCAGCGGCAGTAATTATTGCCCCGGGCTGCGGAAACAGGGATGGAAACTCCCGGAATAACAACGGGGAACCGGCTGATCCGCTCGCCGGCATCCCTGAAGTAGAGGGCATGGCAATAGTGCCGGGCGGTAAATTCCCCGCAGTGATCGACCTCGACACCCTCCCCGTTGAAATAGAGACCTTCTATCTCGATAAATATGAAGTCACAATTAAACAGTTCGCTGAATTCGTCAAAGCTACCGGCTACGTTCCCCAGACCGACCAGCCGGAGGCCCAGACTTGGGTACTTACATCATCGAAAATTGAACTGAGGTCGGGGGTCAACTGGGAATGTGATGAAAGAGGATTTCCCAGGGTTCCGGGCGAGCTTGACTATCCTGTTGTACATGTTTCCTGCGAAGATGCAGAAGCATATGCTGTCTGGGCGGGAAAACGTTTGCCCACAATTTACGAATGGATATATGCCGCAACGAAGGGTGTTGAAAACCGGAATCCGTTGCAGTATGTCATGACGGGCGCCTGGCATTCCATGAACACGAGAGGCATAATGAAACCCGGACAGAAGGAACCAAACGACCTGGGAATATATGATATATTCGGCAATGTAAGTGAAATTGTAAGTACCGAGGGATACACCTTCTCAAACCTTCAGGGAGACTTAAAACCTGAGGATGCTGCCAGAGCAGCATATAGTTCCTTCTTTGGTGATCCCGACAACCTCTGGCCGGTGGCTTTTACCATCGGCCACAGGAAGAATACCTTTTTTGAAAAGGGTTTCCGCTGCGCCATGGACCTTAAAAAAGAATAACAGCAAAGCCTGATGACTTCTCCCTCTTCATACAACCTGCTGAAGTTCGCGCTCCTCCTCTTCATTGCGCTGAACATTGCACTGGTGTTGAAGATAAGGAGAAGTACACCGCAGGCAGCTGAAGCGAAAGAAATGAACGTGCTGAGGGATAAATTAATACTTAACAACCTTTTCTTCCAGATGGAGTCGGAGGGAGCAGCATTGGATGGAAGCCTGACGCTTGAATCCGAAAGCGGGGAGATTTTTTGTCTCGCTGAAATTGTCTCCGCCAAACCAATGCTCTTCCTCCGTTACTCCGAACTTCATTGCAACATGTGTGTCGATCATGGCCTAAACTACCTGAAGGCGCTCGCCGACTCGGTAGGCAGCGAAAACATTGCCATCCTCGCCTCATACAACAACATCCGCGAACTGGCAGTATTCATCAGGATAAACCGGATCCCCTGCCGGGTTTACCGCATACCCGAAGACGGAACCGGACTGCCGGCGGAAAATCATGGCTTCCCCTATCTCTTTATGACCGACAACTCGCTCAGGGCAAGACACTTTCACGTGCCAAACAAGGACATCCCCGAACTGACAGGCATATTCCTTTCCGTTGTGCCGCAACTATACCGCGATATGAAAATAAGCCTGCAGCAAAACCCCATCGCCCTCACCGGCAACTGACCCCGTACATCCCTCTCAATTCCCACTGAACATCTTACCCTCCTTATCCGGTACCACACCGAGGGCATTTTGAATTGTTTGATTACTTTTGTGTCAGACAACCTCACTTCAGATGGAACACAATCTAAGGCTGTATAACAGCATGACCCGCAGACAGGACAGGTTTGTCCCGCTCAACTCCCCCTTCGTGGGGATGTACGTCTGCGGTCCTACCGTATACAGCGACGCCCACCTTGGCCACGCAAGGCCCGCAATTATCTTCGACATACTCTTCCGCTGGCTTCTGCACCTCGGCTACAGGGTCCGCTACGTACGCAACATAACCGACGTGGGACACCTCGAAAATGAAGAGTCCGACAGCGGCGACGACAAAATACTCAAAAAAGCCAGGCAGGAACAGCTCGAACCAATGGAGGTGGTTCAGAAATACATGAACACCTTCCACCGCAACATGTACCAGCTCAACGCACTCCCTCCTTCGATTGAACCAAGGGCTACGGGACATATAATTGAGCAGCAGGAGATGATAAGAAAACTCCTGCAGGCCGGATATGCATACGAGGTGAACGGATCCGTCTATTTCGATGTGGTCAGGTACAACGAAAAATATGATTACGGTAAACTCTCGGGACGCAGGCTCGATGAGCTGATGACCAATAGCCGCGACCTCGAGGGCAGTGACGAAAAGAAAAGTCCTTTCGACTTTGCCCTGTGGAAAAAGGCTGCACCCGGACATATTATGAAGTGGCCGTCGGAATGGAGCGAAGGATACCCCGGCTGGCACCTCGAGTGCTCGGCCATGAGCATTAAATACCTGGGTGAAGAGTTCGACATCCACGGCGGTGGCATGGATCTCAAATTCCCACACCACGAGTGCGAGATAGCCCAGTCGGCAGCAGCCCTCGGCAAAGAGTCAGTGCACTGGTGGATACATAATAACATGATAACCATCAACGGTCAGAAAATGGCCCGGTCGCTCGGCAACTTCATCACTCTCGACCAGCTGTTCGCGGGTAACCATCCCCTGCTCACCTCGGCATACAGCCCCATGACCATCAGGTTTTTCATCCTCCAGGCACACTACCGCAGCACCCTCGACTTCTCCGATGAGGCACTGCAGGCTGCATCGCAGGGACTTGAAAAGCTTTTCAACGCTGCCGAAAAAGCCGCAACACTGAAACCATCAGACACCTCCACCGTCGAAGTCGAATCGATCCGCAACAGGTGTACCGGGGCAATGAACGACGACCTTAGCACCCCCCTGGTCATCGCCGCACTGTTCGACGCCGCACGCATCATCAACAACGTGGCCGACGGCAGGGAGAAACTCAACGCCTGCGACCTCGACATGCTCCGTTCCATCTTTGCCACCTTTACGGGTGACATACTGGGACTGGTTCCGGAAGAAAAAACAGGAAAGGATACCTCCCTGGAGGCCTCACTCGTGGAAATGATACTGAAAATGCGCCAGGAGGCCCGCGAACAAAAGGACTGGGCACGGTCCGACGTCATCCGCGACGCACTTGCCAAAATGGGCATTACAATCAAGGACAATAAAGAGGGTACGGAGTGGAAAAAGGAACCTTGAACCCTGAACCTCATAACCCCACCTCATACACAAGCCGCACCGTAATGGTCGGATCGCTGCCATTGGGTGGTAACCACCCGGTGAGGCTCCAGTCGATGACCAACACCGACACCAACGATACGGTAGCCTCGGTAGCCCAGTGCATACGAATAATAGAGGCAGGAGGCGAAATGGTAAGGCTTACAGCACAGGGTGTCCGCGAAGCCGAAAACCTGGCCGCCATAAAAAAAGAACTCCGCAGGGCAGGATTCGACACACCCCTCATTGCCGATATCCATTTCAATCCCGCCGCCGCCGAAACAGCCGCACGTATTGTTGAGAAGGTGCGTATCAATCCGGGCAACTATGCCGACAGGAGAGCCTCCTTTGTCAGGGCCGAATACACCGACTCGGAATATGCAGCCGAACTGGAAAGGATCCGTCAGAGGCTGCTGCCGCTGATAAGCATATGCAGGGATCATGGTACAGCCATCCGCGTAGGCGTAAACCACGGCAGCCTCAGCGACCGTATCATGACACGCTACGGCAACACCCCCACCGGCATGGCCATCTCTGCCATGGAATTCATCAGGATATTCACCTCCGAGGGCTTTGACAGTCTGGTGCTGTCGATGAAGTCGTCAAACGTACTGGTTATGAACGAAGCAACGCGCCTGCTGGTCACCATGATGCAGAAGGAGGGTTTTGCCTGCCCCCTGCACCTGGGTGTCACCGAAGCCGGTGAGGGCGAGGATGGCCGCATACGCTCTGCAATGGGTATAGGCGCCCTGCTGACCTCAGGCATAGGCGACACCATCAGGGTATCACTCTCCGAACCTCCTGAGGACGAGATACCCGTGTCCCGGCTCATCGTTGATGCCGCCAGGCGCCACACCGGCCGTAAACCGGGTTCAGGCCCTGCACCGGGCAACGGCCACATAAAAACCACAGCCGCAGAGCCCACACTCCACCTTGAATACAATTTCGCCTCCCACGAAGAGCTGGCAGTAACAGCAGCTGTCGACTCGTCACCATTCCTGCTGCAGCGCAGTGCAACAGCCCTGAAAATAAATAATGGCAATAACCTGCCCGAAGAGGTTGTAAGATCTGTCGAGGCTGGCATACTGCAGGCAGCCCGCATCAGGATCACCCGTAACGACTACATATCGTGCCCCACCTGCGGCCGCACCCGGTTCAACCTTCAGAAGGCCGTCGCCGCGGTCAAAAAGGCCACCTCACATCTTACCGGACTGAAAATCGCTATCATGGGATGCATTGTCAACGGTCCGGGCGAAATGGCCGATGCCGATTACGGGTATATGGGTGCCGCCCATGGCAGGGTTCATATCTACAGGGGAACCGAGGCCGTCTTCAAAAACGTACCCGAAGAGGAGGCCATAGGTAAATTGCTTGAGCTGATAGAAGCCGATCAGGCAAGCCGGTAGTCGAGTTGTTTCTTCTGAAGGTCGGCCTTCACCACCTCCACCCTTACCCTGTCACCCAGGGTGTACTCCTTGCCCGAGGTGCGGCCCCTGATGCAGTAGTTCTCCTCGTCATACTCGAAGAAATCCTCGCCCAGCTCGCGGATGTGTATCATACCCTCGCACTGGTTCTCAATGATCTCCACATATATGCCCCATTCGGTAACCCCCGATATAACACCCTCAAAGGCCTGACCTACCTTGTCGCTCATGAACTCAACCTGCTTGTATTTGATGGAAGCGCGCTCAGCCTCTGTTGCCAGGCGTTCCATCTTCGACGAGTGAACACACAGCTGCTCGTAGGTATCCCTGCTCTCCGAACCCTTGCCGTCGAGGTATGCCGTCAGCAGCCTGTGAACCATCATGTCGGGAAAGCGCCTTATGGGTGAGGTAAAATGGGTGTAGTACCTGAAACCCAGGCCATAGTGCCCGATGTTGTCGGTTGAATAAACCGCTTTGGCCATCGACCGCAGGGCCAGCGTCTCAATAAGGTTCTGCTCAGCCCTGCCGGCGACCTCGTGCAACAGCTTGTTCATCGCCTTTGGCAGCGGCGTCGTTTCATCATCCTCAAGCTTGTAGCCGAACCTCGTTATGAACTGCCTGAACGAGCTGACCTTCTCGGGGTCGGGATCGTCGTGGATGCGGTACACGAAGGTCTTGCCCTTATGCGTCTTCGACACGAACTCGGCAACCCTCCTGTTGGCCAGCAGCATGAACTCCTCTATCAGCTGGTTAGCGGTGCCGTTGTCGCGAAACTTTATCCCCAGGGGCTTGCCCTTCTCGTCGAGATCAAACTGCACCTCCACCCTCTCAAACGAGAAAGCCCCGGCCTTCATCCTCCTGTCACGCAGCTTCTGTGCCAGCGTGTGAAGGGTAACTATCTGCTCCTTCATGTCGCCCTCGCCGGTGTCAATGACCACCTGGGCCTCCTGGTAAGAAAAGCGCCTGTCGGAGTTTATGACGGTTCGTCCGAACCACTCACCCAGAACCTCGGCCTTCTCATTCATCTCCACCATCACCGAATAGGTAAGCTTGTCCTCACGCGGGTTGAGAGAACAGACGTTGTTGGAGAGCTTCTCGGGCAGCATGGGCACCACCCTGTCGACAAGATATATCGATGTGGCCCGCTGACGGGCCTCCTCGTCGAGTACCGTTCCCGGCCTGAGGTAATGAGTTACGTCGGCAATATGTATGCCCACCTCAAAGTTGCCGTTCTTCAGCACCCTGAGGGAAAGAGCATCGTCAAAGTCCTTTGCATCGGCCGGGTCGATGGTAAATGTGGGTATCTTCCTGCAGTCGCGGCGGCGTGCAAGCTCATCCTTCGTTATGTCAACCGGCAACCTGGCAGCGGCAGCCTCCACCTCTTCCGGGAAGCGTACCGGCAACCCGAACTCGGCCAGTATGGCATGCATCTCGGTCTCATTGTCGCCCGGATAACCAAGTATCTCCACAACCTCGGCTACGGGATTGCGCGAGCGGGGATTCCATTCCGTTATCCTGGCAACGGCTTTCTGTCCCTGATTTGCCCCCTTAAGATTCTGCAGGGGTATGAACAGGTCAAAGGGCATGTTCCTGTTGTCGGGAACCAGGAAAGCAAAGGATGGGAGAACCTCTATGGTTCCCACAAAGGTCTCGCGCGAACGGGTGATTATCTCCACCACCTCGCCCTCGGGCCGGGCCCCCTTGCGCACCGCGAACAGCCGTACCTTAACGGTGTCGCCGTGCAGCGCCGTACGCAGGTACTTGGGTCCGATGAAGACATCCTCCTTCTTCTCCTCAGTTATCAGGAACCCGTAACCCTGACGCGTCAGCTCTATGGTTCCGGTTATATGGCCCCCGGCGTCGGACCTCAGACGGTAGGAACCACGCCCCGACTCTGTAATGATACCCTTCGATGCCATGCGCCGCAGGGCATTACTCACCTGGTTCCTCTGTGATGCTTTCTCTATATTGAGGTGTTTCGACACCTGCTTGTAGTTCATATCCTGCTTCGGATATGCTGTCAGCAGGTTAAGTATCTCCCTCTCGAGATACTCACTGTGCCCGCCACTCTTATGTTTTTTCTTCTTTGCTGTCATGCGGCAAAGGTCGCTAAATTATCCGGATTATCAATCTCCCCCCTCTCCCGGCTGCGGGGGATGCATTTCACTGTAAATGCCGCTAAGGATCATCAGGCCCCGGCACTGCCTGACCCGAACATCGTGCTGTACAGGCCGCCGGCCTTGATAAGGCTTTCATGGTCGCCCGTCTCCACCAGGCAACCCTTGTCGAGGACCATTATCCTGTCGGCAATCTTTACTCCCGGGAACCGGTGACTTATTATCATACAGGTGCTGTTACCCCTTATACCCGGAAAGTTACGGTATATCTCCTGCTCGGTGATGGTGTCGAGGGCACTCACCGGCTCGTCGAGTATCAGGAAGGGCGCCTGCCTGAACACGGCCCTCGCCAGCGCTATCTTCTGCCATTCTCCCCAGCTGAGCTCGCGGCTCTCCTCAAAAAGCCTTCCTATTATTGTATCATAACCCTTTGGCAACGAACTGATCAGCCCGTGCACCCCGGCCTTGCGTGCCGACTCGGCTATCAGTGCAGCAGCATCGCGCCTGTCAATGTTACCGGCCCTGATGTTCTCCCCGGCAGTGGCATTGTAGAGCATGAAGTCCTGGAACACCACCGAGAAAAGCCTCCTGTAGGCTGCCGGATCCATGTGACGTATATCCTGACCGTCGAGCAGCACCGACCCCTCCCCGGGATCGTACAGCCGGCAGAGAAGCTTCACCAGGGTGCTCTTCCCCGAACCGTTGGGCCCCACAAGGGCAACGGTCTCACCCCTGCCTATGGAAAAGGATATATCCCTGAGCGCATAGCTTCCGCATCCCGGGTAACGGAAGCTCAGGTTCCTGACCTCAATACCTATGCGCGGCTTCCCGGGAATGACAGCCGGATGTTCAGCTTTTACCCTCTCCTCGAGCGACAGGAAGGTGAACAGGTCGGATACGAAGAGGTTATCTTCGTACAGCCCCGCCACGGCAGCCAGTATGTCCCTCACATAGAGCAGCACCTGCCTGAAGGCAATGAGATACATGGCCATGTCACCCGGAGTGATGCGCGACAACACCACCTCGCGGGTGAGGTAGTAGAGAGCCCCGAAAAGGGCTGCCGCCTTGAAGAGCCCCGACAATATCTCAAGCATAGCCCTCTTGCGCAGTATCTCCGTCTCCTCCTGCTTCCTGCCCTTAAGGCTCCTGTTGAAGAGCTCCCTGAAGTAGTTGCCCAGTCCGAAAAGACGTACCTCCCTCGATGGCCTGTCACCGGTAAGAAGCCAGCTGTAGTACTGCGATCTCCTGGCTTCTGGTGTCTGGTCGCGCCTCGACCGGTAGATGATACCCGCAAAACGAACCTTAAGCCATACCCCCGGCATGTTGATGACGACAACCAGCAGTATAAGCAGGGGGTGGAGGCGCGCCAGCACGGCTGTCATAAGCACCAGGGCCACGGTTCCCCTGAAAAGGGCAATAAGGTTGGCTATTATACTGTGGGGTCTGTAGGGAGCTTCACGCGATGCACGGGCCAGGATGTCATAATAGGCAGGGTTCTCGAAATGCATAAGGTCAAGCTCCATCGACTTGTGGTGAAGCAGGTCGTGGACATCGGTCTCAAAATGAAAGGCATGCCTGCTGCGTACATATACCAGCAGCTCACCGGCCACCTCGTCGGCAAAGAAGATAGCTACCACCGCCAGTACGGGCCACAGTAGCTCCCCGGCAATGGCTGTAGTGACTCCCGGAAGGACATCGCCCCCCGCTATGTGCCCCGCTATTATGTCTGTCAGGACCTTAACCAGCCACACCAGCGCCAGGGGAAGGAAACTTCGCAGCAGCGACAGCGCCGTACCCGAAGCCGCCCATAGGGGCGAACTGTTCCATACCATGGCAATGGAACGGACGAAGTAACTGAAACGGCCGGCTTTCATGAATCAATGATTAATGATCAAAGATAGGAAAAAGGCGTCTTACGCCCTATACGCCTTTTACGCCTTTTACGCCTTAACTCTAAACCCTCAACGCGGAACGAAGAACTTAGAAACGGCGTCCGGTGTCCGGCATCCGACATCCGGAACCGAGCGCAGCGAGCTCGCGACCGAAGGGAGCAAACCAGGAACCAGGAACCCCTCCTACGCCTTATACGCCCCTTACGCCTTATACGCCTTATACGCCATTTACGCCATTTACGCCTTTACTTAATCACCCCCAATATCCTTACAATCAACCTGTTCCACCTATAGAACACATTAACCCTCGTCCTGGGAGGGGCCATCACCCTGGTGCCCCTGGTTATCTTCACAACCCTGCCTGCAACGGCTTCCACTGGCAATGGATCATCAGCCCTGAGCACGCTGTCGCCGCGTGTGAAGACCCACCGCCGGCCATCCTTCAAAAAGCAGCCCACCAGCCGGTGCACCACGAAATCATCCTTGCGGGCAAGCGCAACTATCTCACCCGCGATGAGCGACGCTGCACCATCATCCCCGCCAAGAGGTTCTATCTCAATGATATCGCCCGGACGGATCGCCGGAAACATGCTGTATCCCGATGCCTGTATCCTCACCGTCATCCCTTCGCCAAGTAACTCCGATCCGAGCCGGTGCAACTCAGCGTCAATTATATTTCTCTCAGCCTTCACTTGCAATCAGAAAATCCACTGCTGTTGCGTCGGGCACAAACCAGTATCCCGCCACCGGTATCCTCTGTGTAAGAAGATACAACGACCCCGTCAGCTGTCCTATCAGCTCTGGACTCCAGTTGTGTTGTATACAGTTTGCCATCACCCTCGACAGTGCGTTGGCACCGTGCAGCGGTAGCAGTTCATTGTGCGTGCCGTGCGACAGCAGCAATATCCTGCTCAGCGGCCCACTCCGTGGCTCATCGTCATCATACACCGGTGTGTTGTGAATCATAAAACCCCCGGCGGTGGTCCTTATTATCACCCTGTCGTCGTGTATCACCAGCGCCCCTGCCTCTTCCCACAGCCTGGCCATGGTTGTTTTTCCGGAACCCGAGACACCCGAAAAGAGGTAGCCCCTGTCGTTGTGCAATACCGCCGATCCGTGGATGAATATATCGCCGTTCATCACCGTCAGGTAGTACAGTATAAGACCGTCGAGCGGGTACTCGAAAGGATCTACGACCCCCGTGCCTCCCGTTATGTAGAGGTCCCACTCCGCCGATGTCAAGGAGTACATCAGCCAGCCCTGCAGCTCTTCGTGGTTACGCGGAAATACTGTCTTTATCAGCAGTCCCGACCGGTGTCCGTAAACGCTCCAGAAGTTCTCCTGTCTCTTCACCGGTCCCCCTCCGTTATCCTCCACCAGCGGAGCCCTGAACAGCCGCACCTGGTTCTCCCGCTCCGGCGGACTGCCGGCAAAGACCCTTACCACAAGGTCGCACACCCCGTTGTCGATGGTGATGCTGTTCCTGAACCTGTTCCCCGGCACCATGTCGGTTATTCCCTCCTGCGCCAGGAACCTTATACGGTAGCCCGCAACTGTCAGCACATACTGTTTCATCGCTCTGTTATCAGGTATTTTTCCAGATCGGCAAGGCATGCCATCACATCATTGCGTGTGGTTTCAATGTCGCCGTCATACTCCTCTGCCAGTTCCCGGGCCAGATCCTCAACGGTTGCTGAACCGTCAATATGGTCCCATAAAAACGCTCCCGTCTCGTTGAGGGTATATATGCATGTCATGTCGGCTATGTTGTCCGTTACCGGAACCAGGATATACTCATCACCCGCACGACGCGCTATAATGCCTGGCATTTTTCGTGGTATTGAATTCAGACTGACCATTGCACTTTCAACATGGGAACATAAAGATAGTAAAAATGAACGAAGAACGGCGTCCGGCGTCCGGCATCCGGAACCTCAAAACACGGAACACGGAACACGGAACGATGAACTAAGAAACGGCATCCGGCGTCCGGCGTCCGGCATCGGGAACCGAGCGCAGCGAGCTCGCGACCGAAGGGAGCAAACTCAAAACACGGAACACGGAACACGGAACACGGAACACGGAACACGGAACGCGCAACCCGCAACGCGGAACGAAAAACGAAAAACGAAGAACCAGAACCTCCTTTTACGCCTCCTACGCCTTTTACGCCTTATACGTCTTCTACGCCCCTTTCCCCCATGCTCCATGCTCCATGCCCTATGCAGCAACACCGATTACCGATTACTGAACACCGATTACCTTTTTTCCCATGCTCCATGCCCCATGCCCCATGCTCGGCGAAACACTCATATGGGGGAATGCCCCTTTTCTATTGATATTTAACCCCTACGGGGTTCTGCTACCGATTACCGATTACCGATTACCGAACACCGATTACCTTTTTTCCCATGCTCCATGCCCCATGCTCCATGCCCCAAGCCCTATGCAGCAACACCGATTACCGATTACTGAACACCGATTACCTTTTTTCCCATGCTCCATGCCCCATGCCATTACGCCTTTATCATCCCCTCCACATATCCGGCTATTGCCAGGCATGCCGTCAGTCCGGGCGATTCAATGCCTATAAGGTTTATGAAACCCCGGCATCCGCAACCCGATTCCTCACTTATAACAAAATCTCGGAAGGCATCTCCCGGTTTCTGGAGCTTGGGCCTCACCCCCGCCTGGTCGGGATGCAGGTCGCCCTCCTCAAGGAAGGGCAGGAACCTCGCTGCCGCAGCATGGAAGGCAGGACCACGACCGGCATCTACGGAATAATCAATCACCCCATCCTCAAGGTAAATGGCGTTGGGACCCAGCTTAGCCCCGCCATCGAGATCGAGAGTGACATGTACGCCCAG
The DNA here is from genome assembly GCA_034004335.1 of Bacteroidales bacterium. GTDB lineage: Bacteria > Bacteroidota > Bacteroidia > Bacteroidales > VadinHA17 > SLNP01. The sequence continues at coordinate 1,448 of JAVEWX010000061.1, read as the reverse complement.
ACCAGTGATATTCTTCTCCGGAACCGGGTAAATAAGCCTCTTTACCAGCCTGTTCTTGCCATTGCCAATCCTGAAGTACTCACCCTTCCAGTAGTACATCCTGTATGCCGGGTTGCTGATACCCGCCATCTCCGACACTCTTACGGATTGAAGGCCTGCGGCATTTATCACCACCCTGCTGGTGAAGGCAAAATTCTCCCCGCCGGCTGTTGCCGTCTCCAGTTCATACCCACCTTCAATCCCGCGTATGCCCGTAAGTTCGTTTCCGTATGCAAATGTAACGCCGCCATTTATGGCTGCAGTCTCGAGACTCTTCATCAGACCATGACTGTCGACAATGCCCGACGACGGGAAATGTATTGCCCGGCGGGCATTGATATGAGGTTCCATCTCCCTTATCTCATCGCGATGGATTATTCTCCCGTCATTAACGCCGTTAGCCCTCGCTTTCCCCACTATTTCGTCAAGCTGCTGCTCCTCCCCTGCGTCTGTAGCCACAACCAGTTTGCCACACCTGTTGTAACGCACCTCGTGTTGCCTGCAGTACTCATACAGCAGTTCGCGGCCCCTCACGCATAGCAGGGCCTTCAGCGATCCCACCGGGTAATATATCCCCGAATGTATCACCTCGCTGTTGCGCGATGATGTCTCCTGCCCGAAGCGGTTGTGCTTCTCAAGAACCACGATGCTTTCGTACAACCCCGACAGGCGGGCGGCTATTGCCAGCCCCACAACCCCCGCCCCGACAACCGTTATCTCAAAATCCGTCTTCACCGGCAGCTCATAATGGATATATCATACACAAATATAAGGAATGTGCCGTGATAGGACATGACGGCTTCCGCTGCTATTGATATTAATCCCCTGGCGGGGATAGGGGGTGGTTCCATAATCCCGTTAGAGCCTGTCCCGTACCGAAGGTCGGGATAGCATGGGTTAAGGTTGCGGATTGCAGGTATTTGATGCAAGAAGACAACTCCTTTGATTTTTTGGGAGGTATTAGGGAAAATGGCATCAGTCAGGAAACCATAATGTTGACTTAATCAGTTGATATACCTATATTTGTTATCATGAGGCAGAATATCTGAAAGAAGATTTAAATCAAAGAACTATATCATGAATAAGCTATTTCTTTCCAGTTGTATACTGCTTGCCTTTCTGGGGTTGTCCATATCCGCACAAACATCAAAAAATGCAATGGAGATTGGAGTTACCTCGGATTTATTATTGTCTGTTAATAGGTTCAAAACCGATATCCCTGAACTATCTGAATCAAAGGAAGATGAGCTGCACTGGGATAATCAATTTGGGGATCTATATTTTAATGGGCCTGTTTATGCTTTGGCCGTGTGTGGAACCGACCTCTATATTGGTGGTAATTTCACATCATTAAATGAGAATCCGGCAAGTTACCTGGCAAAGTGGGATGGCAAAACATTTACAGCCCT
>JAVEWX010000228.1:0-3687 GCA_034004335.1 Bacteroidales bacterium | reverse complement strand
CCTCAAACTCTCCGGTCAGTGTCCATCCATGTGCTCCCTCAAATCCCTGGTAATATTGTGTTGAATACACAATCCGCGTCCCGGCAGGAGACAGTTCTGCTGAAGGGTAGAGAGTGTCATTTGCCAGGATGCTGTTTGCTGCAAGCTTTGCATCAAGGATGTGGCCATAGTCAATATCATACTTAAGGTCATAGGCCAGCCATATGTATGAGTTTCCGGGAGGGAGGATATGGTTCAGCCCTGAAAATTCAGCCACACCGCCGGTGAAATTGCCCGATGAACCAAGCTGGTTTTCTGTACTGAATATCTGGCTGGTAGTGGAATAAAGCTTAACACCTCCCGCGATTATATCATTGTCTGAGGTATTCAGTGAGTTGAACCTGATGCTCTGAAGCCTGGCAGTATCACTATTACCGAGTACCGTGAAGTCAAGTCTCATCACCGGCACGTCGGGAGTACCTGAAGCGACATACTGGGTAAACGGTTGCCTGGCGTCTATTTCCCTTATCCACATCGGCTGAAGTCCTGTTGACTCAACTGTAATGTTATCAATGCATGTCCCAAAACCCCAGCGGGTCTGACCTTCAAAGGCAAGATAATACGTGGAGGACGGGTTCGGCAGGACAAGAGTCTGAAGTTCCCAGGTGTAGACAGGGTCAAGAAAAGCATGCAGCAGCACCCATGGTGCACTTTCGGAAACCTTATAGTAAACCCTGAGGATATCCCAGCCTGTTGAACCTTCAAAATTCCACGGTATCTGGCAGAGATAGAAGCTTAGCTGAACTGCCGCTCCGCCAAGCAGATTCATCGGCGGGGTTATGAGTTTGGTACGTTCGTTGCCGTCTCCCTGCTTGAAGAAAATTGCATTGTAAGTCCCGTCATAGGCGGAAGGAGGGTTACGTGTAATATCTGTCTGCCATGCAGGAACCAGCCAGTTATTGTCATTCGGGCTATGTCCGCCGTTCCTGTATCTCCATGGCTCTGTTCCGGTTACATACTCCTCTGTCCATCCTTCAGGTTTGGCCCCCAGCTCGAAGCCTTCGGAGAGATACACCTGTGCATGCAGACGAGATAGCTGAAACAACAAAATGACTGTCACCAACAGCCTGGCAGACAAAGTCCTTAGTGATTTCCGTCCTGACATATAACTTCTTAAACTCCCCTTCAGGGCAACATTGTATTCCGTTTTACGTATAAATTCTAAATATGTTTAATTTTCAATACCGGATTTGAAAACTAAATTCCGTCATAGCCGGATCAGGTTGCTGGTTAGCAATGCATTGACAGCCTTGTTGCTGACGATATCTGCTCTTACAAATGCCCAGGTAGATACGGATTTCTGGTTTGTGGTGCCCGAACTTTCACATCGCGGCAATACCGGCGGTACACCGGGAACACTCAGGATAGCAACGCTGGAGCTGCCGGCCACGGTAACAATCAGCATGCCGGCAAATCCGTACCACCCAATCCTTAACCCTGGTGGCTTCCAGGATATTGTAATAGATATTGCGGCAAACTCAACCGCTGCGGTCAACCTCACCTCCCTGCTTGACGTAGCGGCCAACCCCGGCAATAACCGCCTTGAAAACAAACCGCTGACTGTAAACGGAATAAATAATTTCGGACTCCATATTACCTCCACAAACATGATCACCTGTTACTGGGAGGTAAACTACGCATACGGATCCGATCTCTGGACCCTCAAGGGGCGCAATGCGAGGGGAACCCTTTTCTACACACCCTTCCAGACCTTTTACAATAACAGGAACATTACACCGAGGGCATATTCTGCAATAGACATCGTGGCAACTGCTGACAATACCCAGGTGACAATTACCCTGCCGCCGGGAAAGCAGGCAAGCTTCGGATCCCTTCTTACGACGATTCCGGCCGGCGGCACCTATACGGTTACCCTAAACAGGGGTCAGACCTTTTCTGTTTTTCCGCTCAACTACAGCATATTCGCCGCAGACCGGCTTGCCGGTACCAGGATTCAATCGACCGAAGATATATGCGTGACTGTAAAGGATGATGCCCTGGCAGTAGGCTCACAGGGGCAGGATGTGATCGGTGACCAGATAGTACCGGTAAATATTGTCGGCAGCCATTATATCGTCCCTGATATGGGGAATCCGAATCATGTATATGTTCTTGCCACAGAGGATAATACACCGATTTATGTTTATGACGGCAACGGCGTGCCTATCGGGGCATCACCATACGTAACCCTGAACCGCGGACAGCAGGCTCTTGTAATCATTCCGGGAGGCTCGAAGTTCGGACGCCTGACTTCAATGCTGAATCCGACAGATCCTCCGAAGCCATTCTATACTTTTCAGCTGGGAGTCGAAAACCAGGCGAGGGGGGGAGCCCTCGTTCCTGCAATAGGATGTACCGGAAATACCCAGCTTGCCTTTACCCGTGCCCGGGATGAGAACAAGTTCCAGTTCTTCATCATCGTGATGAAGGGCAACGAGGACAAGTTCCTCCTGGACGGAATAAGGCAGGATGGAATAATTGATCCGGGAGCATTCGAGGAGATACCCGGATCAGGCGGGTATATGGCATGGTTTTCGAACTCAATAAATACGAATGTCCTTTCGATCGGACAGCACCTGGTTGAGAATACCGGCGATATATTTCACCTTGGAATATTCAACGGTTTCCCCGGGGCAGGACAGGGGGGGCTTTATTACGGGTACTACTCTGATTTCGGCGGACTGAATATCGGGGCCAATGTTGCCGGTACCAACTCGGTGGTTGTAAGGGCATGTTACGGCGACCCTGTTCAGCTTTATGCCTACGGCGGTACAAACTACCTGTGGAGCCCGGACACATATCTCGATGATGCAACCAGCAATCTGCCGACCGCAATTGACCTCCCTCCCGGGCCTCACAACTATACCGTGGAAATATCGGGAGCATGTGCTACAGGCATAAGAAACCTTACAGTGGTGGTGTCAACCCCCGTGAAGGCATTCTTCCAGACCAACGTGCAGTCAGGGTGCTCGCCGCTTGAGGTTGTCTTTGAGGACCAATCTACCGGTGTGGCATTCTGGCAGTATGATATTGACGGAACCCTAACAACCTATGACCTTGATCCTGCCACACCATTCCAGCCACCCCCCGGCTATCCGAATCCGTTCTCCCTTACACACGTATATACCAATTATACGAATGCCCCGGTAATTGACACTGTAACGCTGCTTGTAAAGAATGAGAGCGGATGTGCTGATATTTTCAGAAAGACAATAGTTGTCTATCCTGAAATTTATTCGGAGTTTGAATTTGACGGGGCCGCAAGAGGATGTGATCCGTTGCCGGTCAGTTTTGTGAATACCTCATCGGGCAATACGGATACATGGTACTGGGAATTCGGTGACGGCGGATCCTCAATTGACAGGGATCCTGAACATACCTACAGGAACCTTTTTGGGCCCGACAGTATTGTATATGAAGCACGCCTGATAGCCATCTCACCCTATTTCTGCCGTGACACATCAACACATACAGTAACTGTAATGCCATATATTGAGGCAAACTTTGTGTTTGACACTGTTTTTGCCTGTACGCCTCATGACATTGTAATCAGTGATCAGTCTTTCGGTGCAGATTTTTATTACTGGGATTTTGGCAACGGAACAACTTCAACCTCTCCCGGACCGGTTATTCCGGTTACGTATGTCA
>JAVEWX010000227.1:0-3695 GCA_034004335.1 Bacteroidales bacterium | reverse complement strand
AAAACAAATTTATATTAAGACTGCTGATGTGCTGTTCACCGTCAGGGGAAAGGTAATAGCGATAATAGGGGCAACAGGAATACTGGGCAGGCAATATACCAGGTTCCTGTCTTCCGCCGGCGCCCATACGGCCCTCGGCGACATTAACGGGGAAGAATGTTTCAGGCTGGCCCGCGAGGTGACCGAAACATTTGGAGCCGACCCTCTTCCTTTTAAAATGGACATAGCTGATGAACAGCAGATAACTGATTTCTTTGAGGCCGTGATGAAGAAATATGGCAGGCTCGATGTGCTGATTAATAATGTGCAGACAAAACCTGAGGGCTTCTATGCTCCCTTTGAGCAATACAGTATGGAAACCCTTTCGAAGGTGCTCGATGCCAATCTGGGAGGAGCAGTGATAGCTGCCCGGGAAGCTTGCCTGATCTTCCTCCGCCAGGGTCACGGGAACATCATCAACATATCTTCAACCTACGGCAATGTAGGTGCCGACCAAAGACTCTACGATGGAGTATCCAACATTTACTTTCCCGGGGAGCCCTTTTCGTCGCCGGTATCCTATGCCATTACCAAGGCAGGAATGATAAACCTCACCAGGTACCTGGCATCCTACTACCGCGGCAGGAACATACGGGTCAACTGCCTTACCCCCGGGGGCGTTTTCGATAATCACGACGACACCTTCGTGAAGAACTATTCGTTTCGCACGCTCCTGGGAAGGATGGCCGACAGGGATGAATATAACGGGGCCATACTCTTTCTGGCCTCTGAAGCCTCGTCATATATGACGGGATCGAACCTTATTGTCGACGGGGGCTGGACAGCAGTATGATAAAGGAGAATGTCATTGTTGCCGGGGCCGGACAGATAGGCAGCCGGCATCTTCAGGCCCTGGCTCGCTCGCAGAGACCCTTGAAGGTGACTGTAATTGAACCTTCGGCAGCGGCAAGGCATACAGCAGCGGAAAGGGTCTCGCAGGTACTTCCCCCCGGCAGTCCCGTGGAATTCACTTACCTCGGGTCGGTGGCCCGACTTGACTTCAGTGAGGCGGCAGTTATCATTGTTGCCACCACCGCCGATGTCAGACCTGCAGTGGTGAGTGAACTGATTTCAAGGGTTACTACCCGCAGCCTCATCCTCGAAAAGGTTGCCTACCAGTCGGTGAAAGTATTCGAACAACAGCTGGAGCTGATTGAAAAAAACAATATTGATGCCTGGATCAATTGCCCGCGACGGGTTTACCCATTCTATGGCAAACTGAAGGAGGATCTGGGCAATTCAGAACAGGTAACCCTGAATGTCACGGGTTCCGACTGGGGATTCGGCTGCAATACCATTCATTATATCGACCTGCTATGCTTCCTCACCGGCATCCCCGCTTGCAGCACAGACTATTTCGCCGCCGACGGCATCATCCTCTCCGGCAAGCGGACCGGATTCGTAGAGTTTACCGGCAGGGCAGGCTTCTCAAACGGAAGGGGCCAGCTGAATGTTAATTCACTTACAATGAAGGGTCTGCCCCTCAGCATCGAAATTATGACACCCGCCAGGCGTATGATTATCTATGAAGCTGCCGGCAGGGTTGTTCATATGAACAGCGATAATGGCTTTGAACCCTTGTTAACAGCCGAACATTTTCCCTTTCAGAGTGAGCTCACCCATCTGGTCGTTGACGAAATAATCACCACGGGCCGCTGCGGTCTGACCTCCCTGAGGGAGTCACTGGGCCACCATGCACTGCTGCTCCCCCTCCTCAACAGTCACCTTGTCGCTGTAAGAGGCTATCATACTGAAAACTGCCCCGTCACATGAAAGAAACCGGTCTGCTGCTTGCAGGTGCAGGAAGGATGGGCATTGAATATGCACGTGTCCTTTCCGCCATGAACATACCCTTTATAACCGTAGGCAGGGGTGAGGCTTCTGCAGCCCTCTTCCGTGAAAAAACAGGGATGATAGCCCTTACCGGTGGCATCGACAGATACCTATCCTCGATGAACGAACCCCCTTCAAAGGCAATAGTTGCCGTTAATGTACCCGACCTGTGCAGTACCTGCATTAGCCTGATGCAACATGGAGTTACTACCATTCTCCTCGAGAAACCCGGGGCCCTGTCGCCCGCTGAGACAGAGAATCTGCTGGCGACAGCCCGTGAACGTGGCGCCATGGTCTATATAGCCTACAACAGGCGGTTCCTGGCAACGGTAGCCGAAGGCCGCAGGCTCCTTGCCGCCGATGGCGGGGTAACATCCTTTCATTTTGAGTTCACCGAGTGGAGCGACAGGGTGGAACCCTTCGATGCCCATCCCCTTGAAAAAGAGCGCTGGTTTCTGAGCAACTCATCACATGTCGCCGACCTGGCCTTCTTCATTGGCGGCAAACCCTCCTCGACTGCCGTGTTTCACTACGGGTCGCTGGGCTGGCATCCCTCAGGATCGGCCTTCAGCGGGGCCGGAACAACCGTGGAAGGGATCCCCTTCTCATATTGCGCCAACTGGGATGCACCGGGACGCTGGGGTCTTGAGCTTATGTCGCGCAACATAAGGGTGATACTAAGGCCGCTTGAGGAGCTGCAGCTGCAGCGCCGCGGTTCCGTAGCCATCGAAAAGGTGGCGGTTGATGACTCGCGCGACAGGGAGTTCAAGGCGGGACTGTACCGAATGACCGAAGAGTTTGTCACGGGCACTGCCCGCGACCTCTGTACCCTCGGTGAACAGGCTGAAATGATAGGCCTTTACTGCCGTATTGCCAATTACAGGTAACAGTGTGGACAAGAAGCAGGTAAAAAACTCCGGTATCCTGGTCTTCAGTAACCTTACCATCAACCTGGCAGGCTTCCTCCGCCAGGTGCTGATGGCATGGATACTGGGACTGTCGGCCCAGGTTGACATATTGCTGCTGGCCATGATAGTGCCTGCAATAATACAGGCCATGATAGGTGGCGGCGCCGGTGAGATAATGGTGATAAAGAGGGACAAGCAGGGGTATCGCGAGGGGTCGTTCGAAGCCCTCTATATAATGACCTGCCTCCTGCCCGTGGTAATACTCGGATTGCTATATTACCTGTCTCTCAATCTTCTGATACCTCTTTACAATATCGATGAGGGCGACCAGCAGCTCTTCAGGGGCTTCTCGCTTCTGTTCATTGTCAACATGCTGCCGGGAACATTTAACTCAGTGCTGAGACCTCATCTCTATTCGAAGGGTCATTATTCCTTCTATGCCCTCTCATCGATAGTGTCACAGTTCGCGGGTATTGTCTTTATAATAGTCACGGTTCGGCAATTGGGAATATATTCATTTGCCTGGAGTCATCTGATTGCATCATTGATAAATGCCGTGTGGTTTTCTTTTCGTTCGGGATTGTGCCTGCCATGTATCTTCCGGCTTGCTGTGTGGAGACACGAGGCCGGACAGCTTGTGGCACTCATGAAGAGAGTATTCTCGCTGAGTGTACAGACCCTCCTTAATCACTTCGCCACCTTCTGGGAGCGATCCCTCAGCGTCAGGTTCCTTAGTGCCGGGTATCTCAGCTCACTCAACTACTCAAAAACCCTTACGGAACTGCCCGGTAACGTGCTGCTGTCATCAGTGCTGACTACATCATACATCGAGCAGACAAAGCTGCATAAGGAAGACTATGGCAGTTTTGAACGATATACCGCAAAAACACTGAGGCTTCTCGTAAGCGCCGGCTT
>JAVEWX010000226.1:0-3702 GCA_034004335.1 Bacteroidales bacterium | reverse complement strand
TTCCGATCTACCAAGTCAGGTGCCGGGCAGCAGGGTATTGGAATTGAGGTAACTTCCAGCATCACAGCCGACGAGGCTCTCGATTTTACTGACTTTCAGTATGAATACGGACAGGGAGAAAGCGGAGTGAGGCCGGCTAATATTTCTGAAGCCCGCAAGACAGGCGTATGGAGTTTCGGAACCAAGTTTGACGGTCAGCCCATCTGGTGTGTCGACGGATTACAGCATCCATACGTGCCTTTCAAGGACAGGATAAAAACTTATTATCAGACAGCTATCAACCTGGTTAACACGGTTGCCATCACAGGAGGTGATTCTAAGGGGAGTTTCCGCTTATCCGGCACAAATAGCGCAGCTACAAGCATCGACCCGGGAGCAAAAATTGACAAAAACATCCTGGACCTGGGTTTGAACTATAAGATAACTGAAAAGTTCTCAGTAGGGCTGAATGCCAATTATTCCATCGAGAAGAATCATAATCCTCCGGCTCTGGGAGGCCAGGACTTCGTTTCGGCAAACACTATCCTCACAATGGCAAACAGCATTGACCCGAGGTGGCTCAAGACCGCTCTTGTGGATGATCTTGGAAATGAAATAGTGATCTCACGTTTCACCAACCGTACCAATCCCTACTGGACCCAGAAATACCGGTTTGAGGATATTAAACGCAACAGGCTTATCGGTAACCTAACTTTACGCTACGATTTTACTCCATGGCTATATGCCCAGGGCCGTATAGGACAGGATTATTATACCCGTTACTGGGATTATAATACCCCTAACGGAAAAGCCTCCAGCTCAGTTCCTACAATAGGGTTCAGCGGGGGTTATACCCAGCGATATACTGAAAACAGGGAGACCAATATGGATTTCCTCATCGGGGCAAATCAGAAATTTGGTAATTTCAGAGTTGGCGCCACTGTCGGTGGAAACACCATGGACCAGCTGGGACAGACTTTACAAACTTCCGTAACAAATTTTTATATCGCAGACCTCTATACGATAGGAAATGGCCAGACCAAAAATCCTACCTACAGCTACAGCCATAAAAAAGTAAATTCCCTGTATGGTACCCTTGATCTTTCTTTTAAAGACTATCTCTTCTTAAACCTTACGGGCCGCAACGACTGGTTCTCAACCCTTAATCCGGAATCGAACAGTTATCTTTATCCGTCGGCAAGTATCAGCTTTTTGTTCAGCGAAGCTCTCAGGAGTTCACTTCCTGAATGGGTCGATTATGGCAAGGTCAGGGTAGCTTACGCCGAAGTGGGAGGAGATACAAGCCCCTATACCAATGCCCTCTACTATGCCATGAATGCTCAGCAATTCAACGGTATCCCGATAGGTAGTATCTCAGGATCGACAACTCCCAATCCCAATCTCAAGCCTCTTAAGGTTAAGGAAGGCGAGGTAGGCCTCGAATTAATTCTGTTTAACCGCAGGATATCGCTTGATATGGCCGCCTATGTGAAAAATACCGTGGATGAGATCCTGAATATAGATATTTCAAATGCATCAGGTTACAGCCAGACAAGAGTTAACGTGGGCCGTCTGAAAAATGAGGGAATAGAAGCCTTACTGACCCTGGTTCCCGTGCAGATGCAGAAGTTCTCCTGGCAGACAGCATTTAATTATACCTATAATATAAGTGAAGTTCTTGAGCTGGCAAGCGGCCAGACCAAGATTGATGTCGGAAGTGGTGACTTCATGGGCCAGATATCACATGAGGTAGGATTGCCGCTGGCTTCTGTCAGGGGTATTGACTATAAGAGAGATGCCCAGGGCAGAATCATTACTGCAAACGGCAGGTTCCTGGCAGGCGAATATAAGACATTCGGAAGCGCTATCCCAAAGCATATCGGAGGATGGCTCAACACTTTCACTTACAGCTGGCTGCGTGTTTTTGCCCAGATAGATTTCAAAGCCGGGCATAAGCTGATTTCAAACACAAATTTCAATCTTATGCGTCATGGTCTGACACAATCATCCCTTGTCGGACGTGAGGGAGGTGTTGTCTTCGATGGCGTAAATGCAGACGGAACACCCAATACAACAGCTGTCGAGGCAGAGGCATTCTATGCCGATTACCGGGGTAAATATGTTGTAACTCCTTTCATTTATGACGCTAGCTTCATTAAATTCAGGACCTTGTCGGTCGGAGCTGACCTCACCAGGTTTGTCGCCGGTTCATTTATCAAAGGGCTCAATGTAAATGCCAACGTAAACAATGTCCTGCTTCTTATGAAACATGTTGATAATCTCGATCCGGAATCTGTTTACTCAACTTCCGACAACAGGGCAGGACTGGAATCATCGGCGCTCCCCACAACCCGCAGTTTTGGACTGAGCCTTAACGTTAAATTCTAACCTTTTTAAAAGCTATCATTATGAAAATAAAATATCCGGTTCTTTTTCTTATCGCCCTGCTTGCAGGCTTAAACAGCTGCGATAAGGATTTCGAAGAGATCAACATAAATCCTGTGGCCATGACAACCATGGACCCGGTGTATGAATTTGCAGATGCTCAGCGTAATTCCGCCAGAACAGATCACACCTATCCAGGGCAGATTGTTCAGCAAATAATCACACCCTATGGCGGTGTACTGGAAGGCGGGAACAGGAATACTTTCAATGACAGTAATGCCAATGGCACTTTTAACGGACTATTTCAGGGTCCGGTCAGGGCGCTGGTAGATGTCATTGAGAAAACCAAAGATGATCCGGTAAGAAGCAACCTGTATAATATGGCAAGAATATGGAAAGCCTATTGTTTCATGCTGCTTGTCGATACCTACGGTGATGTCCCGTATTCAGAAGCCGGCAGGGGCTATCTCGATGCCACATTCCTGCCCAAGTATGATGACCAGAAAGTAATCTATGCCGACATCCTCAAGGAACTCGAAGAAGCCACAGATGCACTGGATGCAACGAAAGTTAAAGCGAGCGGTGAACTTTTCTACAAAGGCGATATTGCCAAGTGGAAGAAGCTGGGCAACTCCCTCTTGCTGAGGGCCGGCATGAGATATACAAAGTATGATGCATCAGTAGCTGAGGCTGCTGCTGCGAAAGCTGTCGATCCTTCCAGGGGAGGCGTGATGTCTTCCAACGATGATAATGCATTTATTCAGTACAGCGACGTCTTCACCTTTGGACTCGGAAATACATTAAACGGGGGAGAACGTCATAATTACTATGTAGGTGCTCCTTTTGTCGATTATCTCAAGCTGACCAACGATCCCCGCATGCTGTTTACAGTCGTTAAGTATGAAATCCCCACTAATCCTCTGGCAACAGCAGGGGCAGCGAACACCAATCCCGGCGATCAGCAGGGAATGCCTTACGGTTACGATGAAACAACTCTGCTTAATGCACCGGGATTCCCGGGGAAAATAGGGGCCGCCTATGCTTATTCCCAGTTTAACCGAGCCACAGTGGCTAAGACAACCGAAAAGTTCTTTTATGTCACTTATGCCTGTACCCAGCTGCTTCTTGCAGAAGCCGCTCACAGAGGATATATCACAACAGGTACGGCAGAAGAATATTATGAGGCCGGAATAAGGGGAGCTTTATCTCAGCACGGAAATGATTACGGGGAAGCTTATGCCAGTACCGTTGAACAGCAGGATGCATTCCTTGCCGGTGCAGAAATAGCATTCGATCCCGACAGGGCCCTGGAGCAGATAAATTCACAATACTGGGTAA
>JAVEWX010000225.1:0-3745 GCA_034004335.1 Bacteroidales bacterium | reverse complement strand
GCCGTTTCGGTAGACCTTGTCATTCCAATAGTTTTCATTGCCCCAGGGATCCCATCCTGACCACGCCATACCGATGTCATAGAAGCCAACGAGCTGTATGCTGTTCAGGAGGTTAGACCTCAGAGGGTGCCCGGCGAAATACCTCACAAAGGGCCAGCGGATCTCGCTGTTTATCAATGCGAAGTTGCTCCCGTTACGGATATTCTGGGTAAAGCCTCTCATATTCGTGGCAAGGGCCTGGAAACCATACCTTACATTGGGATTGACAGGCACGGTCTGGTCAAACTGTGGCACATTGCCGAACGGTAGTTTCATCCAGTTGTCGACTCCTCCCATGTAATAGATCAGCCTCGAGGGACCGAACGAGGTACTGGCAGCGAACCGGTTTGCCCAGATAAGGTCACGGTGGATCTTCTGGTAATGCCTGATGTCAGCTCCCAGTACGAACATATCGCTCTTCCTTTCGGTCAGCTCCCGGTAATATTCACCGAAGATCTTGAATCTGGTGCCGTAATAAATATTAATGGTCCGCTTGCGCGTATTGTCATATATGACCTCGCCCTTCAGCCCGGCCCAGTGGCGGTTGAAAGAAGGGGCAATCAGGCTGGCCTGGTCAGTTGACTGCACCACATAGCTGTCATAACGGTATGTGAATGTCCCCTTCAGGGCCAGGACAGCGCTCAGCGGCTTCCTGAGTGACAAATAAGTGGTGTAGCTCTTTATCTTGTAGTAACTGGTGTCATTGTAACTGTCAAAAGACTGTTTATGGAAGATGACCTGCTTGTCAAACAGTCCTCTCAGTGCTTCGAGGCTGACCAGGTACTCATTGCTGTCGAAGTTGCCTGAGAACCTGAATCCTCCGGTTATGCGGTAATCCTCGAAGAGGTCAAGGGTTCCTATTTTAAAGAGCATATTAAGCCCCGGGTTGAAGTAAGGTGCCCCGCCGTTATATGCCTGGTAGGTGTTATTCAGGAAGTTGAAGTCGACCTGGGTTGCTGTATAGTTATTGTAGAATGCCGGGCGGTAGAGAAGTGCATCGGGCATTTTCAGCCTTGATGTGTCAAGGTTGATATCCATGTAATCTTTCCGCCACTGCAGTTCATAAAAGTTCTCCTTTTCCTTTTCGAAGACATAGTTCCGGAAGTCGATTGGCTCATTGGCAGGGGTATAGTATTCGTAAAGAGGTTTCTTAAGGGTGTCATTCATCCGTGCTCTTTCGGCGAGAAGCCAATCCCTGATGCGGTTGATGCTGTCGGCAGCCCTGAGCATTGCTATCTCCTCGAGGCGCCATGTGGTTGTTTTAATATCAGCCGTGTCAGCAACCGGGGTGGCTGAAGAGGGCCCGGTAAAGATCCTGTACCGGCCCTGGTTGAAGATGACTCCGGCATCCTGTCCACCGTTTCTGTCAAAGGCTTCCAGATTTCTCGGGAAATCGGTAGTCTGGCGGGGGGTGATGAAGTAGGTATAATGAAGTGCCGTGTCAATGAAAGCAATGGTGCTGTCAATGTTTCCGGTGTAGTGGTTCATTATCCCGTTTCCGTTCCCGATGAAGCCGGTTGATGAGGGTGTCGGCAGAACAGGTCTCATCAGGTCCTGCATTGAATCCTCTCCGAGCCGGGTCAGTTTGCCGTCAGCAGCTCCCAGGTTATAAGTAAAGAGGTTATATGTCAGCCCTGTTCTCTCCTGCGGGTCACCCCTGTTGGTGAGGGTGTCTGTGAGTCTGTTGGAGGAGAAGATAATTATCTCGTCGCTGCCCTTTACAAACAACGGGTTCAGGTCATCGGCCACGTCGAAGGTGATCCGCTCGTTGGTGCCGCTGATTATGGTATGCACATAGATATCGGTCATGCCGTTGATCACTGCCGATGCCAGGAGCCTTGATCCGTCAGGGGAGTAAGAGAGTGAAAGCACCTTTTCAAAGAAAGGCATTGTTCGCTGTTCGAATTTTTTCTCGGCTGTCCGGTAAAAGTAAAGCTGCACGCCTCCCTTCTCCTCGTTGGCGAATGTCAGTATCTGGCCCCCGGGGTGCCATGTAAGAACCGGGTAGGTATGGTCGACAGACTGTTCGAACTTCGGCTCGGCAGTAAAGATCTTTCTACTCCTGCCTGTGGATGCGTCATAGAGCCATATCCTTCTCCTGCCCCAGTCATTGGAGACCCAGGCAACATAGCGGCCGTCGGGACTCACCCTTACATCGGTGAACCGTTCATATGGTTTTGCCTTTTTCACTTCCCGTGGAACCTGGTAGTTCTCACCAGGCTTTATCTCATAATAAGCGCTGTAATAGTTCCTCCAGTCCCGGTAGGTGTCCTTGATGCTCTTCCCAAGGCCATAGAGGAACCCGTCCTCGATGTTCCGGTAGACCTTTGAGAGGTAGATGATATTGGGGATAATTGCGTCGCCGTAGGTGTCACCGATGTATTTCCAGAATGAATGACCCGCATAGATGGCCTCCTCGTATTCAAGGTTGTCAAGGTTTTTGTAGCGGTTGTTCGTGAATCCGTCCCTGACACGGTTGTCGGTCTCGCTGTCCCATCCCCAGGCGACGTAGTTTATGAGCCCTTTTATATACCAGTCAGGGATCTGTATCTGATTTCCGCTGGTTGTCCGGTCGCGGAGGTCAGCGTTATAGAGCATCTCATAAACCACCACTTCAGCGATAGCTGAGGCAATAAGCTTGCTGAACGCCTCATGGTCACCATTGAACCAGAGCATTACCTTGTTCTTTATAACCCTGCTGTAGCCGCCGACATTATAGTCATCCTCGGCGGAGATCAGGCCTATGTTGCTCTGTCTGAAGTCGTTCTTCTTGTTGTAGATGATGAGTATGGGACGCTTGTCAATGGTATAATCGAAATAATCCTCTATCTCATTCAGTTTCTCGTAAGCCACTCTGCAGGCGTATTCCGCCACCTCTCTGCCGAACTCGTTGTAATAACAGTCAATCTCATCGAATCTGAAGTAGGTCCAGTAGAAGTCCTTGTACTGAACCCTGTTCTTACCGAAGGTCATCTGCATACCGTTATAGAACTGGCCTGAAGCCGGTGCCACAGTCAGGAGAAAGAAGAGTGCCAGGAACGGTATAAAGAGTCCTTTTCGTATCATAAGAAATGGTGGAAAGCTTCCGCATCAGGAGCAAAATCTGTTCCAAACGGGTGCCTCCGTGTGACAAAACTAATCGATAAACAAATAAAAAAACAACGGCTCATACTTTTTTGTTAATTTTGGTGGTTATTATGGTGCAACCCTTCTGGCCTGATCTTTGTTAAGTGTAGTGAATCAATGAGGAATCTGCCAGAGAACGGTTAATAAACATAAGCATATATGAAACGGAGTATTTTATTTCTGATTTTAATCCTTGCATGTGGAGGGATGATGGCTCAACCGAAGCTCAATTTTGCAAACACACGTCATGATTACGGAACCATTAAGGAGGAAGCGGGGAAGCAGGAAGCTGTTTTCAATTTCACCAATACCGGTGACTCAGTGCTTGTGCTTACCCGTGTTCAGTCGTCATGCGGCTGTACGGCAGCTGACTATACCAAATCACCTGTTCCTCCCGGAGGGAAGGGTTTTGTCAAGGCCGTATTCGACCCGAGGGGTTACAACAGCCGTTTCGCCAAGAGTGTAACGGTATATTCGAATGCAAAGCCGGCCGTTACTGTGCTTGTGATAGAGGGGAATGTGGCGCCCAGGGAGAAGACTGTTGAGGAGCTTTATACTTTTGCCGTTGGTCCGGTGAGGT
>JAVEWX010000224.1:0-3811 GCA_034004335.1 Bacteroidales bacterium | reverse complement strand
GACTGAGTACCAACGGAAGGATAGCCTTCGACTCGGGCTTCGGGCTGGGAAGGTTCTGGACAGAGAGACAATCTACTTATGAACTTGTCTCCCGTGCAGGTAGGGCTGATCGTTATATCTCATACCTTGAATCTTCATTTTTCGGTTCATCAATCAGCAGCGACGAGGAAGTCGACCGCCGGGTCGATGTGCTGGGTAACATAATCTACAGCAGGAGATTTGAGGATCATACAATCAGACTGCAGGTTGGTGCCAATGCATCCATACAGAGGATATTGGCAAGACTTCCCTACAACAGCGTACTCTTCCTGGGGAGGGCAAATTACAGCTACAAAAATCGCTATAATGTGGAGGCTAACGCCTCCTACAGGGGATCCGAGAACTTTGCCCCCGGAAGAAGATTCGGTCTTTTCCCCTCCCTGTCGGTAAGCTGGAACATCCATGAGGAATCATTCATGGAGTCTCTGAGCTTCGTTGATGTGATGAAGTTTCGTGCATCCTATGGCAAGACCGGAAACGACTATGCCGGAACCCGCTTCATTTACAAGGAGGGCAAGTGGACTACAGGAACGGATGGGTACAGCTATTTCGGCTATACCACAGGGGCATCACTGGGTTATACCTTTGAACCGGCTATTGCCAACCCCCTGGCGACATGGGAGACTGCCGAGCAGATCAACTTCGGTCTTGACCTCAGCCTGTTCAGCAACAGGCTGAATATTGTTCTCGACCGGTTCTATGAAAGCAGGGAAGGTATCCTGCAGACACCCCGGTCAATATCCGGAATAGTTGGAGCTGACGCACCCGACCTGAATATCGGTGAAACCTCAAGGAACGGGTATGAGATTGAGGTAGGCTTCAATACTGAACTGGCCAGGGATCTGAGGTTATCACTAAGGCCTAACATTGCCTTTGTTACCAATAAGGTAGTATTCCGCGATGAGCCTGCTGACCAGGAATGGTGGCAGAAACAGGAGGGCAAGCCCATTGGTCAGTTCTTTGGATATGAGGTTATAGGCTTCTTCAAAGACCAGGCCGAAATTGACAATGCGCCCGTGCAGCAGGCTGGCACTGTTCCCATACCCGGAGACCTCAGATATGTCGACTATAATATGGACGGCGTTGTGGATACCTACGACCGTGTTCCTATAGGTCATACAACCATGCCCCGCTATACCTACGGTGCTACCCTCGGACTCGACTATAAGGGCTTTGAGGTTAATGTCCATTTCCAGGGCACCTCACAGGCAAGTATTTTCCTCAGCAGCTTCGTGATGTACGAATTCTATAACAGGGGGAAGGTGCAGGATATCCATCTGGGAAGGTGGACACCCGCAACACACGAAACCGCCACCTACCCGGCACTCCATATCGGAGGTACGAGCCAGAACAATCTGCAGAATTCTTTCTTCATAAAGGATCGTTCATATCTCCGTCTTAAGACAGGCGAAATTGCCTATACCCTGAAGCCTGAAGCCGCAAGGAAACTGGGTCTGAAAGGGCTCAGGTTCTATGTCAGCGGTGTCAACCTCATTACCTGGGACAAACTCAAGGTTCTCGACCCTGAGACTTCATCGGGAACTACAGAGAGCGTTTATCCGCAGGCAAAAACCTACAGCGTGGGTTTGAATCTTAACTTCTAATGAAAGGAACAGGTATGAAATACAATTTTAAATATTCAATACTGGCAATGATGTTTGCCGGTGTGCTGCTTACCTCCTGTGAGAAGTTTCTGGATCAGGCACCTGCCGGCGAAGAGACGAGGGAATATATCTTCCAGGATTACCTCAGAGCGCAGCGCTATCTTGACTTGCTCTATTACTACACTCCTCCGCTGTGGAACACGGGAACCGTATTTAACAACTACGGATTCCTGGAGACTGCCACCGATATGTCGGAGTATACCGCTTCCTATGGCTCAGCCAACAGGGCTCTTAATGTCGGTAACTGGTATGCCGGCAATGTCTCCAACGAGATTGAGCGATGGGATGACCTTTATGCACAGATACGGAGGTGCAACATGTTTCTTGAGAATATGCACCTGTTCAACAATGAGCCGAAGGATGAATTCGGAAGCCGCAAGGAGACCATGAAGGGGGAGGTTAACTTCTTCATAGCTTTCTATTATTTCGAATTGCTCAAGCGCTACGGAGGTGTGCCTCTTATAAAGGAGGTACTTGAACTTGACTCCGACTTTGGTATACCGAGGGCAACATATGACGAAACGGTTGAATACATCCTCGAGAATATTGATTCTGCCTATATCCTCCTGCCAGATGAATGGCCCGAGAACGACTACGGCAGGGTGACAAAGGCAGCAACCCTCGCCCTCAGGTCGAGACTCCTGCTATATGCGGCCAGTCCGCTCAACAACCCGGGCAATGACACTGGCCGGTGGCTGGCAGCTGCCAATGCCGCACGTGACCTGATAGACTATTGTGAAGAAAATGGTTTTCACCCGCTTTTTCATGATTATCAGAATATTTTCATGAGGGAATACACGGAAAATATCCCCGAGATAATCATGCCCCGCCACCGAGGCAGCAATACCATTACCTTCAATTCAAACATTATCAGGTATGGTCAGGCTACGCCGGGAGAGGGATTCCAGGGTTATGCAAGCAGTACACCCACACAGAATTTCGTCGACAGGTTTGAGGTTATCACCTTTGACGGACTGGGCAATGCAACCGGTACCGAGATGTTTGACTGGGATAATCCCGATCATGTTGCCAACATCTACAGAAACAGGGATCCGCGGTTCTACTATACGGTTATTTTCAACGATCTTTTCTGGATTTCGAGGAAGATAGAGACATGGCGTGACGGCGAAAACTATGGCAAGGACATCAATCCCAAGGACCACCTGTTCACCAGGACCGGTTATTACATGCGCAAATTCTGGCCGCGTGAATGCCAGTCGTTTACACAGCCTGGAGCTGCAAGCGTATCGGGTTTCTATTTCAGGTTCGGAGAAGTACTGTTGAATTATGCAGAGGCCATGAATGAGGTTTACGGCCCCGATAATGACGGATTGGGCCGTACTGCTACTCTGACTGCACGTGAAGCCATCAACATGCTGAGGGCAAGACTGAAGTGTCCGGCTGATGGTGACATAGGAGGAGCTGGTGATCCCTATTACAGGGTGCTTCTCGAGCGCCAGTGGAACCCCGATTTCCCGGTTCTGCCTGACGGAATGCCCCCCATACCTGCCGGGCTCACACCTGACGATTTCAGAGCCAGATGCCATAACGAAAGGGTGGTTGAACTCTCGTTTGAGACTCACTACTGGTTCGATATACTGAGATGGAAGAAGGGACCTGAATTTATTGGCGGAACAATCTATGGAGTCGATATAGTGAAATCGGGGAGCGATTTTACTTACACCCGTAAGGTGGTGGAGGATAGGGTGTTCGACCCTGCCAGAATGTACAGGTATCCTATACCCAATAAGGAGATCTATATTATGGGCATCGAACAGAATCCCGGCTGGTAACAGGTGATAACATTAAAACATTGATAAAGATGTACTTGAAAAAGAAATATATTACGGATTACTGGAAGACCCCGACGATACTTTCGTTTATGGTGGTTTTCTTCGTATGGGTATTCTCTATTCAGGGGCTAAATGCCCAGGTTCGCCAGAGACCTTTTACCCTTGATGGTGTGGTACACAGCACCACAAGGGTTCCGGTGATGGATGCGATGGTCCTGATACAGGAATCAACAACGTATACGGTTACCGATGAGTTTGGTAACTTCACTATCGAGATACCTGCGCCCAATACAATGATTACAATTGAGGCCGACG
>JAVEWX010000223.1:0-3821 GCA_034004335.1 Bacteroidales bacterium | reverse complement strand
CATTGGAGCGGAGAACTTCATATGCATCAACGGGGGGACGGGAACACTCGATCAGGCAAGACACTGGGTGGAATACTGCAACTTTGAAAAGGGTACTTATTATTCTGACCTCAGGAGAAAGTATGGCAACGAGGAACCTTTTAAGGTAAAATACTGGGCTCTTGGAAATGAAATCGACGGACCGTGGCAGATGGGTCAGAAAAATGCGGAGGACTATGTAAAGTTCGCCCTTGAAGCAGCAAAGCTTATGAGACTGGTTGACAAGGATATAATGCTGATTGCCAGCGGTGCTTCATATTACAGGCCGGACAACGGGTGGATAGACTGGAATGACTACGTACTGACCCATATGACGGGCACCGTTGATTACATCTCCGTGCACCGGTATGCAACCGAGGCACTGGGTGATGACAGAAGCTTCGGGGGAATGATGTGCCTTGGTCTTGACCTTGATCAGAAGATTGAGATGGTGAAAGCCCTGATCCTGAAAGCCGGGACAAAGACAGGATCGACACGTCCGGTCTATATTTCATTTGACGAGTGGGCTGCAGGCTGGGGAAACAACATAACAGTTTCATTAATGGTTGCACAGCACCTGAACTCCTTTATA
Source organism: Bacteroidales bacterium (assembly GCA_034004335.1). Taxonomy (GTDB): domain Bacteria; phylum Bacteroidota; class Bacteroidia; order Bacteroidales; family VadinHA17; genus SLNP01. Next base: position 3,211 of record JAVEWX010000223.1, on the reverse strand, counting down.
CGGCATGCAGATATTGTGAAGATGGCCAACATGACAATGCTTTCAAATTTTGTAGGATATTCTCCTGAAGGAGCTTACAAAAACGCAACGTATGGGGCATTCCGGCTGTACACCCACAACTGCTCCGGCACATCACTCGATGTCAGTACTTCGTGTAATAAATACAGCAATGAAATTTTTGGGGAAATACCTTACCTCGACGTTACGGCAGTGCTGAACAGCGAAGGACGTAACCTGGTGATCAATGTCGTAAACAGGCATGAGACAAATGACATCGAAACGGACATCGTAATGCAGACCGGAGAGTTCACCGGTACTGCCATGGTGAGCGAGGTTAACGGGAAGATAGCTGATCCGGCCAACCCAAGGGCTGAGGAGCCTGTAAAAACCAGATCGTCTGACATCAGATTCAGGGGTAATACAATCAGGTATTCCTTCCCGGCTCATTCATTCACACAGATCAATGTTCCCCTAAAGTGAGCAATAAACCACTTTCATGTGATTTGAATGATTTTTAAATCTCTTTGACTAAAAATCAAAAGCACTTTTTACAACTTTTTCCTTGCTTTGATAGTGTTAGACCTACACTTACTAGTTATCGTATGCTTTTGAGTCCGGAAATCAAAATCTTATTGCCTATGAAACACCAAGAAAACCTGACCTGATCCAGTGGATCTGGTATATCCATTAAGTTGATTATAATATTTCTTAATCCTGATAAACGGAAACTCCTAATTAACTAAACAACCAAGTTATGGAAAAAAAACTAACCAAGCCTATTCCTTTATTGAGACAGGGAATACAGAAACATTTACTGACTGCAAAATTAGTTCTGCTCACGTTTGCCCTCAGTATTTTTGAAAGCAATGCCTATTGCCTGGTGGCGGATGATCTGAATCCGGAATCAGATATTACACTTCAGCAAATAAAGGTTACCGGGGTTGTAAAAGATGCAGACGGACAGCCGATGCCTGGTGTTGCCGTAAAAGTTGAAGGTACAACACTGGGGGCTTTGACTGACATCAACGGCCGGTATGCTCTTGAAGTACCGGGAGCCAATGCAGTACTGGTATTTTCTTTTGTCGGCTACGCCGAATTGACAATGCCTGTAAGTGGCAGGACAGTTATTGATGTCACCATGGAAGAGACCACGGCGGCACTTGACGAGGTCGTTGTCGTGGGTTATGGCACCGTGAGAAAGAGCGATGTTACAGGGGCTGTTGCATCAGTACGGGCAGATGCAATTAAAAACGTAGCTACCACTGACGCAGCAGCAGCACTGCAGGGCAAGGCTCCCGGGGTCCAGGTTCTTACAAATTCCGGTGCTCCCGGTCAGGCTGCAACAATCCGTGTACGTGGTTACTCTTCAAACTCCGGCAACATCGGTCCCCTTCTGATAGTTGACGGCCTCAAGGTTGATAACATTCAATATCTTGACCCTTCAATGATTGAATCCATCGAGATATTGAAGGATGCTGCTTCTGCTGCCATTTACGGGGCCCAGGCAGGTAACGGCGTCGTTCTGATAACGACAAAAACCGGAACAAAAGGCTTAGCAACCATCTCATATGATGCAAAGTACACGGTCCAGAGCCTTGCCAGGAAACCGCAGATCTTCGGAGCCGAGGATTGGATTAACTACAAGAGAATGTCAGGAGTAGATATTGATGCTGCATTGGAATCAAATAATTATGACGGTACCGACACTGACTGGTTCGATGTAGTATTCGCTCCTTCATGGAGCCCGCAGCATACTCTCACTTTCCAGGGCGGAAATAACGTGGGACATTTTTTCACATCCATCAACTATGTGAACAATGACGGTATGGTAAGGGGTGACAGGGATGTTTACAAACGCCTCACTGCACAGATCAATGCTGACTATAACATCAAAGAATGGTTACAGATAGGGACTAACAACTCTATAGAGAACTGGAATACCAAATCGGTTTCCCAGATGTCACAGTATGGTTCAGTTATGAACTCAGTTGTAACGCTCGACCCACTGACACCTGTATACTATGCTTCTCCGGATCAGTTCGCCTCATCAATGAAGCAGGCTTACGATGCCGGCAGACCGATACTCAAAGATCCTACCAATGACATGTACTATGCCACATCGAAGTATATTACAGACGACAGCGGCAACCCCCTGCTCCAGAGAGACCGTGTTGACCGTCAGAACGGAGGGATCAACCTTCGCGGTGTCATCTACGGAAACCTGAAGCCGTTGAAAGGACTTGTAATTACCTCCCGTTTTGGTTACAGGGTGGGTCAGAACACCGTTCACAGCTATAATACCCCGTATTTTGCCACACCGCAGGCTTCGACATATGATTACAGCATTTCTGCTGATGCAAATACCAACTACTATTATCAGTGGGAAAACTTCGCCAACTATAATCTCGTCCTCAACAAGCATAACGTCACGGCGATGGCGGGTATGTCCTACACCGAGAACAATGTTGACAACGTCAGTGCCAGTGCCACCGGACCCAATATTCTTTCAGGATACCAGGCTAACTTCCGGTATCTCAATTACGTTATAAGCAACGTGGTTGACGGAACTGAAAAGACAATCAAGACTTTCAGCAATGCACCCAGCCAGGCTACCCAGATTTCATACTTTGGACGTCTCATATACACCTTTGCCAACAAGTATTCAGTCCAGGGGAACTTCCGTGCTGATGCATTCGACTCTTCCAAATTGTCGGAAAAGACCCGATGGGGCTACTTCCCGTCATTCTCGGCCGGCTGGATCGTCAGCAACGAAGATTTCTTTGCAGGTATAGCTGAACGGATTCCGGTAACTTACCTGAAACTCCGCGGTTCATGGGGGCTTAACGGTAATATCAATGTGCTGAATAACTATATGTACAACACCACAATCTCCTACAACAGTTCCTGGTATCAGTACATGGTTGATGACGGCGCTCCGGACTATGGTTCTGCACCTTCAGGCCTGGCTAACCCGGATCTCAGATGGGAAACCTCAGAACAGCTGGACTTTGGTATTGACCTGAGATTCCTGAATGACAGGCTGTCTGTTTCAGCAGGTTATTATGACAAGAAGACCAGAGACCTTCTCGTAACGATCAACCCTGTTCCTGAAATTGGTGTTGCAAGCACCGTTGTCAACGCAGGTTCCGTTCAAAACCGCGGTTTTGAATTCGACGCCGGATGGAAGGACAGGATTGGTGATTTCACCTAT
>JAVEWX010000060.1:0-18288 GCA_034004335.1 Bacteroidales bacterium | reverse complement strand
CTATAAGGGATATTACCTTCCGGAGGTCGTCATCGGCATCCTGTTTCATAATATCGAGGAATGCTGACACCTGTCTGTCAGCTATCACCCTGGTGTACTCTGGCCTTGCCACAGTTTTTATGGGCTCATCCTTCTGCCATTCTACCACAACCCTTGCCGTTGCGATGTTGCTGAAGATGTCGGTCAGCCTGAAATCAATGACATTAATTCCGGGTTGTGGCAGGAACCTGTAGGTGAATGTCGTGTCGACAGTCAGAAACCTGTCGGAGGCGATAACGTTACCCTCATTCATAACCAGTACATCGAGTATCGACCTTGGTTCGGTGAATAGTCTTATCTCTATTGAGTCTCCTGTCCGGACAGTGATCAGGGAATCGGACAGAATCCTGAGGTCGGCTTCAAAGTCTGTTTTTTCAAGTTCAGTCAGCGCTATGGCGACAGTGTCGGCCGGATGGTCGAGGGGAAGGGTTAACCGTTTCACCTCCCTGGCAGTTCCGTCGGCATCAAATGTAATTTCATAATCGCCGTGGCTGATTTCGAACTCATATTTTCCGGTTCTGAGATCGGAATAGACAATCACCAGGGGGTCGGGATTATTCAGACCCCTGACCACTATCCTGATTCTCTCTGCCAGGTCGGGTCTCAGGTCCTGTATCCGGGAGATACCCCTTATAAGGAATTTCCTGGGATGGTCGTCGGAAAATATTTCCACCCTGTAAATATCCCTCAGCCCGTATCCTTCCTCGTCGAACCTGGCTATGAAACCTTCATAGCCAGCACCCAGAGGCATGAAGAAGAGGTCGTCGTCGGTTGTATTCAGGGGATACCCGGCGTTCAGGGGTACTGACCATGTTCCGTCCTCGAAGAGTGTAGAGTAGAAGATATCAAATCCTCCCATGTTGTAGTGCCCCCTTGAGCTGAAGAACAATGTATTTCCATCGTCTGTGAGAAAGGGAGTATCTTCGTGGTATTCCGTATTGATTACCGGGCCAAGATTGATGGCAGGGCCCCAATTGCCTGTGGAATCGAGTTCGGAGACGTAGATGTCGAGCTCGCCGAACCCCCCTTTTCTGTTGCTCGAGAAATAGAGCCTGCGTCCGTCGGGGGATATGGTTGCATGTGATTCCCAGTATTTTGTGTTAATATTATCATTGAGCCTCTCCACCTTTGTCCACTGGCCATCTTCAAACCTTGAAGCATATAGATTGCCGTCGTAATCGAAGTCGGAGTACAGGTAGAGGGTTTGGCCGTCGGTGCTTACGGAGGTGGGATAAAACTTGTCATCGACATTGAGTTGCGGGACTATATCAATCGGGCCGCTCCATCTGTCTCCGGAAAGTTCGGAATAGAAAAGCGCCCGCCTGAAAGGAAGCACGCGGGTATAGAAAATGCCTTTACCGTCTGTTGATACAACAGGATTTGTCTCCGAATAGCGGTCGTTTATATCCTCTCCCAGGTTGTAGTCTCTTACATAGAGAGGCGTTTGCATCATATTCAGAGCATTGTGGCAGGTCTGCAGCTGGAAGTTTACTACCGCTGAATCATAGATCTTCTGATCCATGTTCTGCATGAACGATTCGTAGGTTTCAATCGCCTTCTCAAGCTGGTTGTTGATCCTGTATGCATTGGCAAGGTAATAGAGAGCATCGTACGGAGCAGTCTTCTCCCTGAGCTTGCCTATCCTGTGCTTCAGACTTATGTTTTCAACGGCCTCCTCGAGGTAAGGGATAGCCTTCTCCTTTTCTCCCGGAATGTTAAGATAGCACTGCCCGATCCGATACTTGTAATTGGCATTGTCGGGAAAAAGCTTGTTGAGATCGGTATAAAACTGAAGGGCATCATCATACTCTTCAAACAGGATGAATGTCTCTCCCTGGTTGAATAAATCCCTGATATCAGCTTTTGTCTGCCCGTTTACGGTTGAGAAAACGAGAATCAATGCAGAAAACAGGGAAAGGTATCTGGTTCTCATAGGACAGGCAATTAATTAAAATCTAAAATTAGATAAAATTAACAAAAAAGGGCTACAATATGCAGCCCTTTTTGCCGATTAAAAGAATATTTGCATTTTAACTAAGGTACGTCATCAGGGAATTTGACACCGTTATTCCTCATAGTTCTCGAGTATCTCCTTAACCCTTCTAAGGAACTTGCCTGCCAGAGCCCCGTCAATTATTCGGTGGTCGTAGCTCAGGGAGAGAATCATTATCTGTCTGATGCCAATAAGATCGCCCTCGGGAGTCTCGATCACTGCCGGAGTCTTCCTGACGGCACCGGTACCAAGAATGGCTACCTGAGGCTGACTGATAATGGGTGTTCCTGCAAGGTTATCGTAGCTGCCGAAGTTTGTCAGGGTGAATGTGCCTCCTGTTATTTCATCGGGTTTGAGCTTGTTCCTCCTGGCCCTGTCGGCAAGGTCGTTCACGGCCCTGGCAATGCCGGTAAGGCTCTTCTCATCACAGTTTTTAATAACAGGTACGATCAGGTTGCCATCGGGAAGAGCGGTGGCCATTCCAATATTTATATTCTTCCTTAAGATGATTTTATTGCCGTCGACGGAGGAATTAAGCATCGGATAGTCCTTCAGTGCCCTGGCCGTGGCGTCAATGAAAATCGGCGTGAGTGTCAGTTTCACGCCCTCCTTTTCCAGAAAGTCCTGCTTTGTCCTGTTCCTCCAGTTTACCAGCCGTGTGACATCGGCGTCAATATATGAGGTGACATGGGCAGATGTACGTTTCGATAATGTCATGTGTTCGGCGATGAGTTTCCTCACCCTGTCCATCTCAATCACTTTGTCGCCGGTGGCGGTTGGGGAACCCTGAACAGCAGCAGCCTCAGGTTTTTCGGCTCTGCCGACCCGGGCAACGGGTGCCTCCGGTTCCGTTCGGGTATCAGCTGCGGCTTCCGCTTTCCTCTTTTCAATCCATGAGAGAAGGTCATCCTTGGTAATACGACCGTCCATACCGGTCCCGGCAATGGTTTCAAGCTCATCATAACCAATTCCTTCAGCGGCAGCGATGTTCCTGACAAGTGGTGACAGAAACCTGCCCGAAGGGGTTCTGCTTTTCATCTCTTCCGAAACCCTTTCCACTGTCTCCTTTTCAGCCCTGAACTGTTCTATTGTTTCCCTGACCCGTGCCACCTCCTTCTCTACCTTATCCGGCTCCTGGGGTACATATGGCACCTCGTTCTCAATAATGGCAATAATGTCTCCCACTTTCGGAACCGAACCTTCCGCAGCCACTATTTTCACCAGGACACCTTTCGCCGGTGAGGGTACCTCCGAATCAACCTTGTCGGTGGCCACCTCAACGAGCGGATCATCCTCACTGATACTGGCTCCTTCGGGAACCAGCCACTTATTCACCGTTGCCTCAATTACTCCTTCGCCCATGGCGGGCAGATAAACTTCAATTTTTGCCATTGTATTGTTGAATTCCGTTTAACCTTGTCTGTTTACCTAATAACAAATTAAATTGAAATTGGTTCCCTTATACCACTCAATCATCGTTTATCATAATGTTTTTTCAGGAACCCGAGCCACTGGGCCTTCTGATCATTCTCCTGATTAGTATGGAGGGTGTCCTTACAATGAAGGAGAGTAGTGAAACCGTGAATATGCCGGCGTGCATCAGGGCCCTTGCAGGAAAAATATACCTGCCGGTGAAATTCTTTTCAATGAACAGATGCATGGAATGATAGAAGTTATGCAGCCCCCTGTAACTCCACATAGCCCCGCTTCTGCCCTTGAAATGGGTGACGGTAATGAATGGGCAGTACCACACCCTGTATCCTTCAGCTGCAATCTGCATGCACAGGTCTATGTCCTCTCCGAACATGAAGTACCTTTCGTCGAAGAGCCCTGCTTTAACGAGCGCCTCGCTGCGGCAGAAAAGGAAAGCCCCGGTAACGGCGTCCACGACGGCAGTTTCGTTCTCGCCGATGTTGCCCATATAGTACCTGTTCATAACCGATGATCGTGGGAATAGCCTGTAGAGTTGCGTGAACCTGCATAAGGCAGCAAAGGGCAGGGGGATTCCGCGCTTCGATTCGGGCAGGAACCTGCCGTCGCCGTCAACAAGCCTTACACCCGCTGCACCGCAGTCGGGGTTCTTATCGAGAAAATCCACACATTCCCTGATGGTCTCCCGGGGTATTACAGTATCGGGGTTCAATACCAGGACATATCGCCCCGACGATGCGCGTATCCCCTGGTTGCATGCTGCCGCGAAGCCACGGTTGCTGTCGTTGACAATGAGCTTAACCTCGGGGTAGTGCCGGATCAGCATCTCTGATGTGCCGTCACCGCCACTATTGTCAACGACAATGATCTCGGTTTCGGTTCCGTGCCCTGCGATCAGCACTGATTCGAGACAGAGTCTAAGGAACTTTTTAACCCTGTAGCTGACTATTACAACCGATACTTCCACCCCACGGACTCCTTCCTACATAGCTTCCCTGATCACTTCCGACAGTTTCCTGATTCCCTCTTCGATGTCTTTTTTATTTGAGAATGAGAAGTTCAGACGCATGGTATTCTTACCGGCATCGTCGCAGAAAAAGACCGACCCGGTGACGAAGGCAACATTCCTCTCCACTGCTTTCTCCAGTATCTTAAGTGAGTCGAGGTGTTCCGGCAGGGTGATGAAAAGAAACAATCCACCGTCGGGTTCTGTCCATTTAACACCTTCGGGCATACAGGTACGCAGGCAATCGATCATGTGGTGGCATCGTTCCCGGTAAAGTGACACCGTTTTGGCAAGGTTTTTCTCGAGGAGCCCCTTTTCGATGTACCGGGCAGCCAGCTTCTGCACGAAAACGGGAGTGCAAAGGTCGGCAGACTGTTTTGCCATTACCAGCTTGTCAAGAATGACAGGATCGCCTATCGTCCAGGCAAGCCTGAAACCGGGTGCCAGTATCTTCGAGAAGGTGAACAGGGTAACAACCCTTCCCGATTTGTCAAGTTCATATATCAGTTTTTGCGTTGTTCCTGTGAATCTGATCTCCCTGTATGGACTATCCTCGACGATAAGGAGGTTGTATTTTTCCGCGATGTCAAGAATCTCGAGCCTGCGACTCTCTGGAGCAGTAACGCCTGCAGGGTTCTGAAAATCGGGAATCGTATAGATGAATTTAACGGTCCTGCCCAGGTCAGTTATTCCCTTTATGGCATCCTCCAGAAGGGAGGGGATCATTCCCTTGTCGTCGAATGGGATTCCCCTGAGTTTGGCTCCGTAAACGGTGAATGCGTTCAATCCTCCAAGATAGGATGGCAGTCCGCAGATAACATAGTCGCCCGGATCGATGAATATCTTTCCTAAAAGGTCGAGAGCCTGTTGTGAACCGGTGTTGATGATCAGATTGTCAATGGTCAGGTTCAGCCCCTGCCTGTTATGCCTCTCCACCAGCAGCCTCCGCAAGGCGGCATCGCCCTCCGTCGTTCCGTATTGCAGGGCTGCAGCCCCCTCTCTTTCGAGGACCTCAAGGGCTATCTGCTTCATATCCTCCACCGGGAAGGTTTCGGGTGCCGGAAGCCCTCCGGCAAATGATATCATGTCGGGCTTCTGCGTCAGCTTCAGTATCTCCCTGATTGCGGATTTCTTCATGCTGATGCCTGCCCTGGAAAAAAGATGGTCTGTATTGAGCCGGTTCATATCGTGTAATTGTTGGTTATTAAGTTCACAAGATCACAAAATAGGAGGAGAAATGCAAATAGGATTCCATAAAGTTCACGGATTTCATCGGGCCGGAACGATTATGGATTCAGTCGGAAACAATCATGGCTTCAGGGTTAAGGGGGTGGTAGCCTATTGGAGGTGGAACGGGGTCCGGTTGATTAGTGACCGGCCTAAGGTAAGCTCGTCGATGTATTCAAGTTCGTCGCCCATCGATACCCCACGGGCGAGAGTGGTTATTTCAATACCTGTAGGACTAAGCTTTTTGTAGAGGTAATAATTGGTTGTATCACCCTCCATTGTAGTGCTCAGTGCAAGTATAACCTCCCTTATCTCTCCCGATTCTGCTTTTCTGACCAGGGAATCTATTTTCAGTTCAGCAGGCCCTATACCGTCAACCGGAGATATTATCCCCCCCAGTACATGGTAAACACCCCTGTATTGCCTTGTGTTCTCGATGGCCATGACATCCTGTATGTTCTCAACCACACATATCATTCCCCTGTCACGCGACGGATCGCTGCATACATTGCAGATCTCGTTGTCGGATATGTTGTGACACTCCCTGCAATAGCGCACTTCGCTTCTCAGTCTGGTTATTGCTTCACCAAACCTGGTAACATCAGCCTCGCTGCGTCGCAGAAGATTCATCACAAGACGGAATGCTGTTTTCCGACCAACGCCGGGCAGCGAGGCAAACTCGTTTACTGCATCTTCCAGCAGCTTCGAGGGGAAGGAGGGCACATTCATTATACCTGGGTTTATGGCAAAATTAATCTAATAAGGGAAGTCCTCCTCATAACTTTTTGCTATTCTTGCAAAAAAAAATGTAATGCTGAGTCCGGTCATCATCCTGACAATAATTTTAGGCTATTTCACCCTGCTGTTTGTCGTTTCGCACTTCACTTCGCGCAGAGCCAATAATGAAAGCTTCTTTCTGGGTAACAGGAAATCACCCTGGCTGGTGGTTGCGATCGGTATGATAGGATCGTCAATATCAGGTGTAACCTTCATTTCTGTACCGGGATGGGTTGTTGACAGCCAGTTCTCATATATGCAGATGATTTTCGGGTATGTGGCGGGTTACACCGTGATAGCCGAGATACTCCTGCCTCTGTACTACAGGCTCAGGCTTACCTCAATATACTCTTATCTCGAGGGAAGGTTAGGTATGTATTCCTATAAGACCGGTGCCTCATTTTTTCTTCTTTCCCGCTCTGTTGGCACTGCTTTCAGACTCTATCTAATGGCAAGCGTTCTTCAACTGGTGGTCTTTGATGCATGGAACATACCTTTCTGGGTTACCGTATTGGTCACCCTGGCACTGATACTGCTGTACACATACCGGGGGGGGATAAGGACCATCATCTGGACCGACCTGCTGCAAACAGTATTCATGCTTTCAGCGGTAATACTCACCATAGTGATGATTGCCAGAAGCGAGGGACTCGGTTTAAAAGGGATTGTCAGCACTGTTGCCGGTCATGAATATTCCAGGATATTTTTCTTTGATGACTTTACCGACCCGCGTTACTTCATCAAGCAATTCCTTGGGGGTATGTTCATCACCATTGTTATGACGGGACTGGATCAGGATATGATGCAGAAAAACCTGAGCTGCAAAAATATCAGGGATGCATCAAAAAACGTCTATCTCTACGGTGTGTCATTCATCCCCGTTAACCTGCTGTTTCTGAGTCTGGGAGTCCTGCTGGTGATATACGCTGGCATGACGGGTATGCAGATACCTGTAATGCGCGATGATCTGTACCCGCTTATTGCCACAAGGGGAGGTCTGGGCCTGGTAATTCCGGTTCTTTTCATACTGGGTCTCATTGCTGCCGCATATTCAAGTGCCGACTCAGCCCTGACGGCTCTCACAACATCATTCACCGTCGACATACTCGGCATCAAGGGAAGGGACGAAAGGTCAGTAACCCGCCTGAGGAAAAGGGTTCATCTTGCGGTTACCCTGGTTGTGATGGCTATTATTCTGGTGTTCCGTGAAATTAATGACCAGAGTGTCATCGGCGCGGTGTTTACTGTTGCCGGTTACACATATGGCCCGTTGCTGGGCCTGTTTGCCTTCGGATTGTTTACCCGGAGGAGCGTATATGACAGGATAACCCCGTGGATAGCAATGGCATCACCGGTCATTACCTTTTTCCTCGACAGGTATTCAATGCAGCTTTTCTGGGGGTATAAGTTTGGATATGAACTTCTTGTAATCAACGGCATTATTACATTTCTGGGACTGCTTGCCTTCAGCAGCCGCAGGGGAGAGTCCGCTAATTCCTGATGGGTATTTTCATCTCTGTGGTTTCCCCAGTCTCTCCTCTGTCGGGTTTGATGTATATCACTCTCTTCGACCTGTATGGAAATCTAAGGCTGAGGTAGTAGTTGAACCCCGCTGCAAATGGTCTGCTTCCGTTGCCGAAGCCGGGAATGTCCACTGCCCGCAGATCCTTCCCGGTGCCCGACCAGATCAGTAGTCTTGCGTTCACCGACCATCCTATGAAGAAATTCCTGAAGAGTTCTGCCCTTACTCCCGGTGATACCTCAAGGAAATGGGCCACGTGAAAACTGTTTCCTTTCTGTGTGTGGTACTCACCCCAGTAATTGTCATATTCAATAGACGGGGATTCGTGCGAGAAGAAGGATAATCCGTACCTTAAGGATATTCCTGCATAATATCTGCCGGCAGCCTGAACCGGTGTAAGCATGTTGTAGTCTGCCCCTCCCCTGAAATAGGCTCCATGGTTTTCGTAGGTGTAGTTGTAGACCTCATGCCTGAATCTGCTGAATCCTCCGTCGAGAGCAATGCTAAGCCTTTCACTAAGGTCGAAGGCCCCGTTGACCTCAACTCCCCCGGGATATTTGCCGGCGAGGGCAGAAACCGGGGAGAAGAGAGCCGTGCCGATGCCGAATCTGAGCGGGAAGTCAACCGTGTCCTGCCCCAATGCAATTCCCTGTACAAAAAACAGCAAAAAGCTAATCCTCAAGGAATATCCTGATATTTTCCTCATATGGAATTGCAATGGTTCGGTTTATGATTATTATGGTGTCTATAATGTTGCCGGTTGAGATGCAGGAGTTGAGGGTATGAAACATCGAATATCCGCACTCCCTCGATATCAGGTGAGGGAATGAGGTGTAGGTAAAGGTTACCGTGTCCCTGATACCGTTGATGGTAAAGATGTAGCTGCAGGCCGGTTCAGCAGGATTGAGGGGGAATACAACCTCCTTCAGACCGGTCGCTTTAGAATATAATGGTGGTGAGTCAATACCCGGCCCGAAAAGAGATACCGAATCGGGAGATATTTTCAGTCCGGTTCCGGTCTGATAGAATCCTCCCTTGATACCGGAGACAATATTTTCATAACATGACTCGGGAGTGCATCCGTGGGGCAGAAAGGCTGCTGCCAGAATCAGCAACACTCGGGCGAGGTATAAGAGAATTTGCTTTATGGCCATATGCCTGAAGAAAAGCCAAAATTACCACAAAGAAATGAATAATAAAAGGAGGGAGACCCTTTGCGGAAAGCCTCCCTCTTCATTGCCGGATGTCAGAAACCTTACATCGGTGTCAATCTGAACCGCTTTTATTTCCTCCCGTTCTTGCCGTTATGATCATATATCTCAGCAATGATATCGCTGTATTTTTTTGAGACGACGTTTCTCTTGAGTTTAAGGGTGGGGGAGAGTTCTCCCGTAGTCGAACTCCATTCGTCGGTTACCAGCCTGAACTTCTTAATCTGTTCGTGCTCGGCCAGGGTGTTGTTTATCTCCTTGACCTCCCTCGAGTAGCGCTCAATTACCACAGGCAGTTTTACCAGTTCGCTGTTGTCCCTGTACTGAACCTTATGGAGTGTGCACCAGTCGTGAAGGAAGGTGAAGTTAGGGGAGATGAGGGCAGCGGCGACCTTCTCATTTTCCCCGATTACCATTGCCTGCTCAATAAAGAATGATTCCTTTAGTCTGTTTTCAATGGGCTGAGGCGCAATATATTTACCTGCCGACAGCTTGAACATCTCTTTTTTTCTGTCAGTAATTTTGAGGAATATGCCGTCCTCCAGTATGCCGATGTCCCCGGTATGGAGCCATCCTTCGCTGTCGATGGCCTCAGCTGTGAGTTCCGGGGCCTTGTAATAGCCCATCATGATGTTCGGTCCCCTGGCAAGGATCTCACCGTCTTCGGCTATTTTAACCTCCACATCCTTCAGTACCGGCCCGACGGTTCCGAACCTTATCTCTCCCATCCTGAACGGATTGACCGCAATGACAGGCGATGATTCCGTCAACCCGTATCCCTGCAGGACAGGGAGCCCGGCGGCCCAGAATATTTTTTCAAGTCTCGACTGAAGGGCAGCGCCACCAGAGACCATTACTCTCACTTCATTTCCGAGGGCTTCCCTCCACTTGCTGAAGATCAGCTTCCGGGCAATGCCCAGTTTGAATCTATAAAATGCACTGTTGCCCTCAAGTTTGTACTTCATGCCGAGGTTCACGGCCCAGAAAAATATCTGTTTCTTGATATAGGGAAGGTTCTTGCCTTTGCCTATGATAGTGTCGTAGATCTTTTCCAGAAGACGTGGAACAGTATTGAAGATATGGGGTTTGATCTCCTTCATGGCATCGGTGATCATGCCAAGGTTCTCTACGTAGTAGATACTGAGTCCCTTGTACTGGAAATGGTAGTTGACCATTCTTTCGTATACATGGCACAGGGGCAGGAAGCTCAGAGCCCTGTAACCATAGCCGAATTCATGAGCTTTTGAAGTTTCGATGGCATTGATGACAAGGTTACTGTGGGACAGCATTACCCCTTTTGAGTTGCCTGTGGTGCCTGAGGTGTAGATAATTGTGACCAGCTCCTCCGGCCTTATGGCATTCCTCGTCGACTCAAGTTTGTCGCGCAGGGCGGACTCGTTCCTTTCCCCCTCCCCGATTATCTCACTGAAATTCCTGACACCCTCAACCATGTCGAATGAGAAGATATGCCTTATGTTTTTATTCTTCTCGGCAATATCTTTTATCTTATTGTATATAAGTTTATTACCTACAATGACCGCTTTAACCTCGGCATGTTTGAAAATGTAGTCGTACTCCTCCGATGTGATTGTCGGATAAATGGGTACATGTATAATCCCGGCCTGTGCCATGCCCATGTCGGCGAAGTTCCACTCAGGCTTATTGCCAGTAATAGTGGCAACCTTGTCACCCTTATCCAGTCCCAGGGCCATCAGCCCCATGCTTACCAGGTCAATGTTCCTCCTGACCTCTTCGGTTGAGTATGTCTTCCAGCTCTTGTCAACGAGACCCCCGTACATGTCTTTCCTGGGGTACTTTTCGCAGTTCAGTGTGACGATGTCAAATGTTCTGGTAATTTCCATAGTGCTTTCAGGTTTATTAACCTGCAATTCTAATAATAAATTTTGGAACAAAATGAAATGATTTTTGGATTATATAACATGAAACATGTCATATAACAGAATATCAGCACTATAGCCAATCAGGGTTGTTTGATGATTTTCGACCGGGAAGTCAGAAGAGGTTTCTGACCAGTTTTCCGGCCTTTTCCACAGCCCTGTCGATGCCTTCAGTTTCTTTCCCGCCTGCAATTGCCAGGAAGGGCTGTCCACCTCCGCTACCGCCTATTTCAGGAGCTATCTCCCGGATAATGTTAACAGCATTTATTTTTCCTGTCGCCGCCAATCTGTCACTGACCATCACCACAAGGGCAGGCTTTCCGTTGTCGGCTGCTCCGGCGACAAGGATGGCGTTATCGTGTTTCGACCTGACTATTGAAGCGATACTCTTAAGCATGTCGACAGTCTCTGAACCGAGGTTGGCAGCCATGAACATTACCTCGCCCACAACAATGCTGTCCGAAAGGATCCTCCCGGCCAATACCGTGGCCATCTGTGACTGAAGCCTCTCAAGGGCTTTCCTCAGGGACTGATTTTCGTTAATGAGCCTGGTGGCTGCTTCAGAGACATTGCCGGTACTTCCGAGAATCCGTGACACCTCCTCAAGGCTTTCCAGTTTCCTGTTTATATGATTCAAAGCCTTGTCACCGGTAACGGCTTCTATCCTTCTGATACCTGCCGCTATGGCGCCTTCATACACTATTTTGAAAAGGCCGATCTTGCCGGTGCTGTGAACATGGGTCCCACCGCATAGCTCTACTGAGGGTCCGAAACTTATCACCCTAACCCTGTCACCGTATTTCTCGCCGAACAGTGCCATGGCGCCCATTTTCTTTGCCTTTTCCATTGGAACGTCACTGTGAGTGTCGCGGCTTATGTTCTGCATTATCATCTGGTTTACCCTCTCTTCCACCCTTGCTATCTCCTCACTGGTTAACTTCGAGGAGTGGCTGAAGTCAAACCTCAGACGGTCGGCGGTTACCAGTGACCCCTTCTGTTCCACATGGTTCCCAAGCACCTCCCTGAGAGCAAAGTGAAGCAGGTGCGTGGCACTGTGATTATTCTCGGTGAGGTCGCGCCTGATGGCATCTGCCTCCGCCAGGAAGAGAGCCCCGGGATCGGAGGGGAGCTTATCGGTAATATGAATTATGAGATTGTTCTCTTTAATGGTATCCAGAATCCTGATTGTCTCGTCATCCGACCTGAGAATTCCGCTGTCACCTGCCTGTCCTCCCGATTCTGCATAGAAGGGTGTCCGGTCAAAGACCAGGTGATAACTGTCTTTGTTCTTTGATTTAATCTTTCTGTACCTGAGTATTCTGACATTGTCGCTGGTGCGGTCATAACCCGTGAATACTGTTTCGTCGCCATCAGATACCACCACCCAGTCGTCGGTATCAACAGCTGCATCCTCGCGCGAACGGTCGCGCTGCTGCTTCATGCAGGTTTCAAATCCGGCAGTGTCGGTATCCATCGCGTGTTCACGGAGTATGAGCTGTGTCAGGTCAAGGGGGAACCCGTAGGTGTCGTACAGTTCGAAGGCCACGGAACCGGCAAGTGTTTTGTTCCCCGACCGGCTGAGATCAGCGATTTCCTTCTCGATGAGTCGCTGGCCCTTCCCGAGAGTCCTCAGAAAGGCTGACTCTTCATCCATTATTACGCGGGCTATCTGCTCCCTGCCTGAGATAAGTTCAGGGAATGTCTCTCCCATGGCATCGGCAAGAACCGCAACCAGCCTGAAAATAAATGGTTCCTGCATACCGAGACTGTTATAGCCGTACCGCACGGCCCTTCTCAGTATACGTCTTATGACATAACCTGCCCTGTTGTTTGAGGGAATCTGTCCGTCGGCTATTGAAAAGGCAACAGCCCTGAGGTGGTCGGCAACTACCCGCATGGCAATGTCGCTGCTTTCATCGGCGCCATATTTTTTGCCCGTTATGGCACCCAGCTCGCTGATTATGCCACTGAAAACGTCGGTATCATAATTTGATTTCTTTCCCTGAACGGCCATACACAGCCTCTCAAACCCCATCCCGGTATCGACGTGCCTGGCCGGGAGCACTTCAAGCTCCCCGTTCGACTTACGGTTGTACTGTATGAAAACGAGGTTCCATATTTCAACAACCCGCGGATCGCCCATGTTAACAAGCTTATGGCCCGGAACCCTCCTCCTTTCTTCCCCGTCGCGGAGGTCAATATGTATTTCCGAGCAGGGCCCGCAGGGGCCGGTATCACCCATCTCCCAGAAGTTGTCCTTCCTTGAACCTTCCAGTATCCTGTTTTCAGGGTCGTCAAAACAGCCTTTCCAGCAGTTGAACGCCTCGTCGTCACGCTCGATCTTTTCAGCGCGATTTCCCTCGAAGATTGTTGCATAAAGCCTGTCGGCAGGAAGACCCAGCACCCCGGTAAGAAATTCCCATGCCCATTCTATTGCCTCCTTCTTGAAATAGTCACCAAATGACCAGTTGCCCAGCATTTCGAACATAGTGTGGTGATAGGTGTCGTGCCCTACCTCTTCCAGATCGTTGTGCTTGCCTGAAACCCTCAGGCACTTCTGTGTATTGGCTATCCGGGGATGGATCACCGGACTGTTACCCAGGAATATGTCCTTGAACTGGTTCATGCCGGCATTTGTGAACATCAGGGATGGATCATCCTTGATAACCATCGGGGCAGAAGCAACTATCCGGTGCCCCTTATCCGAGAAAAAATCAAGAAAAGCCCTTCTGATTTCGCCTGCTGTCATCGATCCATCCATAACAAAAAAATTACCTGCCCTGTAAAAAGCTTACTGAAATGGCTTGTAAAATTAATTTATTTAGCTTTATTTTGCTTCCTGACCCAAAAAAAACCTCAGAAGACCAGTGCCGTTAAGGGAAGGTAAATATTTTTTCGATAGTGACAACCTTGAGTACCGGAAAGTGAAAACTGCTCCGGGGAAAAAGATGCTGCGCTTCACTCTCTGGTTTGCCGGCTCAATTGTGCTTTTCCTGCTATACAGACATCTGGTTGTCACTTACGTCGGCTCCCCCAAGGAGATTCATCTGATGAACCAGATTGAGACTGCCAGGCTTGACCTCATGGTATTGGAGAGAAATATGGACAGAACCATCGAACATCTTGGCGATCTGAGACTTTCTGACGACAGGCGTTACAGGCCTGTCCTTAAGATGGACACTCTGCCTGGCTACCTCCGGCAGATGGCTTCCGGGGGTATTGAAAGGCACAGTGACCTCCTGGGGTTCATGAACAGCGACCTGCTCCTTTCGATGAGAAGGAAGATGGACGAGATAGAGTTGATGTCGCGGTTACAGGCTGAGTCTTTCGAGGTTGTTAATGAACGGACAACAGAATGGAAGAGGCAGATGGAATACCTTCCGATGATCAGTCCGGTTAACGTCAGCTTCCGTCTGGGCGACGGCCTCAAATTCAGGGAGGTCCACCCCGTCCATGGCAATCCGCAATGGCACCACGGGCAGGATTTCCGGTGTCCGATAGGCACACCGGTATATGCTACAGGCGCTGGAACTGTTATCGAAGCCGGCTGGAGCTCTGGTGGTTTCGGCAATTATGTGGTCATCGATCATGGTTATGGATTCAGGACAACTTACGGGCACCTCAGCCAGGTAAAGACCACAAGGGGAACGAGTGTCAGAAGGGGAGAACTGATAGGGCTGTCAGGTACTACCGGAATCTCTTCAGGCCCGCACCTTCACTACCAGATCGACCTGTTCGGCAAGGTTGCGAATCCTTTGCATTACTTCAACAGGGACCTCACCGAAGAGGAATACTTCGAAATGATAAAAACCCTGAGTGCCGGAACCAACTACAACTAAGCTGTTCTGCCGGCAGCTCCTCCCATATGTTTTTCCTGGCACCATTGACCGGTTCATAGTGATGAATTTTCCGGAATTGGTTATATTTGCAGGGTTATGGCGAAGACCAGGTACAAGTTCAATCCCGAATCCCTCAGTTTCGATAAGATAACACTCGGAATAGGGGCTTTGCTGATGCGTTTTCTGGCCTTTCTGGTAGGATCGGTCATGATTGCTGCACTGTATTGGGTGATCTTTGCGGCATTTTTTGACTCCCCGAAGGAAAAGGCACTCAAGAGGGAACTGGCCCAGATGTCAATACAATATGACCTGCTTAACCGCGAAATGGGAGATATGGAGGAGGTCCTGAGCCATCTCCAGACAACCGATGATAATCTCTACCGTGCCATCTTCGGGGCCGAGCCTCTCCCGGTGTCATACCGGGAAGGAGGTGCCGGGGGACTTAACAGGTACAGGGACCTTGAGGGATTTGATAATTCCAATGTTGTAATTGAAACCGCCGGACGACTTGACAAGATAAGGAAAAGAATCTATTCCCAGTCGAAATCGTTTGATGTGCTTATTGCCCTGACCAGGGAGAAGGAGGAGATGGTAAGGTGTATTCCCGCCATCATGCCTATATCAAACAGGGATCTTACCCGCACCGCTTCAGGCTACGGACCGAGAATACATCCCTACTACAAGATCATCAAGTTCCATGCGGGTATGGATTTTACCGCTCCGTCGGGAACCGAAGTGTATGCCACGGGCGATGGCGTCATATCACAGCTTATAACCTCGAAGAGCGGTTATGGCAATTATATTGTCATCGACCACGGATTCGGGTACAAAAGCCTCTATGCCCACCTCGACAGGTTCAATGTAAGAAAGGGACAAAAGGTCCAAAGGGGTGAAGTGATCGCTTTTGTCGGTAACACGGGAATGTCGCTGGCGCCGCACCTTCATTATGAGGTACACCTCAACGGACGAACGGTAGATCCGGTTAACTATTATTTCAATGACCTGACACCTGAGGAATATGAACGAATGGTTGACCTTGCTGCCAAGACCGGCCAGTCGTTTGATTAGATTTACCGGCAGGCCATGATCAAACTGTTATCTCTTATCCCGTTATCTCTCTTTTGCGGATTATTGCTTCACCCTGCCGGTATCTTTGCGATTCCCGGAAGAAAACCTGATGCCTCCTGCATTTCTGATACCACAGCCAGGAGAATTGTTATTGCAGGCGTTGGTGACATAATGCCCGGAACCTCATTCCCTTCGGCATCATTCCTGCCTCCGGCATCGAGGGTCAGCTCACTTTTCGGTACCCTTGCCGATACACTTGCCGGAGCTGATGTTACCTTCGGAAACCTCGAGGGTAGCTTCCTTGACAATGGAGAACCTGCCAAACAGTGCAGGGATACAACAATATGCTATCTTTTCAGAATACCTGAGGCATATTCGCATCTGCTGGCGGATGCCGGCTTCGACATAATAAGCCTGGCCAATAACCATATAGGCGATTTCGGTGAACCTGGCAAAAGGAGAACCATTTACCTGCTTGATTCGCTGGGTATTAACTATGCGGGACTTGTTGAGGCTCCATGGAAGATTCTCAATGTTGACACTCTCCTGATCGGATTCTGTGCCTTTGCTCCGAACAAGGGAACGGTTAACCTGACCGACAGGAAGGAAATCGAAAGGGTTGTAGGGTATCTTGCCGATACCTGCCATATAGTGATAGCATCATTCCATGGGGGAGGAGAGGGTGCCGACCACCAGAGGGTACCGCGTACCGAGGAGTCATATGCAGGCGAAAACAGGGGCAATGTTTACGAGATAGCCCGGTTGATGATTGATAGCGGTGCCGACCTGGTCTTTGGTCACGGACCGCATGTCCCCAGGGCAATAGACATCTACCGCGACAGGTTTATTGCCTACAGTCTTGGCAACTTCTTGACATACAGTAGGTTTAATATATCGGGACCGAACGGGCTGGCCCCGGTTGCCATGATAGAGGTTGATGCCGGAGGCAGGTTTGTTTCAGGAAGGATAGTGCCTGCCATACAGATAAGGGGTGAAGGGGTAAGGTATGACCCCGAAGGCAGGGTTATAAAAAAAATTCGTGAGCTGATGGCCCTCGATTTCCCTGATTCCTTAATTTCGCTTTCAGAAGAGGGAGTGATCAAACTTAAATAAAGATACTATGCCCTATAAGGAAAAAAAGGTGGAGAAACTTTATTACTCTATCGGCGAAGCAGCAAATATCCTTGAAGTACCGGTGTCGACGGTACGTTTCTGGGAAAGGGAGTTTGACATACTGAAGCCAAAGAGGAACAACAAGGGGAACAGGCTCTTCTACCAGGCCGATATCGACAATCTCAGGAAGATACATTTTCTTCTCAAGGAGAAGGGGATGACTCTCGATGGTGCCAGGAGGGTACTTTCAGGCGGTGAACCTGATGTGGACCAGAAACTGGAGGCTGCTGAAAAACTCCGGGAAATAAGGGCAATGCTGGTTGAACTGATTGATTCATTCTGAGCCCGGCTATGAAGACTGGAGATATCCTGAGATACCTCGATCGACAGATACCCCCTGCACTGCAGGAGAGCTATGATAATTCCGGTTTGCAGGCCGGAAATCCCGACGACGAGGCAGTAGCCGCACTGTTGACGATTGATGTTACCGAAGATGTTGTGGATGAAGCTTTTAAGCATGGGTGCAACATTATTATATCGCATCATCCAGTTATTTTTTTCCCTCTGAAGAGGGTCTCCACGGGTACACCCGCGGAGAGGATAGTGATGAGTGCACTGCAGAAAGGGATAACAATCTATTCTGCACATACAAGTCTCGACTCAGTACATGGTGGCGTAAGTTTCGGAATGGCAGGGAGACTGGGACTGAAAGATGTTGAGGTGCTTTCACCCGTAAGGGACAAACTGGTCAAGCTGGTAACATTTGTACCCCATGATCATCTGGATAGGGTGCGCGATGCCATTTTCAGTGCAGGGGCAGGACATATTGGCAACTATGACAGGTGTGGTTTTCACGCTGAAGGTTCCGGCAGTTTCAGGGGTAGTGATGAAAGCAGCCCCTTCGTGGGAGAAAAGGGAGAGATGCACTCAGAGCCGGAAGCAAGGTTTGAGACGATATTACCCTCGTTTCTGACCGGTCAGGTTGTGAAGGCATTGCTGACGGTACATCCTTACGAGGAACCGGCATTCGACCTGTACCCTCTTCTCAATGAGTGGAAGGGTGCAGGACTCGGCTGTGTAGGCACCCTGGAGAATGAAATGGATGAGAAGAGCTTCCTTGGACTATGCAAGAAAACTTTTTCACCATGCTGTCTGAGAGATCGG
>JAVEWX010000059.1:0-18406 GCA_034004335.1 Bacteroidales bacterium | reverse complement strand
TACAGTTCCTTAAGGCTGTGCTTCCCAATCCCGGAGACCTTGGAGAAAACTACAAGGGCTGGACCTCAATAGGATGCAGGATTAGAGGCATGAAGGATGGTAAGGAGAAAACATATTATATCTACAATAACTGCAGCCACGAGGAGGCTTACCGTGAAACGGGAACCCAGGCGGTCAGTTATACTACCGGCGTTCCGGCAGCCATAGGGGCTATGATGTACCTGAAGGGTTTATGGAGGAAACCGGGAGTTTTCAATGTTGAGCAATTTGATCCCGACCCCTTCATGGAGCAGCTTAACCTGTTGGGATTGCCATGGGTGGAACAGCATGACGTTGACCTGGAGCTGTAGTAATCGGTAACCGGTAACCGGTAATCGGTGACCGGTATTTGCGGTTGCACAACCCTGAACCCTGAACCCTGAACCCTGATGCCTGTCAACTACAACATAATTCCCTCTCCGTGCTATGTGATAGAGGAGAGCCGCCTGAGAAGGAACCTTGACCAGATAACCTCCATTGCCCGTGACTCTGACACTGAGTTCATACTCGCCTTCAAGGGCTTTGCCATGTGGAGCGTCTTCCCGATAATACGTGAATATGTAGCCGGTGCGGCCGCCAGCAGCCTGGCAGAAGCCCGCCTTTGTTTCGAGGAGATGGGAGTAAGGGCTCATACGTACGCACCTGTTTATGATGAACGGGAGTTTGATGAGATAATGAGATACAGTTCCCATATTACCTTCAACTCGCTGAACCAGTATGAAAAATTCTATCCCGGGATAAGGCATTCAGGGAAGGAAATATCCACCGGTCTGCGCATTAATCCTGAATTCTCTGAAATTGCACAGGGTCTTTACAATCCCTGCAGTCCGGGTTCAAGGCTTGGAATAACCGCTGACAGGCTGGGAGACAGACTGCCTGAAGGTATTGAGGGATTGCATCTTCATGTTCTCTTTGAATCGGACTCTCATGTCCTCGAAAGAACACTGGCCGTTGTTGAGGATAAATTTGGCAGGTTCTTCCATTCACTGAAATGGATCAATATGGGGGGGGGACATCTGGTAACCAGGAAAGGATATGACAGCGATCACATGACTAGCCTGTTGAAGAATTTCAGGAGGAGGCATGGATTGCATGTTATACTTGAACCGGGTAGTGCATTTGCCTGGGAAACAGGCGAACTTGTGGCAACCGTGGAAGACATTGTGGAGAACGCAGGCATAAGGACGGCCATGCTTAATGTTTCCTTTACCGCCCACATGCCCGACTGCCTTGAGATGCCATACAAGCCTGCAATTATTGGTGCTACTGATCCGCAGCCTGGCAAACCGGTATACAGGTTGGGAGGCAACTCTTGTCTTTCCGGTGATTTCATCGGCGACTGGTCATTCGATCACGAACTGGAACCCGGCGACAGGATTATTTTTCTCGACATGATTCACTACACGATGGTTAAAACAACCACATTTAACGGGGTTGCACATCCGGCAATAGGTATCTGGCAGGCTGACGGATCTTTCCGGCTTGTCAGGGAGTTCGATTATGAGGACTACAGAAACAGGTTATCCTGAAATTAGGGTATCGGGTAAGAGGTAATGACCAGGTTCTTACGGAAAACCGAATCTGTACTGTAGATAGTATTTTGTCACCTGAAAATGATTGTTGGTCAAAATCAATTGCGTTGTAATGCAATTGTTTGTATCTTTTCATTTCATTATTCTCAGAATTTTCATATTTACTGCGATATGTATGATGCAATATTGCCATCGTCCAACCTGACAGTAGAAATCCCGTCATTCCGTGCTTATTATCAAAAATAGAAACCAGAAAAACCTGAAACTATGAAAGTTTTTATCAGTCGGGAAAGAGAAAATATGACCATCCGGTCAGGTCTGACTTGTTTCCCTCGAGGGATTATCGTTCTCTTAATTATAGTTTTTTCGCAAACTCCTCTGCAGTCCCAGGTGCCTCAGGGAATCAACTATCAGGCACTGGCTATGGACGGGGCAGGTGAGCCCCTGATGTCGAAGCAGATTGATGTAAAGCTGACGATACTGGCCTCTCTGGCCCCTGATACAATCTTATGGGAGGAGATTCATTCAGGGGTAATGACCAGCCCGGGTGGCCTGTTCATGGTAGTACTGGGAGCAGGTGTCCGGCAGGTTACCTCAGGTGTCTTGTTATTCAGCGATATCGACTGGAGTGTTCCGGGAAGATTCCTCCGGACGGGTATCACCTATCAGTCGGTCTTTTACAATCTGGGGACCTCGTCTCTCTGGAGTGTACCCTATTCATTTGCCGCAGGAGATATTGCGGGGTCACTCAGAAAACTTGAAGTTACAGGTGATACTGATAATATGGATGAAGCCCTATTCGAGGTTCGCAACAAATCGGGAAAGACCGTATTTGCAGTTTACAATGAGGGTGTAAGGGTGTATGTTGATGATGGTCTGACAAAGGCTGTCAAAGGCGGATTTGCCATAGGTAGTTTCGATGAACTTAAAGGATACCAGGAATATTTTGTGGTTAATTCCGATTGCGTAAGGGTCTACATTGATGAGAATCCGGCAAAGATTTCAAAAGGCGGATTTGCTATAGGTAGTTTCGATGAATCGAAGAAGTTAATACAGGATTACCTGAAGGTAAGTGGTGACAGCATCAGGATGTATGTATCAAACAACCCCTCAAAAGCTTCTAAGGGAGGTTTTGCAATTGGCACTTTCGATGAATTGAAAGCCGGGGCAGGAGCCTTCACGGTTCTGACTCCCGAGAATTATTTCATCGGGCATAACAGCGGCACGAATATTACAACCGGCCTGTACAACTCATTCTTCGGATTTGAAGCAGGAATGGATAATTCAGTCGGTTCCAACAACGTTTTTCTTGGGTTTGAATCGGGCAGGAGCAACCAGGGAGGTAACAACAACGTATTTCTGGGGTACAGTTCCGGCAGGTCCAATTTGTCGGGACAGAGCAACGTATTTCTTGGTTACCTGGCAGGATTCTCAAATACTATTGGGGGGAACAATGTGATGATGGGCGACAGCGCAGGATATAACTCCAGGAGCAGTTACAACGTTTTCATCGGCAGGTCGGCCGGAAGAGACAACAATAACGGTAACAGCAATACCTTTATCGGTTACCGCAGCGGGATGAAGAACATTTCCGGATCGAATAACGTTTTCCTCGGCAACCTTGCAGGTTCTTCAAATACCTCGGGATCGGAGAACATATTCCTGGGAAACAGCTCAGGTAAGGTCAACACGCTGGGAAAGGATAATGTATTTATGGGTAACAATGCCGGAGTCAGCAATACTGAGGGATGCTATAATGTATTCATCGGATATTTTGCCGGTGAGAAGAATATCGGAACCGGACCGGCAGGTTATCCGGGCAACTATAATGTATTCCTGGGATACTCTGCGGGCCGCTACAATGAAACCGGTCAGAGCAATGTATATATCGGTAATCTGGCAGGCCAGAAAAATGTGTCGGGAGTATACAATACCTTCATTGGCAGAAATGCCGGTGGTCAGATGCAGGGGGGAGACATGAATGTTCTCCTGGGAGCACAGGCAGCTGAAAGCAAGACCGGAGGCAATAACAACGTCATGATCGGGATTCGTGCCGGATCGGGCAACGGCACAGGAGGTTCCAATGTTTTTATCGGCTTTGAGGCAGGTAAAGAAGAGACTGGTTCAGGATTGCTCTATATTGAGAACTCAAACTCCTCAACGCCACTTATTGGCGGAGATTTCACAAATGACAGGGTTGCAATAAATGGTTTGCCGGTATCGGCTAACTTTGAGGTTAACGGAACTTTCAGGCTGGGTACCCAGGGAACCAACCTGAATGCTATTGTGAAGGCAACGGTAAACAAGGACCTTCCTTCAATACCGGCAAATAGTTCATATATAGAGACCTTTGCTGTGCCAAATGCAAGCACCGCTGCCAGTGTGATGATATCACCGGCAATGAGTATGACGGATGGTCTTGTTATTGCCTATGCAAGGGTATCGGCACCAGGAGAGGTTACTGTCTCATTCAGGAATACAACATCGATACCCCTTGATAACACGGGAATGAACTGGTATATTACGGTGGTTAGGTGAGACTAATGATAAAAGCAGAAAGGGTATGGGGTAATCGGTAATCGGTAATCGGTAATCGGTAATCGGTAATCGGTATAACTCCCTTCGATCGTGAGCTCGCCCGGCTGTTGCCGGTCTCGGTTCGGTGATCTGTAAAACCCCGTAGGGGTTGGATATCAATAGAATAGGAGCATCTCTCCCCTCATCTGAGAGCCTCGAAGCGAATTGGTAATGGGAAAGACAAAAGACAAAAGACAAAAGACAAAAGACAAAAGACAAAAGACAAAAGACAAAAGACAAAAGACAAAAGACAAAAGACAAAAGACAAAAGACAAAAGACAGTGCAAGGCGGCTGTCGGGATTCTGAGGACAGAGTCCTCTGTCGACAGGTTGGGAAATTCTGTTGAAAGAAGGATTCCGGGGGCCAGTCTGACGGGAATCTTTAAATTCGTTCTGAATAATCATAAAATAGAGATATCATGAAAAAAGGATTGTTTACATTGGCGATGGTATTATTTTTGGCTGGAAACTCCGTTGGCCAGATTCCCCAGGGTTTTAATTACCAGGCTCTTGCCAGGGATGGAGATGGGGTAATCATGTCTATGACTGATCTGGTTATAGAAATTAGTATCCTTTCAGACATTGAAAGGGAGGAATTCCTCTGGATAGAGGAACACCAGGTTACAACAGGAAGGGATGGACTCTTCTCCCTGGTTGTCGGACAGGGAACCAGAACCGGAGGACTGATTTTAACCTTCGACAATATCGACTGGGTATCCGGTCGTCGGTATATTAGAACCCGTATAAGTTTCAAGGGTGACTGGATGAACATGGGTGATACCCGCTTGTGGAGCGTGCCTTACTCCATGGTGGCTGACAAGGCATTGGAGCTGGAGGGAAACCCGGTTATGATCAAAGGCAGTTCGGTCATTATCATGAATAATGTCGGAATAGGAACAGACGAACCGGGAAGAACCAGGCTCTCGGTAATGGGTGATGACATTATGGCTGTAGAACCGCTTTTCGAGGTAAAGAGAAAGGATGGCCAGACCGTTTTCGCTGTCTATAATGACGGAGTCAGTGTCAATATCCCTATAACAGAAGGGAAGTCGTCGAAGGGCGGTTTTGCAATCGGCGGTTTTGACGAGAAGAAGTCAACCTTTCGTGATTACCTGATAATCAATCGCGACAGCATAAGAATGTATATCGATGACAGACCAGAGGTTAAAGCATCGAAAGGGGGATTTGCCATTGGAGGTTTCGATGAGGCAAAAGGTGTCGTGAAGGAATACCTCAGGGTAACCGACGACAGCACCAGGGTAAATGTCAACAGCAACACCAAAGCCAGCAAGGGGGGATTCGCAATCGGCAGCTTTGATGAGGGGAAATCAGATGTCAACAACTTCCTGGATCTGACGCCTGAGAATTACTTCATTGGTCATCAGGCCGGCTATTCCAACATTGACGGCAAGTTCAATGCTTTCATCGGCTATACAAGCGGTTACGGAAACCTCTCGGGCGACTATAACACAATGATCGGCTATGAGTCGGGTTTCTCTGCCGATGCCGACTACAATACATTTTTTGGATACAGGACGGGGGCATCAACCTACAGGGGTGGAGGCAACCTCTTCATGGGTTATACCGCCGGTGAGAGCAATTATAATGGGTACAGGAATGTTTTCCTGGGCTATAATGCCGGGAAATTCAATACCTCGGGGTATGAGAATACCTTTCTCGGTGCAAACGCCGGTTACGGATTCAACTCAGGTAATGCGAACATAATGATTGGCGCTTATTCCGGGAACTATTTTTATGGAGGCGACAACAATATCTTTATAGGCAACAAGGCTGGTCATGCGGTGAAGTTCAGTACTGATGTTGCCAATAACAACATTTTTATCGGCAACCAGGCGGGAAATTTCGTGCAGACCGGTTCTGATAACCTGGTCATGGGTGTGGAGGCAGGCTACTCATTGCTGACAGGGAACAATAATGTACTTCTCGGAAACAGGAGTGGCTATGGTGTTACAGGAGGCTATAACAACATCTTTATAGGTTACCTTTCAGGCGAAAATTCTCTCAACACCACAAACAGTACCCTGATCGGCAACGAAGCCGGCCGTAATTTCAATGGCGACGACAATGTATTGATAGGCGACCGTACCGGCACAAATGATTTCGGAACATCTGAAGGTTATAATACAACAATAATAGGTGTTGATGCTGGTCGTAATGTACAGGGCAGTCATAATACAATTGTCGGCTCCGGCGCAGGTTCAAGGTGGGGTTTTGAGGGCTCAGGTGATTATAATGTTTTTGTTGGTAATTATGCCGGAGGAGGGAGTACCAATAAACTGACCTTTGGAAATGTCTGCATAGGGTATAATGCAGGTTACGGAAAGAGCGGTTCCAATAAGCTTTATATTGCAAACTCTGATGTCAAGACCCTGATATATGGTGATTTCTATAATGAGGGGGTTGCAATAAAGGGTGAGAACATACCTGCAGGCTATGCCTTCTACGTGAATGGCAATGCCGGCGGGATATCAGGATGGAACTCTGCAAGTGATGCGCGCCTCAAGAAGAATGTTGCTTCCATCAGCGGAGCCCTTGACAAGGTGCTGGCGATGCGAGGTGTGAGTTTCGAGTGGATCGACGGTGAAAGGTTTGACAGGGAAAAGCATATAGGATTTCTGGCCCAGGAGGTTGTGACTATTGTCCCTGAAGCAGTTAAGGAATCTGAAGGACTGTTATCGATGGACTACAGTTCGTTAACATCCGTGCTGGTAGAAGCCGTCAAGGAGCAGCAGAAAATCATTGATGCTCTGAGTTCAGAGGTAGAAATGCTTAAGACCCGGCAGCAGGAGTTTGATAAGCTGAAAGCGGAAATGGAAGCTATCAGGATAATGCTCTTGTCCTCAGTGAAATAGCAACTTACTGACAGGAAGTCTCAGCGCTCCGCGCGCGTCACCGTCCAGGGTATTATGTTTTCTCCCTCGGTAATGGTGCCGGTTATCTTGTTGCCATCTACCTTCCCCTTGTAATGCACGTCTCCTGCAAGAAAAGAGATTTCATCACCAACGAGTTTGCCGTATACCACAGGGTGAGTCTCACCATTTTCGGAAACCTCACCCTTCAGCATCTGGAACTCCTGGAACAGGGTGATTTCCCCGCCTGACTGAAGTGCCCATCTGCCTTCAACCCTTGCAGGCACAATCCACATATAGGCTGTGTGCCACGCAATGGTTACCTCCTCAACATCGACCGTATCATCGGGTATCCATTCTCCCATTGTGAATGTATTCGAAACCACCCTGGTTCCGGGTTTCATTGACAGAATTATTGGACGAAGCCTTATATTGATGTCGGGCAAAAGGAACATGGTTATGACCGTAGCTTTCGAGAAATCATATTCAAACAGATCTGCTGTCAGGAACTCGGCTTTCCCTGAGACACCTTCTCGTGCCGCATTTCGCTCAGACAAAGCAACCATTTCGGGATTATACTCAACTCCTATGGCCCTGGTTCCACGCTTGGCGGCTGTAATAACTGTTCTGCCATCACCCGACCCAAGGTCAATCAGAAGATCCTTTGTTGTAATCTTTGCTATGTCAAGCATCTTGTCAACCAGCTCCTGGGGCGTGGGAACCCAAACCACATCTTTCCCCCCCTGGCCGACAACCGGCTGAAAATCATTGGCATTACCCTTTACCTGGGAGAATAGTTCCAAGGGAAGAAGACTCACCAGTATTATGATGAGCAGTCTGAATGTTACCGGAAGATTTTTCATAGCTCAGTGTCTTTGATTAATGATTCTCCATAAAATTAGTAATAACATCTGATAACAGGCAAAATGTTGCCGATAAATAAGTAATTGATCACTTGAGATAGCCGGCATCAGGATAAGTACCCCCCTTACCAGATCTAAATATTATTAAATACTTGATTTGTTTTTGCGAAATTCATAACTTTTCATTGAATTTCAGTTAAAATGTCTGATAAACTAATTCCAAATGCAATGAAATCAATAGTGATCCGCCTGAAAAGCAATCGCTGCCATGAGCAGCATATGTTCCGGAAGATCAAGAGGCTACTGCTTCTTCTGATGGTTGCGACAACGATAACATGTGTTACGCTTGATGCCCAGGTGCCGCAGGGAATCAATTACCAGGCACTGGCACGTGACGGAGCCGGTGGGCCTATAGTATCGCAACAGGTAGAGGTTAAGATGACAATATTGTCTTCGGTAGGTCCGGATACTATCCTCTGGGAGGAGCTTCATTCACCGGTATTTACCAACGACAATGGTTTATTTTCACTTGTTGTGGGAACAGGTGTCAGGTTGATAACATCAACAATAGTGAACTTCAGTGATATTGACTGGAGTAAGCCCGGAAAGTTCCTGAGGACCGGAATTACCTACAATTCTGTTTTTTACGATATGGGTACTTCGTCTCTGTGGAGCGTTCCCTTTGCATTTGCTGCCGGCGACCTTGCAGGTTCGGTCAGTAAACTCGAGGTGGCGGGAGAGACCTCGTTAATGGACGAGGCCCTTTTTGAGGTCAGAAACAAAGCGGGAAAGACTGTCTTTGCGGTTTATAATGAAGGGGTACGCATAAACATCGGTGACGGGGTATCCAAGGCCTCAAAGGGTGGCTTTGCAATCGGCAGCTTCGATGAGTCAAAGGCAGTACAGGATTATTTTGTGGTTAACTCCGATTGCGTGAGAGTATACATCGATCAGAACCCCGCCAAGGCCAGCAAGGGTGGTTTTGCCATCGGTAGCTTTGACCAGAGCAAGCAGACTATACAGGACTACCTGAAGGTCACCGGCGACAGCATAAGAATGTACATATCTGAGGATCCGGCAAAGGCCGTTAAGGGTGGCTTTGCCATCGGAGGCTTCGATATGAGCAAGGGACTTACCAGGGAGATAATGACCGTCAGCGCCGACAGCGTGAGAATATATATTGACGAGGATTACTCCGGAAAGGCAGTCAAGGGTGGTTTTGCAATTGGTGGTTTCGATGAGTCAAAGGGAATTCTAAAACCACTCATGAGGGTTACCCTCGACAGCACAAGGATATATGTAGCCGACTCAACCAAGGGTTTCTCGGTTGCCAACCTGTCGGCACCAGGAGTGTCAGAGAACTTCATGCAGCTTGATAAGATCAACTACTTCATCGGCCATGAGAGCGGTAAGTCAACAAAGATTGTCGGCGATGCCGGCAAATACAACTCCTTTCTCGGGTATCAGAGCGGTCTTCAGAACATAGGAGGATCGAAGAATGTATTCCTCGGCTACAGGTCGGGTTACAAGAACAATGCGTCCTATAATGTATTTGTGGGAAATGAGACAGGGCTGAACAACACCAATGGCAATATGAATGTCTTCATCGGACACCAGGCGGGCAGGATGAATAACGGTCTGCGAAATACATTCCTGGGTTACAGCGCTGGAAGTGAGAACAGTTCGGGTGGTGACAATATTTATATCGGAGCACTTGCCGGGACAATGAATGAATCTGGTTCCTACAATGTCTGCCTTGGTGTCGGGTCAGGTACAAATCACATGATGGGCAGCAATAACACCTATATCGGGAACCGGGCCGGCGAGAACAATATGAGTGGTTCGGGAAATATTTTCATCGGCAGTAATGCCGGGAATAGCGAGTATGGCAGTGAAAAACTGCACATTTCAAGTTCCACGGCTTTTACACTGATATACGGCAACCTGAAGCAGGCTGAGTCGAGGGTCGAAATTTCCGGCAGCCTGAATGTTACGGGAAACATAACCAGTGCATCGGATGAAAGGCTTAAGACAATAATATCGCCTCTTAACTCTACCCTTGATGCCATCAGAAAGATAAGATCCTACTACTTCACGTGGAACGTCGATGCTGAGCCCGCAATGTCTCTCAGGGAAGGCAGGCAGATCGGATTGATTGCACAGGAGGTGGAGAAATATTATCCCGAGCTTGTATTTGAGAACAGGTATGGGTATAAAGCCGTTGACTATTCAAGAATATCGGTAATAGCGCTGGCGGCAATTTCGGAACAGCAATCACTGATTGAATCCCAGCAGGTGCAGATAGAAAGCCTGAAACAGGATGTTGAATCCCTTAAGTCGATCATCAATAATCTATTGTCTAATAAATAAATAAGTAACTTAAATGGCACTTCCGATTCCTTTTCGTGAAAGTAAATTTGCATTTCTCTATTGCGGTTCCGGTGATATTAAATACCAGAGAAACCTGGCTTCCGTTTACGAAATGCTGACGGTCTTCTGCAACTACCCCGAAGAAAACATCTTCCTGTACATGGGTGGTACCTACGATCCTGCCATACTGCCTCAGGCAGACGGTGTAGTTATGGATACAAGCGAATTCAGGCAGCGATTCTATGAGTTTGCCATAATGTGTGCCGACAGTAATCCCGGAACAACAAGAGTGAACACGGTTATGCTCTATTTTACGGGTGTTGCTGATGATCCCATCGACATCAACGGGAGTTTCAACCAGAAGCATCCCACCTATTATGTCACCCCTACGGAAAAGATACTTCCGAACATTTTTCAGGCCTCACTCAGGGGTTTTGATCCGGGAATGACCAGCAGAAAGCACTATTATGGCAATTCATCCGTTCATATCTGTTTCGATATTGACAAGGCAGGGCAGATGGATGAATTCCTGAACAGCCTTGGAATCTTGGAAGGATCATTAACCCTGTCGTGTGCTTCGGGAGAGACATCCCTGGAAGACACACTTAGCGGTGAATCGACCTTCACCCATTTCTGGACACGTGCTTTCAGGATGGTGGGTAGTGTCGTTGGTACAACAACGATATACCCCGATACAATGACCTCCGGCACCGAGCCTGTTGGAAATGAAATGGTTTCTCTCGGTAAGGCCTGTGCCTACGCCGGTGCGATTATCAACGACCCGGGCCAGAATCCCACCTGTGTCTACCTTTCA
Organism: Bacteroidales bacterium; assembly: GCA_034004335.1. Lineage (GTDB taxonomy): Bacteria > Bacteroidota > Bacteroidia > Bacteroidales > VadinHA17 > SLNP01. The sequence goes on along the minus strand of JAVEWX010000059.1, from coordinate 7,341 downwards.
ACCGAAACCGACACCACCCAGTACCTTGGTGCTCCCTGGCCTGAAATAAGGGATGGTAATCCTGTCTGGCAAAGTCCCGATATCAAACTTAAACATCCGGTGCCGGGAGGTGACCCTCTCGAGTATGTCGACGATCCGGGAGAGGACTATATCGACGATTATGAACTCGATACTGCTGATTGCGGCACTGCGGGTTACCAGTACCGCAACCACATACAGGTCAATGTATGGAACACTGGCACCCACCCGATGTTCCATCTTAAGCTTGGTGTCGTCCTTTATGAGACAGGCTGCGGCGGAACCAGTACATCAAGGAACCTTGAAGTAAATCTGAGATCGGCAACCGGGTCGGAGATTATCATCCCGGTTCCCGAAACAGATGGTATTATCGGGTATCTGACTGACGAGGAGGATCCCTCCACTATCTACTCCGATGGCCTGTCAGTAATAGTTGACGACGTATGCTTCATAACAGATCAGCACCGTTGCATACGGGCCAAAGCAGTGATCGGAACGGATCCTGATCCCGATATGAATGTGTGGGATATTGTCAATATGGATAATGAGGCACAACGAAACATCAATAATACTTTTGTCAGTTCAGAGCCCTGGGATCAGGGAGATACCGGAGGCGAGGGCGATGATATTGACCCCGAGGGTAGCGGAGGAACAGGCTCAAGCGGCGGCCTGGGGGTTACCGGCATTTCGAAATTTCCATTTACCGTCAGGAATCCTTTTTCGCAAAGAAAGAAATTCAGAATTGTAATCTCAGGCGAATTGACGCTGCTCACTCATCTCCTGAAGTACAGGATTTACAGGACGGACAGGGTAGGCCTGCCCGGTCTGGACCCGGTGAAATTGTTACAGCTTCCGGGGGGAGGATATTACTTTGATGTTACACTCAAGGCCAATGAGACGGCCAGGTACCTCGCAGTAGTGGTTAATGTGGCTGATATGGGCATGTACGATTCTGTTACCGCCGATGTTTCAATTTTTGTTGAAACAGCACAGGTTATCTGGGGTGACTTCTATCCACACAGGAGATGGCCCTTCATGCCACGCTTTGTATTGCTGGCAGGATTTACCCTGATCATTCGCTTCGAAGAGGCGGGGATAAGAATTGAAATAAAGGATGCTAAGGGCAAACCATTTGCAGATCAATGGGTTATCTTAAAGAGCAAAAGCGGATTGCTTAAAGCACGATACAAAACCGACAAGTGCGGTATCCTGAAACTCGACGGCATCAACCCGGGAAGGTACACAATCGAGTTTCCGGGAAATGCCCGGCTGAAGAAACTAAAGCAGGAAATTAACCTTCTTGATAATCCTTATAGGGTAATGAGGCTGAAGGTTAAGGGATGAGGTAAACACAGGACAGGACGTACGGCGTCCGGCAACCGGCAGCCGGCGTCATGAACCGGGCCCGGTTTTCCGGGCGGGCACGCGACCGAACGGGAGCAACCTTGCACCTTGCACCCTGTACCTTGCACCGTCTTGAGGTATAGCTTTGCCCTTTACTTATTTTTTCCCCTGTTCGTCAATTGAATGGGCTCATCGGTAAAAATCGGGATGTGCGCACAGGGGATTTCAGCCATTTATTTTTATATTGTAGCTCTGAATTCTAAACCTGAGCCACTATGAAAACCAAATCACTAATCACCATTCTTTTGTCGTTTTCCTTTTATCTTTTGTCTTCCCAGGTTCCCCAGGGTTTTAACTACCAGGCCCTGGCCCTTGATGAATCTGGAAATCCTCTTGCCTCTGCGACATTGAGTGTGCGCATCGGGGTAACCAGGGATGCCGCAGGCACTGATTATGTATGGGAAGAGCGCCACGATAATATAATGACTAATCCGAGCGGTATGTTTACCCTGGTTTTTGGCAACCCTCTTGCAGTTAAAACTGCCGGATCGACTCCAGCTTTTTCAGCAATCGACTGGTCGGCAATTCCTCTATATCTCAGGACCTGGATATATTATAACAGCACCTGGCACAATATGGGTGGTGCCCAGTTGTGGTCAGTACCATATGCCATGATAGCAGGGTCGACCCCTCTCGACAGATATTTTACCTTCCACGGTGATACGATCGTACTCGGGAACTCAATGAGTATAGGTTCAGAAAATGCCGGTAATGCACTGCTTGCTATTACCGGACAGGATGACAGTTCAGATGATCCTCTCTTCGAGGTCAAGAGAAAGGATGGACAGACAGTATTTGCCGTTTACAGTGAGGGGGTGAGGGTTTATGTAGGTGGTGGTACTACCAAGGCGGTAAAAGGTGGATTTGCAATCGGCAGCTTTGACGAGTCAAAGGGCTTACAGGATCTGATGGTGGTCAGGCCCGACTGCGTAAGGGTATATCTCGATAATAACCCGGCCAAGGCGGTAAAGGGTGGTTTTGCTATTGGCAGCTTCGACGAGAGTAAGGCCTTGGTTCAGGATTACCTAAAGGTCAGTCCCGACAGCGTGAGAATATACATCGACGATACTGGCGGCAAGGCAGTTAAAGGCGGTTTTGCCATAGGCGGTTTTGATGTGTCTAAAAGCCCTGGCAGCAGTTTCTTTGATATCCAGCCTGCAACCACTGCCGTTATCGATCCGAGCGAACCCAGGATATTATGGTATCCCGTGAAGAATGCCTTTCTTGCCGGACAGGTACTGATACCCGACCCTGTCAGGGTGGGTACTAATTCAATGTCGATAGGCTATGAAACCTCGGCTGAGGGTGCATATTCACAGGCCCTCGGTTATAAATCGCGTGCTACAGGAATAAATTCAACGGCAATAGGTATGGATGCCCTTGCAGATGGAGCCAACTCATTTGCTTTTGGTGATTCGGCAATAGTACAGGCTGACGACGCCTATGCTATCGGGGCTGGTGCTCTGGCAACAGGCAGGGGTTCCTTTGCCATCGGGTCGAAGGACAGGCTCTTCGGAGATAACTACGTTTTGTCAACTTCGGCAACTGGTGATCTGTCAATGGCTATGGGGTTGAATGCCAAGGCAATAGGTAGCGAATCATTTGCTTCAGGTATTGGGGTCAGTGCTTCAGGTGATTATTCGGTTGCATTGGGCAGGTCAAGCAGTGCTGAGGGACTGTCTTCAATGGCCATTGGAGGCGTTGCCTCAAACCTTAATGCCCTGGCAATAAGAGGAACTGCATCAGGATTAGGCTCTCTTGCCATAGCATCCGGAACAGCGAGCGCCTGGCTTTCAACGGCCATTTCAGGTGGTGAGGCCTCAGGTGAATACTCTATTGCGGTTGGCAACGGTGTTAAGGCAACGGGTAACAATGCAACGGCTATCGGTGTAAATAATACTGCACAGGCATACGGAAGCTTTGTGGCCGGTTATTACAACATAGTGGAGGGAACCAAGACCACAGTAGTCGCGAGTGACCCTCTTTTCGTGGTCGGAAACGGTACTTACCTTATACCATCGAATGCCCTTACCGTTCTTAAAAACGGAAGGGTGGCCATAGGCCATAACGCTCCCACTCAGATGCTCGATGTAAACGGACAACTGCGCATCAGAGGTGGCAGTCCGGATGCCGGTAAGGTTCTTACATCGACAGCCGACGGAACCGCTACATGGGAGAATGTCGTAATCGGGTCACACACTCACAGTGCAACAGACATAACGGGCGGGATTCTTCCCGTTGCAAGGGGCGGAACTGGCCTGGGTTCACATACTGCAAACAAGCTGCTGATGGGTAATGGCAGCGGTGCGCTGTATGCAGTAAATGATCTTCATTGGGATGGATCAAGCTTCCGGCTGGGTATAAATACTTCAACACCGGCTTATAGCATCGATATTTTCGGAACAGGAAGAATTCAACAATCGGCCTGGCTTGCGACAGGATCGGGCAATGTGGGCATCGGGGCAACAACAGCTTCTACGAAGCTCAGGGTCAATGGGAACCTCTCAGTCGGAACCTATAATGCCGCCCCTGTCAACGGCCTTGCCGTAAGTGGTTCTGTCGGAATAGGCACCTCATCGCCGGCAGACAATCTCCACCTGGCAAATACTGCCGGGGCAGTCAAAATAAGAATGGAGGCTTCCTCGGGAAACTCTTCCATAGAATTCCGAACCGGATCAACATACCTGGGAGCCGTCGGAGCTAACCATACCGAGAATTATTTATTTATCTATCAGGGAGATAATATCTCCTTCAAGTCGGGGAGGGTCGGAATTGGCAATACTAATCCTGGTGAAAAACTCGACATTACTGCCGGAAACGGCAGGGTGGCAAGTGGTTATCAGTGGCTCACAAGCTCTGACATCCGTTATAAAAAGAATGTAACAACCCTCGAGGGCTCACTTAACAAAGTTCTAAACCTCAGGGGTGTGAGATATGATGTCGTTGAGAGTACAGATGTTACAGAAGGTTCAGGCAAACATATTGGCTTTATTGCCCAGGAACTTGAGCAACTCTTCCCCGAGTTCGTTGTAACCGGTGAAGACGGTTATAAGTCTGTTGCCTATGACAAGATGTCGGCGGTACTGGTTGAGGCTGTAAAGGAGCAGCAGTCACAGATTGAATCATACAGGAATGAGATAAATTCTCTCAGGAATGATCTTGAAGCAATGAGGGCCGAGATGGAGGCTTTCAGGACCCTCCTCATGTTGCAGGGAAAATAGACAGCTTTTCATGTGCATCTGAAACAGTAATTGACTATTTTTAAGCCTTGAAATGGGAATCTTATCCAAAAAAACTGAAAGCAAATGAAAAACATCAGAGTTTTTGCAGTATTTATGGCATTATCTTTTACCGCAGGTTCAATTTTTTCCCAGTCACTGGCTGAGAGGAAGGTTCCCCCGCGCGACAAGATCTACCGGGTCGGGGTTCTCACCCTGGTCCACGAAACCTGTACTTTTTGTCCCGATCCCGCCGGTCTCGATGCCTGGCTCGCATCGGGTCAACCCACCGACAGGTTACTGAGAGGTGGTGATGGTGACGGATATATATCTGGTTTTGAGGAGAGGATGGTCGCATATGGCGGAGTTGACCTGGTAGGAGTAACTTCACCGAGGGGAATGCCTGAAGGCGGTTCATCGAGGAGCTGGAATTCATATGAAGCCTGGGTGTTCCTGACAGAAAAAATGAAGAAGGATCTGATGGATAAGGGTCCTTTCGACGGAGTGCATCTCGCCCTGCATGGTTCCATGGCAGTGGTAGGTGTTGCCCGCCCCGAGGCTGAGCTGGCCAGAATGGTAAGAAGCATCTGCGGGCCCGAAACAGTCATTACAGTAACACTCGACCTGCATGCCTGTGTCGACTCGGAACTGGTTGCTGAAAATGCTGCCAATGCGGTGTTCTCGGTGAAACGGTTTCCGCACTATGACGCAAGCCTCGCCGGACAGTGCGCTGCCGATGTTATGATAAGGGCCATGCAGGGAACCTACAAGCCGGTGGTTGCCACAAGGAAACCAGGCATTATCACCCCGAGCTTCTTCCAGGGGACCGTCCGCTACCCTGCCCGCGAAATTATGGAGAGGGCAAGACGATGGGAGAACAGGGCAAAGGATGTGTATGTATCCGTTAACTTTGGATTTGCCTATGCTGATGTTCCCGATAACGGAGCTTCCATCTTCGTGGTGACAAATGGCGATCAGGCACTGGCTGATGAAATCGCCGATGATATGAACAGGTTCTATTGGGATCACCGTAAGGATTTTGTTTTCAAGGAGATATATGACACAGAGGATGGTGTCGGCCATGCCCTTGAGGCTGTCGCCAACGGAAGATTACCTGTGGTCATTGCAGACGGTTGTGACAGAACCGGTGGGGCAACCTATATCACCAATGAACTGATCAGGAGGGGTGCCGCCAATTTTTGTATTGGAAGCCTTACCGATCCCGAATTTGTTACCATGATAAGGGATAAGCAACTCAAGGTTGGGGATCATACCGGTCCGATAAAGGTGGGAGGAACAACGGATATTTTTTCTGGTGACCCTGTTCAGCTTTCAGATGCAATCATTGAATATGTTAACAACAGCTACGTTGTCCTGTTATTCGGCAACAACAACAGGATTGTGGTCTCAAGAACCCTGGTGCAGGTTACCGATCCGGGGTGGCATGCCAGGTTCGGCATTGATTTTGACAAGCTTGACATTGTGGTACACAAGACCAGGGTCCATTTCTTCCGTGGCTATTATGAAACGGGAATAGCAGGAGACAACTACAAGGGAACCATCGTGAAGATTGAAGTACCCAGCTGGGGCCCGGCCGATGTGCTTAAGATCAAATACCTTAACGGTGGCCAGTACCTCTATCCCTTTGACATGAACCGCGAAATGGGGCATATAACCGACCGTCCCTACATCAGCGAAAAGGATATGGTATTCCAGACAGGGGAGGGCCTCGTCCTTAAAAAATAACGGGAAGCTTATTTTCCCGGTTCCCTGCCCATGCCGTTTGCGGAAGATATCATTCTGCAAACGGCATGGTGCTTTTCGTCAGGTTCTATCCGTCTATCACTCCCGAACCTATAAGCTCTTCCCCGTCATACCATGCAGCAAACTGTCCGGGTGTTATCCCTCTCTGGAGTTCATTGAAAACAATATAAATACCCTTGTCGCGCCTGAACAACCTGGCGGCCTGCAGGGGCTGACGATACCTTATCCTGACCATGAAGTCACGGTATTCCCCGGGATGGATCTCAATATCAGGTCTGATATGGTGAATGTCTTCAGACATAACAAGCAGTCCCTTCCTGTTGAGCGCAGGGTGTGAATGCCCTTCGCCCACATAGATGATATTACTTCCGGTATCGGTTGATAAAACGAAAAGCGGTTCACGGTATCCTCCGATGTTGAGTCCCTTCCTCTGTCCAACGGTGTAGTAGTGAGCCCCCCTGTGACTGCCTATTACCCTGCCTTCTGAAGGCGTGAAGAAATAGGGCGAACATAGTGCATCGAGTTGTTCATCCCCGGTTTCATTATCAGGTAAGCCTGTATGAAAAGTTGCCCCGAAGGATCTGGCAGGAATCTCGACAACGTTGCCGGTGCGGGGTTCAAGCTTCTGCTGAAGGAAGGTCGGAAGGTCAACCTTGCCTACGAAGCATATTCCCTGTGAGTCTTTCCTCTGCGCCGTGGGCAGTCCCAGGCCGGCAGCTATGCTTCTGACCTCAGGTTTTGTCAGTTCACCAAGCGGGAACATGGCATAGCCCAGTTGTCCCTGGTTCAGCTGACAGAGGAAATAGCTCTGATCCTTGTTTTTGTCTCTGCCGGCAAGCAATCTGTAAATTGTTCTGCCATCCCTTTCCGCGGTTTCCTTTCTGCAGTAATGCCCCGTGGCAACAAAGTCCCCTCCCAGTTTCGCAGCCTCCCCGGC
>JAVEWX010000222.1:0-3861 GCA_034004335.1 Bacteroidales bacterium | reverse complement strand
CTCAGGTACACAGATCTTATCCCGGAGCTGACAACGGCAATAAAGGAGCAGAACGCTCTGATAGGGCTCCGGGGGGAGGAGATAGAACGGCCAGCTCCGAATTGAATGAACTTAAATCGATGATAAAGTCAAATAAGTAAACCAATCCCCAACCCTATGAAAATTAATAATCTGAAAGCCATTCATATGGCTTTGTTCTGTATTGCAATGGTCTGGTTCTCAGCATTCACTGCATCGGCACAATGGTCAGTTGATCCGGCAATAAATAATCCTGTTGTAACGGACATTAACAGGCAAAATGCCAACTGCATTGTGAGTGACGGCAGCGGAGGTGCTATAATAGCCTGGTGGAATTACAACCTTACCACCAGCAATTACGACATTTATGCCCAGAGGATAAACTCACAGGGAGTGGTTCAGTGGGCAGCAGGAGGTGTTCCGATATGCACTAATCCTTCAAGCAACCATGTTCCGCGAATAACTGGCGATGGACAAGGAGGAGCCATAATAGCATGGTTCGATGCGAGGAATGTGAAAAATGAAATCTTTGCACAGAAGATTAATGCTTCAGGTGTTGTTCAATGGACAGCTGATGGTGTTTCAGTAGGAACCGTCGCCACTCATTATCAGCATGGTTCACCCGCAATTACAAATGATGGGAGCGGAGGGGCGATTATTGCATGGGCAGACTGGAGGAAGGACGAGTTCAACAATGAATTCCATGCAATTCACGCTCAACGTATAAGCTCTAACGGTGTTACCATGTGGGGTTTAGGAGGCAGACCACTTAACGATTATACTTCAGTCAGCAATGATGATCCGAAAATTATCAGTGACGGCTCAGGAGGTGCCATAGTAACCTGGTCCAAATGGATAGGGGTTTATCCTTCAGGGGACCGGAATATCTTCGTCCAGAAGGTCAATTCGACAGGTGGACTTGATTGGGGAGCAGGCAGTCTGGCAATTTGCAGCGCCGCCAATGACCAGGGCTATCCGCAGCTGGCAGGTGACGGAGCCGGAGGAGCAATAATCGTATGGCAGGATACAAGGGATGGCACTAAAACCCATCCTTATGCTCAGAAGGTAAATTCAGGAGGAACGGCTCAGTGGGCGGATAATGGTATCCAGGTATCTTCCGCAACAACTAACTACGGCCTCCACAGGCTTATTGGTGATGACAACGGGGGGGCGATTATCACCTGGCAAAGCACGACCAATATCGTATGGGGACAGTTGCTCAACAGCAGCGGCCTTCCTCAATGGACAGCCGCCGGGGTGGCCATTGTTGCAGGCAGCAGTCCTCAGTTAATATCTGATGGGGCCCATGGGGCGATAATGACATGTGAAGCTTCCGGGAATATCAAAGCCCAGCGCATGAGTCCTTCAGGTGCACTATTGTGGGCCACTTCCGGTGCGCTTGTGTGCAATAGTACGGGAAATCAGTGGGGACCTGTTTTAACCACTGACGGAAACGGCGGAGCCATAATTTCCTGGGACGATTACAGGAACGAACTTGTAAGCTCAACCGATATTTATGCACAGCAGATTTCTCCATCCGGCGCTCTCGGAGTGGTGACAGCAATAGATGACCTTAATGCAACGCCAGATGAGAGGTTCAGCTTATTGCAGAATTATCCTAATCCTGCATCGGGGGCAACGAAGATAGAATACAAGGTCCTTCGCGCAGGAACCGTAAGCATAAAAATATATGATGTTACCGGCCAGGAGGTTTCAACACTTGTTGATGCATCCCTCGGGGCTGGAGATTATTCTGTTGTATTTGACACTGACAATATACCGGAGGGAATATATTTCTATACTCTCAGTCATGGACCGGCAAAGGTCACGAGGCAGATGGTGGTTGTGAAATAGAAGGACAAAAAACCGGTTAGTAAGAATTAGAAGGGACCTGGGACTTTTTATCAGGAATTATTTCCTGAAATTCAGTACTGTCTTTCCTTCTTTTCTTATAAGGTCAGCCTCCCTGCTCACACCGTTCACGGTGACCCTGTATTTTCCGTAGAATGCAGGGACTGTGACAGAGCCTTTTCTTCCGGCAGTTACAGTTTCCCGGGTCCACCACTCATTGAATACCAGTTTGCGGTATGCTTCTGCTGCGGGAGTGGGAGTCCAGTCGCGCCTATAGAGTGATGACTGGGGAATCCAGTTAGCTCCTTCCCAGAAGCCCCACATCAGGATCCCTTCCACTGCCGGATGAGCAAAGCAGATCCTGTAATAATCGGTCAGCTCACGGGCTTTCTGTTCTTCCTCCCCGGGGCTGAGTGTCAGGTTCCTTTTTTCGTAATATTTTGATCGCTGGCCCGGTATGTTGAATTCGGTAATACGAACAGGGATCCCGAAAGATCCGACAGAATCGAGAGCGTTTTTCAGGGCTTTCCTGTCGAAGGTATCCCCATGCAGATGTCCCTGCACACCTATACCTGCTATAGGAACCCCCTGTCTCAGAAGGGTACGGATATGTGTCATATAGTCGGACAGGCGGTTTCCCGTGAGAATATCATAGTCATTTAGCCACAGTTTTGCATCGGGATCGCCGTTATGAGACCATTCGGCCATGAGTTTTGTTATCTCCGGTCCGAGGCGTTCTTCAAAGTAATTGCCATGGATCATTTCGTTGTTCAGGTCATACTCGTGGAACCTGCCTTTATATTTCCTGGTTATCGTTTCTGCCCTGTTCTGCAGAGTCTGCCTCAGTTCTTCGTCGTTAAGCTCCTTAACCCACTGGGGAACCCATTTGGGAACACCCCAGAACAGGTTATGTCCCCTCAGGGGGATACCGCTTTCCTCAGTCCACTCAAGAATGCCGTCAATTACTGAGTAAGTGACCTCTCCCTTTCGTCTCTCCATATTATCCCATTTCACTGCATTCTCAGTGACAGCTGAATTGAAGTTCTCAAGGAATTTTTGTTTGAATTGTTGTTTGTCGTTTTCGCTCATCCAGCTGCCTGTAACGCTGTTGGTTATCGCGCATCCGAACCAGAACTCATGGCTCAGCTGTTCTACGGAAATTATGTTACCTTTTTTTGCCTTTATCACCAGCTCTCCTTTTCTGGTTTTTGCTATTTCCTCATTAATGCCCGGGTATTGGGCCCGGGTATCAGGAGCAAGAATAAGGCAGATCATCAGTGGGATGATCAGTCGAACGAAACGTTTTTCTTTTAATCTCATCTTGTGATTCAGGTTTAACAACTATTTCTGCTTCAGGGTGTAAGCTGCTATCGTGTTTTTGAAAAAGGTTGGCACCAGAAGAAGATCCAGCTCACTTATATATTCTATATCGGCAGTATTGCTGCCAGCCTCTTTTGTTCTAAGCAGTGACACCCTTGTGTCGTCGGGATTTACCATGAATATCTCTCCTTCCCAGTCGGTGACGATGTAGTATCCCTGTATTCCTGTGAAGGCTATACCGTCGCCTCTTCCAATGTTTTCAGCCAGAAGGGTACGGTTTTTCGTCGACAGGTCATAGGTGGCAAAGTCTCCTCCGCCCTGGCTGGCAACAAGCAACCTGGATTCTTCCCACAGCAGTCCGTTCGGGCCATTCAGCCCTTCGGAAAGCCATTCGGTGATCTTTCCTCCGGAGTATTTATGAATTATATTTCTGTCAGTGTCGGAAATAAAAAGATTACCCTTGCCGTCGGTTGTGATATCGTTAAGCATTCCTGCTCCCTCAATGGGAATCTTTCTTATAATCTCTCCCTTATTGATATCCATCACCACTACTTCATCAACATCTGCAGCAAAGAGGGTATCGCCGATTATCCCCATTCCCTTCGGAGAACTTAGCCCTTCTATCCACCGGAGACTGGTAATATTACCGTTCTTGTCCATTTTTGAGATAAA
>JAVEWX010000221.1:0-3861 GCA_034004335.1 Bacteroidales bacterium | reverse complement strand
TGGGGGAGACCCCTCTTCTATTGATATCCAACCCCTACGGGGTTTTACCGGTTACCGACCACCGATTACCGATTACCCTTTCCTCCATGCCCCATGCCCCATTCGCTGCGAGGCGCTTACATGGGGGGAGACCCCTCTTCTATTGATATCCAACCCCTACGGGGTTTTACCCACTACCGATCATCGAATACTGATCTCTTCCTGTGCCCTCCTACGCCTTTTACGCCTTCTACGCCTTCTACGCCTCCTACGCCTTTTACGTCTTATTTGTCACTACGCCTTATTCCCTTCATACTTATAAACAGCGGCATGTAAATCAGCAGACCCACGAGGTTGAAAATCAGTCCGCCTATGGTGCATGCCGCCAGCGGGAACCAGAACCTTTCCCCACGCCCGGCGGTAAGAAAGGGCATCAGTCCCACGATTGTCGATATGATGGTCAGAATAATTGGTACAATCTTCATGTTGAAGGCTTTAAGGTAGGCCACCTTCCTGTTGGCCGCCGGATCCCGCCGCATGATGTTGTTGAAGTCGTTGATGACATAGAGAGCGGCGTTAACCACCAGTCCGCTCAGCAATATCAGTGAGGCAAATGCCCCCTCGTCGGGTCTTACCTTAAAGATGCTTACGGTGAGGAAAACCCCTATGAAGCTAACGGGTATAAGTGAAATAACTGCCAGGGGCTGAAGGAGTGATTCAAGCAGTATGGCACAAATGAAGTATATTATCACTATCACCAGGAATACAAGGTAATAGTTTGCCTTTTCCGTGGCCCAATAGCTCATGTAACCCGATCGTCCCACGGAGTAGCCCAGTGGAAGCAGGGCAGTGGTCTCCTCCAGGTGCTGGTCGGTGATTATCCTTCCGAGTTCGGTGCTGCCGATGAAATCGAAGGTGACGTAAATTATATATTGCTGGTTTTCCCGTGTAATGCGGTTGTCGGTAATCTCGCGGGTGATGGAGGTGAAGTCCTTCATTTTTAGATTGTTGTCACTGACCCCGGTCATGGGGGCGTTAAGCACGGTCCACAGGTCCCAGTTGTCGGCCTGCAGCGATTTTAACTTCACGGGAGCCCAGGTTCCATTTATAAAGTATCCCGACATCGGTATATCGGCACGGCTGTACTTCATTGCCCCGGTGAAGGCTGAGGTGATATCGGCATTGTTGTCGGCAAGAAAGTAACTGTCTATGGCTATCCTGTTGCGAAAGAGCCTCCTGCTCGACCTTTCCGAAATTATGAATACCTCTTTGATACGTTCATGGGCCAGCAGTCTGGTCTTTAGGTCTTCAGCATACATTTCGAGCTGGTCGAAGTTATAACCTCTCATCTCGAGCGTTGTTGTTCCCCTTATGTACTCAGGCGACACCTGGTTTGAAAATGCCGTGCCAACCCCGGAAACCTGCACATGGTAGCTCCCTACGTCGTTCATATAGTCTTCAACCCTTATCTTGAGGATATAGGGAAAGATGGTATAGTCATGCTCGGGTTTGAAGGTTATTGACATCGTTGCCTCACTGGCGCTGTAGATACTGGTGGTGAACATCTCAACTTCATCATATCGGGCTATCATGTTTTCCAGACCCATGCAGGTTTCATTGAGGTTCTCCAGGGTGAGGCCCTCCTGGCTGAGGCCTATCCTTACCGTGAGCATGGTACGGGCAGCCTCGCTGCCGCCTCCTCCGAAGTAGTAGCTGATATTTGATTTTACCTTGTCATAGAAGAGCCTCATCGACCCGCCCAGGGACTTGTTTATAAGGGGTCTTACCTTCTGGTTGAATTTGTTGTTGCCTATGGTCTTGTTGTAGAACTGTTCAAACCTGGTAGGCTGCCTTGCCGGTGTCAGCACGTTTGTGCTTTTGGGTATTTTTGCTGGTAGCAGGTAAACGGGTATGCCGAAACCCAGTATAAGAAGGATGACAAAAGCCCACCTGTATCGTCTCCCGATGCTTATGAACGATGAGTAGCGCTCCTTCCATCTGACCACCCTTCTCTTCCTGCGAATAAGCAATGAATTGTACCTGACGGGTAGTTTTATCTTGTCTGTAAGGGCAGGTATGAAGAAAAGCGCTACCCCCAGCGACACTGATAGGTTGACGATTATCACGGCAGCGAAGTCAGAGAGCATAACCCTTGTTGCCTCACCCATGAAAAAGATAACAGAAAGTGCGCCTATAGTGGTGAGCGTAGCAGCCAGTATGGCCAGAAAAACCTTCCTGTTGCCCTGGTGCCTCAGGTGGTCTGTCATCACTATGGTATTGTCAATTATAATACCGAAAGAGACTGTTATGCCTGCCAGGGAATAGAGGTGCAGCTCAAGCTTAAGCAGGTAATAGAATATGAATGCTATCGACAGGTTGGCTATCAGGCTGATAGTTATCACCAGCAGGTACCTGAACTGCCGGCTGATAAGTAATACGCACAGCAGCAGGAGTATTACCGAGAAGATGGTTCGGTAAATAATCTTGTTTATCTCCTTCCTAATGCTGGTGGTGGTATCGAGCGACTTCCTGAGGGAGAATCCCGGCGGCAGGTCGGCGTTCACCTTTTCCATCTCGGCCTTGACCGCATCGGCTACCTTCAGGTGGTTGACATTTCTCTCGGCGCTAACCGTCAGGTTGATGGTGTTGAGCCCGTTAATCCTGTAGTAACTGTTGGCTTTCTGCTCCTTAATCCTGATGGTGGCCAGGTCGCCCAGTCTCACTATCCTGTTTCCCGTCTTTCGGACGGGTATCTCTTCCCACGAAACCTCTTCAGCAGTGTGTCCCGTAAGACTGATATATGTTCTCCGGGGCATGCCTCCCGGGCCTGTATCGGGAGCACCGCCAAGTTCGCGCTCAAGCATATGGTCCCTGATGGCCTGCTGAATGTCGCCCGTTGTTATTCCGGTGTTGCGAAGTATGTTATCATCATATAATATCTCCCATTCGAGGTCACTGGCTCCATAGACACTGACCTGGTAAACACCCTCCACAAGCGCTATGCGAGGTTTGATGGTCTCTTCAGCAAGCTGCTGGATATACGAAGCACTGGCGTTCCCGTTTATCTGGAATGCCAGTATCTGCGATCCGCTCTGGTTGTCGGGCATATTGACCGACAGGGAAGGGTAGGAGACCCTCTCTGGAAGCTTGTCGCGGACCTCCCTGAGGAGTGCGGCTATCTCAAACTTCTTGAAGCTCAGGTCGGTGGTTTTGTCGAAATCGACGCTTATTGTTCCGCCCCCGTCGCGTGTACCGGAGCGGATGTTTCTTATTCCGGGAACCGTGGACAGAACTCCTTCGAGGATGGCGGTGACCTCCTGTTCGACTATTCTCGCCGGTGTCTGGGGCCAGCTCCATGAAATCGTCATGGAGGGCAGGTAGCGGGTGGGGCTGAGTTGCAGCGAGAGGAGGGGAGCCAGGCTAATGCCGATCAATACCAGCACTACAAATATTATGTTGATGGTAAAAGATGAGAAAAACTGCCTGTCTGGTAGCCTATTTCCCATCTTCCCTTACAATTGTTTCGTGGTTAAGGTTCACATTACCCCTTATTATAACGAGGTCGCCGGGGGACAATCCCGTTTTTACGGAGAGGGATGAGCTGTTCTCGGCCTCTATGTCGACATAGCGCCATATGGCCAGTGAGTCCTGCCTGATGAATATCACATCCCTGCCCTGGCGCATCACCAGGGCCTCCTTGGGTACCACCAGTTTGCCGGGATCGGGTTTCCTGATGAGTATCCTGACATTCATGCCCTCGATGAGGCGCCCGTTGTTACGGAAAGAGGCCTTCACCTGTATCATCCCGTTTTCGTCAACGGCAGGGTTTCTCTCAGTTATGGTGCCGGTGTGGGTGTGGGTCTCTCCGGAGATGGGGATGAG
>JAVEWX010000058.1:0-18458 GCA_034004335.1 Bacteroidales bacterium | reverse complement strand
ACACTCTCCGCGACTGTGGTAAAGGAGATGTCATTTCCATATACTTCTCCCTGGGTATTGCTGGCGACAACCCTGTAATGGTAGCTTGTATTGGGAGCCAACCCGGCAGGGGTTGCGCTGACAGAAACAGATCCGCTGGCAGATACCGGAGATTCAACAGCATCGATCGTTGAACCATATGTTTGTGTGAGTCCATACTCGAAATACACAAGAGTAACAAAACCAAATGTATTTACCTGTCCATTAAGCTTTGCGGAAAGGGTTGTTATCTCAGTTGCCGCTGTTGTCACCGGTGCAGGCGGCTCCAGGGTTCTGAATGTAATCTCATTGCCCAGGCTCATTCCTCCACCGTTTGTTGCAAAGGCTCTTGCATAATAAGTTGTTCCGGCAGTGAGTCCGCTGACTGGTGATGAAAAGGTTCCGGATCCCGAACCAATATCCTTCCTGGAGACCAGCAGCGCTTCTTCAACAGATGCAATCGGACCTGTACTCCAGAAAATTCCCCTGCCCGTTACCGGGGTTCCACCCTGATCAGTAACATTACCGCCACAAACTGCCCCATCCTTTGATATCTCAGTAGCTTCTGAAGTTGTAACCACAGGAAGGGCAGCTGAGGGCGTTGTGAAGTTGATTTCACTTCCGTATACGATAGTTCTGCCCCTGCTTATGTAACCTCTCACATAATACTTTGTATCCGGATCCAGGCTTCCGACCACGCTGGTGAAATCCCCCGGCGACGGAGTTCCCAGTTCAGTTTTTGCGTCTTCAATATCGGGACCCGGAGAGGTGGAATAGCAGTGTCCATACTGGGTTGCCCCTGCCCCGACATCTATCACTTTGCCTTTTATTTTTGCAGAATTAAGGGCAAGTTCCGTCACTTCGCCCGTTAAAACCTGCATCTCCCTTTCATCACGATCGCAGCCATGAAGAAACAGGATAACCAGGAATAATATGGTGATAATAAGGAATCTTGTTTTCATCATGCATTATTTTAATCCAACATCATGATGTAACCAATTAATCCGACCGAAATCTTAACAGAACACAGAAGTTTTCAATCTTTTTTTGCAATGCATTCTTATTGAATTTTTGAACCCTGAACCTTGAACCCTGAACCGAGCCCCGACTTGTCGGGGCGAGCTCACGACCGAAGGGAGTAACCCTGAACCTTGAACCCTGAACCCTGAACCCTGAACCGAGCCCCGACTTGTCGGGGCGAGCTCACGACCGAAGGGAGTAACCTTGAACCCTGAACCTTTAATAATTCTTTATACACCTTATCGGGAATCCCATCTTCCTGGGAGCATCCTGCCACCCATCCTCAAAATCTGCCGAACTGCTGTGCAGGCTCACAATCATTCCGTAATTTGTTCCGCTTCCAGTTGCCGTCCACATATTTGAATGCTGCTTGTCACCGTTCACCCAGCTGCCATCGTCAGACCGGTAGTTAGTTGCTATACCAGTGAATCCGCTGCTGTTCGTAGCTCCTGTGTTGGGGGATGCCCAATAAATCGTTCCTGTCTCCTTCATCTTGCCACCCGCCACACTTGCACCTCCCAGAATAGATGAGAGAACCTGTGCTTCTGACACCGTTGGAACGTGCCACCCGGCAGGACATAGTTTGGTGTTGTCGCCAATGGTATAGAAATTATATAGCCTGCCATAGGGATTCGAGTTGGAAGGAACATTATTGTAGTCACAGTAGGCCCCGGCCGTCATGGCAGCCCAGCTTGCGTCGTTAGGTTCAGGGGTAATTCCCACTCCATTATTGTATTTGGTCGTTCTCAGGTTTTCCTTCAGCCAAACCTGAGTGCCGATAATAACGACATTGTAAACATTGCCATCTATATCGGTGACCGTAGTCGGAACAAGAGTGAAGGTGCTGTTACCGCTGTAGGTCGTTCCAGCGGCACTTACTGCCTTTACCCTGTAATTATAGGTTGAACCGGCCGTCAGCCCCGTAAGGTTGACGCTTACCGGGACAAGAATGGTGCCGGTAACGGGACTATTTGCCGCAGTGGCTGTCTGCCCGTAACTTGTGGTCAGACCATATTCAAATGTAACTGTCGTTGAACTGCCATTGGCATTAACCGTACCATTAAGTGTTGCAGTAGTGAAAGCCAGGTTGGCAGCCTGAGTAGCATTGGCTGAAGGCAATTGAAGCGTGTTGAAGGCTATATCACTCCCGTATGTTGTTCCACCGGCACTTACGGCTTTCACACGGTAATGATATGTGGTATTGGCCGTCAATCCCGCAATACCATATGACACCCCGGTTGCCGCAGAACCTGAAACAGGGCTCTGCGCAGCGGTGACAGACGACCCGTAAGCCGTGGTTGTACCATATTCAAAGGTTACCGTGGTACTTGAGTTGTTGGCATTGACCGTTCCGTTGAAAGTTGCCGCCGAGGCGGTGATTCCTGTTGCCGACTGGGTTGTAGCTGACGGAGGCGAAAGCGTGGTAAAGGTCATGTTGCTTCCATAGATAGTTCCTCCAATGCTCACCGCCCTGATCCTGTAGTTATATGTTGTGCCAGACTGAAGACCGCTCAGCGCTGCGCTTACCGATGTCAGATTACTGCCCGCAAGAGGACTTTGTGCCGCGGTGATTTCAGAGCCGTAAGCTGTTGTCAGACCATATTCAAACACCACTGTTGTGGTTGATCCGTTGGCATTGACGGAGCCATTAAGTGTCGCACCCGAGCTTGTAACCGAAGTAGCGGCTGAGGTAGAGGCCGAGGGCGCCTGTGGGGTGGTAAAGGTCAGATCCTCTCCATAGGAATCACCGCTTGAGTTCACGGCCTTCACCCTGAAATGATATGTTGTGCCGGCGGCCAGGCTTGCCACTGAGGAAGATACCGGGGTGTTTGAATTCCCGGTAACCGGACTCTGGTTAGCGGTTGCTGTCAACCCATAGGAGGTTGTCGTGCCATATTCGAATGTCACAACCGTACTCAGATTGTTGGCATTGACCGAACCGTTGAGGACCGCCGAATTTCCCGTTACCGAAGTAGCCGCATTGGTAACTGCAGCAGCAAGCTGGGCAGTAATGAATGTCATATCTTCCCCGTACACGGTTCCTGCAGAATTGACTGCCTTAACCCGGTAATGATAGGTGACGCCTGTCGACAATCCCGTGATGCCGGCGCTCACATTCACCACCGCATTGCCCGTAACCGGACTCTGGGATGCTGTTACTGTCATGCCGTAGGCAGTTGTCATCCCATATTCAAAGGTTACTACCGTGGAAAAATTATTTGCATTGACAGTACCGCTCAAAGTAGCCGAATTGTTGCTGACTGCTGTGGGAGCAGCTGTTGTTGCCGTCGGCAGCTTCAGTGTCATGAAGCTCAGTTCCTCACCGTAGGCAACTCCTGCCGAATTTTTTGCATAAGCCCTTACATAATAGGTAATCCCCGGTGTCAGGCCGGAGATGGGGCTTGCAAAGGTACCGAAACCCTCTCCGTTTGTGGTTTTGGAGGATCCCTCCACGGTAGGCACCGCTGCGGTGCCGTAACAAACGCCACGCTCTGTAACCGGTGCTCCGCCCTCGTTTGTCACATTGCCGCCGGCCGAAGCTGAAACCTGTGTAATATCAGTTATGGTTGATGTTGTCACTGTTGGCAGGGAGGCAGCGGCCGTGGTGAAGTTGATCTCAGAGCCATAGACCGTCACCGATCCTTTGCTCATATAGGCCTTTACATAGTATTTGGTTCCTGCCTGGAGTCCTTCAAGATTGCTGGTGAATCCGCCTGCTCCTGCAGGAGGACCAAGCTGGGTCTTGTTCATCGAAACATTGACATTCGGGGAGGTATTATAACAATGGCCATGCTGCGAAGCCCCTTCACCCAGGTCAACAACGGTGCCCGTTACGTCGGCGCTGTTGGCAAGAATGTTTGAGACCCCGCCGGTAGATACAAGCATCTCCTGCTCAAGCTTGTTGCAGGTACTTAACAGGAATACTGACTATAGAATAGTCAGGGCGAAAGAAGCTAATTTTTTCATCTGGTTAATAGTTAAAATATGGTTGCTGCAAAACCATTATCATCTAAGTATAAAAATAAAATCACCTCCCTCATCGCCGACCTCCTTTATCTCACCGAACTGGGGGACCACATTGCTGTTGTTGATGACGGCAATCCTGAAGCTGCTGAACAGCTGCTCGGCCGACAGATATTTTTCATTGTTGTTATTCAATCTTTCCACCAGGTATTTGAGAAATGCACTCTGATCAGGAACCTCGGTGAGCGTACCACTGGTCATTGCTTTCCTGCTGGGCAGCTCATAAAGCTTGTTAATTGCCAGTGTGGCATCGGTGAAGGCAGCCCTGGTCTTGAAGATTGAACCTCCAAAACAGGCATCACTTATCAGAAGGGTATGCTTCGAGCTGATCTCCCTCAGGTAATCCCTGAGAGTGCTGTTCCTGAACCAGGCCAGCTTACTGTCCTTCCTCGCGTCGGAGGGGAGCCAGAAACCGATTTCGGCATCTAAGTCCCACACACCATGTCCGGCATAGAAGATCAGGAAGCTGTCTTCAGGCTTCACTACTTTGGCATAATAGTCAAGGGCATTGACAATATCCTCCATTGTGGCATTGCGCAGCAGTCTGACATCTGACTCCTCAAAGGTATAACGGCTGGTTAGGGCATTGTAGAAAAGTTCAGCATCCTTTATCGGTTTGTCGAGCTCAGAGATGAGAGGGTCCTGGTAGTTATTGATGCCGATAATAAGAGCATAATACTTACCAAGAACTGCAGGCCTTGCATCAGTGTCACCGGCCTGGCGAAAAACTATATTACCGGTATTGTCGGCAACCTTCGGCCGGTTGTTTATATGGATAGTCGCCTTACCGCTGCTTACTACCTGGGAGGAAGCCAGCAGTATATGTGCAAGGCCTATGATTGAAAGCAATATTTTCCTTTTCATGGTATGATTTTTAGAATTCCACCTTCAATGAGAATAATGGAGTAATTTCCTTGCCGACAGGCATATAATTAAGTGAGAATGTCGCGCCCCTGAGCGGCTTGTAGGAGTTTGGCTTTGCCGCCACCCAACCCAGGTTGCCGGCCCAAACTACTGCCGAGGCAACAAACATTGCCGTAGAAATTGCCTTCTCCTTCTGTGACTGATCGAAGAGATCGCTTCGCTCAATCGGATCGGTCTCGGTCCTGTAGGCATCGTATGTTTCAACATATTTTGAATGCGCAACCAGACCCCCGGCGAGAGCCCCATAGGCCGGGACACTCATCAGCCACCAGGGTTTGCCACCGCTGATCTTCGACATACCCGCGCCTGGCAGTATTGCCGACAGGGCCATCATGGCTCCCTTATTGAATTTTTTCTCATACCGCTCGCCGAAAACTTCTACGGTTACGTCGTCGTCAAGGAAGATGGCATCATCAACAGGCACCCAAACAATTGTTTTGTCTCCTCCGGGAGCAATATTCTCCCCGACATCACCGGTGAAGGATTTTGCCCTGATGGCTATGCCGTCTATTCTTTTCAACTCAACCCACACGTGAAAGATGTCGGATTTATTGTTGCTTATGATGTCATAGACTATTGACAGGCGGTTTCCATCGAAACTCAGTCTTGGTTCACTGATGGAAAAACTCTGCGCATATGATCCCGCAGAAAATAAAAACGCAAGAATTGCTGCAAATGAAAGGTTTCTTAGTGTCATATGACGGATTGAAGTTCGACAATCAAGTGATGTTATTCCAAAAATAAGTAAAAAAATCCTGATTTTACCAATACCCTTGAAAATATGATGCAATAAGTGACTGATTAACACTTATAAATGAAAGAAGATACTCTTCATGAAACAGAGCGTCGTCTGACGGGGTTGAGGGTAAGGTTTTATTTCTTAATTTTATTGCATCACCAAATCTGTTGCAGCGATGAGAACCCTATTCCTGACACTTTCAATACTACTTCTATCCCTGTGTGCCCGGGGCCAGGCTGACCTGATAACCGGTACATCAACAAGAAGTGATGTATCTTTTCCATTGATTGAGGGGCAACGATCAGTCTTATCCGGCAATACCGGTCAAGTCATCAGTCTTCCCGTTTCCCTGTCAGCAACAAAGACAATTCACAGGGAACAGACATGGCAGGGCACAAGGGGACAGGTGACACTGTTGACAGCCTTCGACGGACTGGGATATGGTTTTGAAGGGCCGCAGGGGACGGCAAACAACAGGAACCCTTCCGATAATTCACTGGCTGTAGGACATGACCACATAGTTCAGACGGTCAACTCACACATGGCCATATTTACGAAAAAAGGTAAGAGGTATGACGCCACTGGCAAGGTACTTTACGGACCCGTTGAAACACGGAATGTTTTCAGGGGATTCGGAGGTCCGTGTGAGGATTACAACAATGGTGACGCTGTGGTAAGGTACGACCAGCTTGCCGACAGGTGGCTGATAGTGATGCCCATATTCAGGCGTCTGCCGGCCAGGGAGGATGAACCCGAACCCGGCAAAGACGGTGAGCCGGCAAGGCTCAGCCAGCCCGGTCGGCCCGGCCAGCCCGGCAGTGCCGAACCTCTTCATATACCCGTCCCCCCTACCCCGGAGGAACAGGCAGTACTCGACTCCCTGCGCAGGATACGGCGCACGGGACCACCTGCTGACGGTTCCTACTGTATGTGTTACGCAATAAGCACCGGCCCCGATCCATTCGGTCCATATTACCGGTATGAATTCGTCAGGCCCCTCTTCCCCGATTATCCCCGGCCGGCAGTATGGCCCGACGGGTACTATGTACCTACCAGCACAGGCGATAATATTATCCAGAAACATGCGTGCGTGGTTGAAAGGGATGCCATGCTGAAAGGAGAACCGGCTAAGGAAATATGCTTCATAATAGATGGTGTAAACTTCCTCAACAATGCCGATATCGACGGTCTTCAGATACCACCGGCGGGTGAACCCAACATAATGCTCGCCACCGGTGGCAGGCAACTCGAAGGCATCACATCTGACAACGGCATATATATCTGGAAAATGAAACCCGACTGGGAAAACCCTGAAAAAAGTATGCTGGAGGGTCCGGCAAAGATTGAGGTAGCTCCGTACGATTACCAGGGCGGTGGTCAGCTGAAGGCCTGGGTGCCTCAACCCGGTACGACACAAAAGCTCGACACACAGGGCGACAAGCTTATGTCGAGGGTGATCTACAGGCGTATCGGCCGCCAGGAATCCATAGTTGCAGTTCATTCGGTTACCCCGTCATCAACGGGCACCGGCGGCATTCGCTGGTATGAGTTCAGAATTGACGGGAACAGGGATGTGAAGCTGTACCAGCAGGGCACCTATGCACCCGACAGCCTTTACCGCTTCCTGCCCAGTCCGGCCATCGACAAAGATGGCAACATTGGGATAGGGTACACTACCGGAAGCCCTGATGTCTACCCGGGTCAGCGCTTTGCCGGTCGTCGTGCAGGGGATCCGAAAGGCATACTGACGCTCAGGGAGGCCATACTGGTTAACGGAGAGGCGTCACAGGAAAGAAACCTGAGGTGGGAGGATTACACCCAAACGGCCATTGATCCTTCCGATGACCTTACAATATGGTACGTTGGTGATTACCTGAAAGAGGGCAGCAACATATATTCCACACGAATAGGCGCCTTCAGGCTGGTACCTGAGAAAAAGCGCCGGTAGGGTAAGATCACCATTACAGGAAATAATATTTCCATCATTTAGTGGCGAATGAGAAATGGATTCGGACGATGCGCCACTTATCTTCCTTTTTTTCCAGAACGCCGGTCCAGCGGGTGTCTTTCCATCCGATGGGCCGTCCTTCCCATTCGCTAAGGTCGTCAAGCATGCAAGACCACCAGGCGATTAGATATTACCTGTTCAAATAATCTCTTTTCGCTATTGTTCATCTTAAGCTGACGGAACAAACCTGATCAACTAAAATCGCTTCAACGTTTTCAACATCTCACTGGCATTGTTGTTCCCCGGATCGAGTTCCAGCGATTTTTTGTAATTAATAATTGCATGTTCTTTATTACCATTCTCCAGGTATGCTTCTCCCAGACTGTCGAAAGCATTTGCTGACATTGGGAACCTCAGGGTGTTGAAACGGAGTAAGGCGATTGCCATAAGGGTCTCCTCCCGGCGAAGGTATTCGTATCCCAGGCTATTGATCTGGTCTTCATTATAGAGTCCTTCTCCCATGGCTTCGTCCAACGCGGTGTATACAAGTGCTTCCGCATCATCCACATGGCCCTTTTGAATGAGTTCCATTGCTGCTTCCAATTTACCACTGCAATCCTTACTGGCAGAAATCAATCTGCTCTTCTTTGCTTCGGCATAGGCAGCAGCTTCTTTGCTTGCCTTACGATGGGCTACAGAAAAGGCCGAATCGGCTGTTGTGGCAATATCGGGTATTACTCCTACTCCCTCCCAGTTAGTCCCCGTAACCGGGCTGATTGCCCGGCCATAAGGGATGGAGATGCGCAGGTCCCGGTACACCACCCATGAGGATGCAGGATTTGCCCCGCCGGCTGAAACCTCTCCCACGATCATTGCCCTCTTCAGAGACTGCAGGTCATAGGCAAATTCTTCCGCACCTGAAAAGGTGTCCGGACCAATCAGGACATAGATCGGAACCTCCGTACTCTTTTTTCCGGGAACGCTTTTCAGGGTCCAGAATTCATCCGTCCGGTCCCTGTCCCTCCAGTAGATACTGTTGATATGTGTTGGTTCCTCAAAAAAATAACTGAACAAGTAGGCCATGTAACCAGGGTCTCCCCCCCGGTTCGTCCTCAGGTCGAAGAGAATGGCATCGGTGTTCTCCAGGAATTTCATAGAAGCATCGAGAACCTCCATGGCTTCGCGCGAGTACATGACCGACTGTATATCCATGTATCCTATATTCCCGGGGAGTATCTCGAGTTTCCGGATGCCGTAGTTCCTTGCCTCCCGGTTTAAACGTGCATTGATCCTCCTTATATCATCATCCACAGCTGGTTGCAGGTCGGGATTGACTCCCAGGAAAACGGCCAGGTGCTTGTCGTGGCATACGGACCGCAGTTCCCTCGTAAGGACGTCAGCAAACACCTGCGGATGGACGATCGTATCAAAAACCCCTGCGTTAAGGGTGATATCAAGGTGGTCAACCATCTGGGTGGCAACCTCCGGAAAAACATAGAATCTTTGCAGAAGACTCCCGACTTTTTCTATGGCTTCGGTCTTCTCCCCGGCTGTCAGGCGGACGATTTGCTCCTGTGAGAATGTGACTGGGAAGAAGAGAAATGCGATAATATGCACAATAACAGCTTTTTTCATTTTGTTACAATTGCTTAGTTAATTTTTTGTCTTAACTCTTTAATAATTTTTGCTGAGACCCAATGCATCCCGTTCATAACTTCTTTTTGACTGATATAGAAAAGGTATTTTCCACCGGGACTAACCCTGGGAGCCAGCTCGTGTTCCTTTGAGTTAACTGGTTTATCCAAGGCTATTGCTTCTGACCATGTTCCATCCGGCTGTCTGAAACTTAAATAAATATCCGATTTACCGGTTCCTGATCCTATCCGGCAGAAAAGCAAGTAACTTTCATCAGGTGAAACAAATGGGGCGAACTCTTTTGCATCAGTGTTTATTTGAGGGCCGAGTTTAACGGGAAATAAATACTTTTCTCCGTCAAACTTCGAACAGTAAACATCCTGGTTTTCCTCACCCGCGATCTCTGAAGTAAAATAGAGATTACCGCCGGCTGAAACGGAGAATGACCAGTGAGTGGGGTGTGCATTTACACAATCGTCAATCAGCTTAGGAGGTGTCCAGCCATCAGAGCTTCTTTCAGCGTACCAGATTCTCTCCCGTTCACTCCCTCCGGGCCTGTCAGGGTGAAATGAAAGGAACCAGATTCTGTTGCCATCGGGCGAGAAGAATGGATCAAGAACATCAAACTCCTCACCAAAACCGATCCTTTCAGGAGTGCTCCATCTCCCAGATTCGATCCTCGAGTAGTAGATGACATTCTCATTCAGCATCGGCCGCCAGATAGCCTCCCTCATATCGGGAGAAAATGATATGGGACTGTGGTAACCCTGGGGAGAGGTCATAATAGCAGGCGCAAATAGTTCCGGTGTCGTTCCGGGAGGTTCCTGTCCAGGATATCCACCAGCAGGTATAATTGAGTCACCCTGTCCGTGTACATTTACGCAAAGACAGGTTGTGATGAAAACCATTGAAATGTAGCTCCTGACCATTCTATGACTACCTGTCTTGATTATTTCATTTCCTTTAAAGATCTTTCGGCCCCAGCTACCAGAGGCTCTTCCCATGGGAAAGTGGGTTTCAGGTTAGCTATCTATTCATAAATTGGCTTTGCCTTTTCGGGTTGTCCTTTCGCATTCTCATAGATTCTTGCGAGATAATACAACGAATTGATATTGTCAGGAAAATCATTCTGACCCAATTCAAGTAAGGCTAACATCTCTTCAATCTTTCCGTTTCTATTAAAATTATTTACTGCAAGTCCATATTCCTGGATACTAAAGTACACTCCACCAGGATTATCCTTTTGCAATTTCCTAAACAGGGCAACAGCACTCTGAACATCCTTTTCAGCAGCCGTCTCAACAAATTGATCAACAAGCGAAATCCTGAGATCATTAAGGCTCCCATCTGCCTCTTTTCTTGTATTTCCTCCTGCTTTACATAGTTCTATTGCGAACTCAAGAACCCTGTCGTTCCCTGCTTCAATATCCTCTTTCGTATTTTTCTTCCTGATATTGGGAGGTACTCCCATCCCTTCCCAACAAAAATCATTTTGATCAACTGTATAGCTCCATGGCATAGAAAGAGTCCATCCATTTTTGAGTTTTTCAGGGTAGTACGTCGCGAAACAACCTCCAGTGTTCTCTCCAATCGATGTAGCATTAGGCAGAACACGCATTGCAAGAGCAAACAGTTCGGAACCTGATTCTGAATATTTGTTTTGCAGCAGAATTACCGGTTCCCTGTATTGAATGGGCCCCAGGGGTTCAACATAATGATAGGTGGGACTGGTGTATGTCTTCTCAGGCCCAATACGGTTTATGTTCTTCACATAAAGCCTTTTCGTATCGGCAAATCTGCTTCCAAGAGCAGCAACCCCAAATCCATTTCCACCCGGATTGCCCCTCACATCTATTATCAAAGATTTTGCACAGGCAATTTCACCTATAATAGTATCGATATATTGTTCCAGTATTTCCTTATTTGGAAACCTCCGGATGCGCATGTAAGCCAGGTCATCGGTCAGCCATCCATAATAGAACATACTGTCAGGGCTGGCCTTAAAAGTATTATTCAGGTATTTATCACTGACCAGTTTCCAGCTGAAATCCTCCATTTTAGGGTTTGTCATGATATTGGAGCAGAATCTCTTTTCCCCTGTTTCCAGGTTGATATGCCCGTCGTTAAAGTGCTCCAGCATGCTGCAAAGCACATCGTAAAGTTCATCCCCGGAGGTATTCTGAGAGATTTTGGGTCTGTAAAGCTTGTACATAGCCTGCCAGTCGATACCACGCTGTTCAAAATAGGGATAGTTGTCATTTAGTTTTTGCCAGGCCTGTTCAAATACGTCGATAGCGCTTATGCTGTCATCAGGCATGATGGCCATCCGTTCCGTATATCCTGAGTTGACAGGATAGCTGCAACTTGCAGCAACATCGGCACCTCCATTGATAAACAAAGCGGTGATCACCAATGCAATGAATTTTGATATTAATCTCATAATGAATGATTTTCAGATTGATGGAATTATTATTAACGTATCATTTGGCGAATGAAAAATGCATCTGGACAATGAGCCATTTGCCATCCCTTTTTTCCAGAACACCGGTCCATCGTGTATTTTTCCATCCGATTGGCCGTCCTTCCCATTCTGCCAGATCGTCCAGAATGCATGACCACCATGCAACGGTTCCTGACTGGGAAATGCTGATGCGCAAATCGCGGATCTCCGTTTTAGTAGCCCTGAAACGGGGATCGAGCCAGAAGTTAAAGTTCTTTTCAAGTTCTGCCCAGCCAATGGTTGGTATTGAATCGGGATTGAAAATGAACAGGTTTTCGTCCTTAGCCATTGTACTTTTAAGCAGAGCGGTATCCTTTGTAACGGCCCAGGCAATGTTATTATATATTACATGTTCAATTGAACTCTTTTCTCTACCGTCCACCTTTAGCTTATTGCTTTCGTTACCGGAGCAGGAGGCAAGAAAAATAACAACCAGTATTTCAAATGAGAAGTAATTCATATATCTCATGTCTCATTATCTGACCCGACAATACACTACTGTTCTGATTAATCCTGAATCGAAAAAACATAATGATGTCACTTATTGTTAAAATAGACTTGAAGCCACCGGAAATGATGCATCAGGTGCTGATAAATATTTCTTAAGTCCCACACCGCAATGCCAGAACCCTTGAATTCAGGCAACTAAAGACTAATCCTCACCGAGCCGCCCGACTCGGAAGCTTCAGAGAAATTGAGGGTAATATCTATTGCGTCATATTTCAGGGTGCACCTTTTGTTCTCATAATCGATAACCGGTTTGTTAATTAATCCGGTTATTCTGATTGCCGACAACTGGTAGTTATTGTTGAAGTAAGTTACACAGGGATGGTTCATTATCCTGATGCTGCTTGTCTGATTTGCTCCCGAGAAAATTAATCTGTGAAAAACCCCGCCGTCATCGGTGATTTCAATTTCCAGCGGGTCGAAAATCCTTATCGTTAATGGGGAACCTGAGGCATCAATCATTAAACTGTACCCCGGTTGCGCAAGATAGCCGGTTATCTCTTCCTCTTTTACCGATTGCCAGCGGCTAAACAGATCGTTGGTGGCATTTCTTATGCTGTCAAGTGCCCTTCCGGAAAGCTCCGCCGCAACTGCCTGCCTCTCCGATAACTTCTTCGAGAGTATCTCTTCAAGGTACAGACTGTCATTTTCTTCCATTATTATTTTCCAGCCGGGATTGAGTTTGTCAAGAATCATTGCAATCCATCGTCCCTCAACATATCCCAGGTCCCTGACACCTGCCGGCGCTATTCCGCTGGTAATCTCTGATGCATTGAGCGGATCGAGCCGCCTGGCTCTTCTCTCTATATAATCAGATAACCCCTCTGTCCTCTGAAGTTCCCTCTCGTAGACACTATAGGCACCCGGTATTGAGCCGAGTCTCTGATCGCGGTAATACAGGGCAGTAAGCGACCATGCTGCCATAGCGTCGGCTGAGGATGCCGTAACTGCCCTTTTGAATGACTCCTTCTCCATCTTTCTCAGGAAAAGGGATTCGCATGTCTCGGCAGGATAAAACAGCAGCACCCCGTCATTCTGCCGCCATGATGGATGGTTCAGCCTCTGGAATACATGAAACTGCTCATGGACAATTATTCCGGCCAGATCGATGGTGTTATACTTCTCTCCTGTCCTTCTGCCGTAGCCCGAGAGTACCGAAGTGGCAATCCACCTTTCTTCCAGTCTTGCGACGGAGTTCCCTCTCACAAGAGCATGCTGACCTTTATATGTGAGTACCCCGGGTTTGCCGGGGACAGGTTCAAAGCCGTCGGGAGTCATGTCCGAAAAGAAGAGCCAGGTGTCAGTACTGTCGAATACCATCACAGGGATCTCCCTGGTATCGAAACCGGGCCATAAGCCTGAATTCCCGATCAGCTCAACCTCCTCCATTACCTTAAATATATCAGCAACCGGCCTTTGCACGATGGTCTGGCAGCCGATACTCCAGGGCACCAGCAAGGTGACCAATGCAATGCTCCATGAAATCACATTTCCCATTATTGTTCTGTTCTGAGTTCCCATATTTAGAGTATGATAATTTGTTTTCCTTTCATCGCTGCCGTGGCAGGTTATAGGCCCGGGCTCAGGCTATAAATTTACTTGTCATTCAATATCAAATGTAAAACAAAAAAGAGAAGAACATATGATTTACAGTGCATTGATAAAGAACTCCGCCAATGCAAATCACTTAATGGTTATAAGCTGTCAAAGTTAAGCCGGCATAATGCAAGTATGAAAATCATTCTGCGAACCGGCGAATAATCCGATAAGAGGCTGATAATGGCTTCAAAATGTTGCTTCAGCCAGAGGGAAGACTTGCGGGGCAGGTGAAAATGTGGTGGTGTATTCAGTACCGTTAAATGAAAGTGTGCAGAATCAGCTTACAACTATTCTGCTTATGCTTCTGCCGCGGCTGGTGGTGAAGGTGATGAAATATATTCCCGGATAATTGATACTGTCGGTTGGTATGGAACCGTTGCCGGCAACCTTCCCTTTCCAGATCACCCTGCCCATCACATCGAGAATCGATACATCGGCAAGCTCCCCTGAGAATGCATCGGTGTTAAGGAATACCTTATTACCGCGACCAACAGGATTCGGAAACACTACCACCTCCTCATACAGCTGAGGCATGTCGAATATGCCTGTCACCGGGATATCCCTTGTCCAGTCGAACCATCTTTTGTTGATGTCAGCCGTGCCGGCAATTCCCTCAACAATCTGAAGCCTGTAATCATAGTGTTTCTTGCGGGTCTGCTCGCCAAGATAGATATATTCGGTGCTGGTTATAACGGCGAAGATGACATTGTTGGCAGGTTTCTTTTCGATCCTCAGGCTGCATTCACCTCCATACACGGGGGCTCCATACACCATCTCCCCATCTTTGGTACGATAGCAGAGCTGGCATGTCATGTTGGGGCCAAGGGGTATGAAGTCAACCCTGGCGATGTCGCCGTTTACTACCAACGGAATCTGGTTCGCACCGGTCCATCCTGGAGTTGTGCGGGCTTCGGGGGTAAGCAGGCCTGTGCTGCTCTTTGTTGTCCTTACGTAAGGTGTGGCATACCACACCTCAGGGGTCATCCACGAGGGTTCCCATTCGGCGCTGATCGGATTGCCCATGCGGCCGTTGAGCAGGCTCATCACTGCACTGGTCCATTGACCCATGTCGACGAGAGCCTGTTTTGCACGGTACTCTGTAATGAGTCTGCGTATCTGGCTCTCCCCCATTGTGGTCGCCATACCCTCAAGCACCCTTCCGGTGGCATTGCGCCATATCCAGGGTATGCTTCCCTGCCCCAGTGTTATGCCGAGGAAAGTCGGGAAGGCGTTGCTGTACTGTACTCCGCCCAGGAGGTTCCGCCATGTGCATATCTGGGTTCCCTCCTCAGACATGTTGACACCCTCGGCTGAAGGGCCTCCGAAACTGCCATCCTGCAGCCATCCGCTGTAGCATTCTACAGGCATGAAAGGTGCAATATATGAAGCCGCGTTAAGGAAGCCCATGCTGCTGTAATTACCTGAACGCACCGCGGCCGCCTCCTGCTGAAGCCAGGTGTTGCCGCCCTCGTGGAACCATGCTGCGCGTTTTACCCCGGGCATATCGGCAAGGATTGAGTGTATACCCTCATGGACAACGGCGTCCATCTGGTTTCTCCTGTCAGAATAGGTACAGGCAGGGTCGAATGAATAGACGGGATAGTAAGAGATCAGCACCATCGGCCAGCTCTCGCCATTATAACTAATGCTGCTCTGCCATCCTCCCAGGGCAGTATTGGATGCATTGTCGGTGCAGAGTCCCGACCCGTACAGGTATATAGCACTGCGGTAACCATTTTTTGCCCTTTTGTCGGGTGGCCAGCCCATAACATCCCTGAAGTATGCAAACTCCTGGTTCATATAGTTGAGCATCGGGGTTATGGCAGCCGGGGTAACCAGCGGGTTTGCACTGGCGCCCCACTTGAATGTCCACCACCCCGACGACTGGGTGCCGACGACACCGGCACAATCATCAAGGTCCTGTGTGGGTTCGGTTATGGCAGGGAACTCATCCCTGAAGTTATAGCTGATCACCGGGTCATAGGGCTGCCAGGTGTATGGAGCCGCATGATCGCTGTTGCCGTGTACCGTCAGGTGAAAGTAGGAGTATGCAGATGCGCCGCAGATGTTAAGGTAGCAGACCGTATAGGTTCCTGAATTGCTTTCAACGGCATTCTTAAGGGTTATCTCCCTCGTTCCGGCTACGAAGCCTCCGGGGCCCGCCCAGCTCCAGCTGCCGCCTGTCGCTCCCTCGGGCATGAAGGTTACGGAATCACCAACGGTTATGTTGGCGCTGTTTGTTTCTACTACCTGCCCGTCCATTATCTTCAGTTTTGATACTATGGCTGCAGGTGAGCAGGGACCTGTTTCAACGCCATATACCCTCCATTCGAGAATCCCCGTGGCCATAGGGCTTTTCATTGTTATCCGCAGCCGCGATGTCTGTATGTCAAGCCTGATGGAGTTGTACGTATTCAGGTTAATGCCTATGTTACCTGCCCTCACCCATGAGGTTCCGTTCCAGTAATCGATATAGGCATCGTCGGGCTGACGTACACCCAGACCATCATCCCACCAGTAGACCGATGTTGATGTAAGGGTTTTCGCCAGCGGCCACTCATACTGCACCCAGTTATAGGTATTGAAGTATGTATCACCGTTCCAGTTGCCGTATTGTCCGTGTGATTCGTCAGCCGAGCTGGCGGGGGTGAATCCGTCATTAACGGCTGACAGCGTTTCCCAGGGAGAAACATATGAGGTTGTAACGGTGGCAGTAAGGGCCAGGTTGACAGTGTCGGCATACATGTTTCCCCTTACGGGTGAAGCTAAGAGACACAACAGCAGAAAAATTACTATTGTCAGACTATTATGAAAAACAGAGCGTTTTTCCCCGGGACCCGGGGCACCCCTTCCGAAAATCATTGTCCGATACATAGTTACTCCTCCCGGATGGATAAAGGTCTGTTCACAAAATAGCAAGAAGCAGCGGGGGATTTCGGCGTAAAAATAACAAATATTCCGGTTCAAACCATCTGTTCAGCCGGTACCCACATTCCTGTTCAGCCAGTTAATGATCAGGTAGTCGAAGCTGACACGTCTGTTTGTCTCACTGTCGACAGGTACATGACCCATCCGTGGGATAACCGCGATGTTGCAGTTGCGGTTTCCACTCAGCTGCATGTAGCGGGCGATGTTACTTACACTGGCATCTGTTGGCACCACCCTGTCCTCAGCGCCGAATATCGCAAGCCATTTCTTTGTAAAATGCTCCATCTCCGTCATATAATCGGCCCCAAGGGAATTCCAGGTAGGAAGAATGAATCCAAAATCCGGTATACTGTCCATTTCGGTCTTTTTATATGGCAGGTGGTTCCTTGAATATATCTTTCTCATCTCCTCTATCTCAGAATCAACCATGGCATGCATTTCGTGGTTGCCTGAGGCCCAGGCCTCGAATGATCTCCTCCACAGCGGACTGACGAGGAGGGCTATCGAATCATTGACATTGCCGGAATCGATCATCCCGTTCATCTGGGCATAGATCCTGTCGTCGATGGCGCTGACGACGGTTCCGGCCTGACTGACAACGAAACTGAATACCGGATAGCGGCTGGCAGCGATGATTGCTATCCTCCCTCCCTCACTGGCGCCCATCACTCCTATCTTTCTGCGGTCAATCCTGGGGTGCCCGGAAAGGTAGATGGCGCAATTACCCGCATCGGTGATATAGTCATCGTAGGTCGTCGAAACATAGTCTCCTTCCGATTCACCGGTACCGCGCTTATCGTGCACGAAGGCGGCATACCCGCAATGAGCCAGCACCGGGGCCATAAAATCGGAAAAGGACCTTATTGCTCTGACGATATTTCCCCCGCCGTTGGTCAATACGACCAGGGGGCATTTTTTATTTCCCGGCGGCAGATAGAGCCAGCCTGTTATCATGTAGCCTTCGCTCTTTATAGTTAATTTTTCGACAGTAAAGGTGCTGTCGGTGACAAACCCGCCCTCCCCGTCTGGTTTTCTCAGAGGTCCTGCCTGTGAGGGCAGATACTCACCCATGCAGGCCGGTTTTTCCATCATCCGTGCAAGTTCGGAAGGAGAGTAAAGGAAAGGATTTCCCTCCCCGCTACCTTTGAGAGTCACATCTGTCATGCGATTCTGACATGAGGCTGGAATCCCGAGAGCCAGGAACGTGATAAAAATATATGTCGTTCTCATTTTAAATAATACTTAATATCTCTGTTTCCGGCCTCCCAATAATGCTGCGTTATCAACACTATCAGTCCCGGATTTAATTCATTTATATTTCGACGGTGCAACAATTGTCTGAGTAATGTAACCTTACGTGGACTGAAAGGCAAAGTTAAATCTATTACAGACCTGGCGAAACAATATTTCTGCGAAAGGCCAGAAATGCAGATAAAGATAAAATTATCACTACCGGTGCATTCCAGCGGCATAATTAACAGAATGATTCAATCTGGCATGTTGTTCCCAATATCATTCCGGAAAAAAGCGAACAAGGACTCTTTCAAGTATTGTAGTTTGTTGTGTTATCCGCAGGAGCGTTGCATGCAACGACCTTACAATTGCTAGAATTGGAA
>JAVEWX010000220.1:0-3878 GCA_034004335.1 Bacteroidales bacterium | reverse complement strand
ATTTTCCCGTTTGTACCAAAATTTGTTCTATACGTACCAAAATGATTGCCCTGAAAACTCTTCAGGTAAGTTTGGATACTTGTTTTAACCCCTTCTGCGTTGTATTTTTAACCCCGGAGAAGTTCCCGGATAATACATCCGTCAAATACCGCAAATATGATTGCAGCAAAAAAATCAGGTCGGTTTCCCTATGGGTGGGTAGTCCTTATCCTTATCGTCGTACTGCTTTATTCAACCAATCCGTCTGAACCGCAGTTCACTTCTTTCCTGAAGGACAGGATAAGGGAACAGGTGAAGGGTGATGAGACCATTTCCGGAGACCTGACAAGACTCTTTTCAGGGCCTGCCGCCTCCCTGGCCGGACTTGGTACCGTCAGGAAAGACTATTTCCTGTGCTCAACTTATGAGCTAAGCCTACCCGATGAAGAACATCTTTTCCTGGGCATCATGGACCACTTCATCCGTATTAAATGAGCATGTGAACAGGAATATCAGGCATATTCACCTGTAAGACTCAGGTTTTTATGAGCATCCACAAGCAGTGCGTGGATGGGGACTCCAAACGGGCAGGCAGCTTCACAGAATCCTTCACAACCGGCACAATTCCCGGCATTTGGCCTGTCAAGCCCGAGGTACTGGCTGATGGCATACTTTTCGCGTGACTGTGCCACGAAATAATTGTTATACCGCATGATCGTATTGACAGGAACTCTCCTGGGACAGGTGCTCTCACATATGCCGCATGCGTGACGGCAGTAAAGCGGGCCGAATGTTGCCCTGAGCGAGTTTACCTCTGACAATGCCCTGTCAGTCAGTCGTGATCCGGACAATCTAATATAATCAGCAACCTCCGTGAAGTTTGAAAATGAGATCAGGACGGTACTGACAGCCGGGTGGTTCAGCACGAAACTTATCGCAGCCTCTTTCCGGGCGTTTAAATCAGACAAGCCATGCTGTATCAGGAACGGCATCGCCTGCTCCTGGCTCTTCATTATCTTCGAATAAACTTTCTGAATATTCGGAGGGATTTCCTTGTTTTCTTTCTGGTAATTTGTAACCATGTTCGTAACGATATTGTAAGCTCCCCCGAAAGGATCAGTCTTCATCAGGGTTGTCCCGACGTTCTTTTTCCCGCACAGTTCAAGGATTTTATAACCCATCTCCTTCTGGACATAGTTATAAACGAACATTACGATGTCAAAACGCCCGCTGTCAACGGCTGCACATATTATCTTATCCATTGTCTCCGGTGGCTCGTCCGCGTAACTTGACCCATGGCAGGAGACGCCGCTGAACCTCACAATACCCTCCTTCCGCATCTGTCTGACGGCCTTATGGAAAACTTTGTTCTCTGTTTCCCTGGCAGTGGTAGCGTGCCAAAGCATCAGTCCGTCAATGTAATCAGTATCAAGTCTTTCCAGTGATTATTTTACCCTGGCGACAAGAGTTTCTCCTGTATCCTTCTCAGTGACTGCAATCTTGGAGTTGATAAACAGCGAATCTCTCGGACAGGTTTTGATTGCCCGGCCGATGGCGATTTCACTGTTGCCGCCGCCATGTCCCTCGATTGTATCGATAAAATTTATCCCGCCGGCTATAGCAGCTTTCAGAACACTCTCGTTTGCCAAGCCCGGATAGCCACATCCGATGTCTGACACTCTGAACCCGGTACGCCCAAGCACCCTGTATTCTTTTATTGCCGGCTGCTTTTGTTCATGGGGTAGATTCTCCCGGCCGAACATCGCACATGTGCCAGCTATACCTACGCCTGTAATACATGCTGTCGATTTTGACAGGAATGTTCTGCGGTTGACTGTTTTTTGTTTCATATCAGACCTTTAAGAGATTAAAATTACATCCCCGCCGGGCTGAAGTCAAATAAATCATCCGGCAATTTGGTTCTGCCTATCCTGAACCGGCATCCACCCATGAATGTCAATATCTGCATTTCCGTTCCCGGATCATGGCGATTAAGATGTCGACTGCATTTCTCATTTTGGCACATTGAGAACATTCTTTGGGACGTATAGCAAAGTCGGTTAAGGGATATTGGATTAAATTGACGCTGATTTTAAAGGAGCACGTTGGAATATCGGGTCAATTAAATTCTGAAGATGAAAAAAATAAAATTCTATACCTGCTATTTGTTGCCAATCCTGCTTCTGATACTCATGTTCAATACTCGTTGTGCCACCACGCTTATCAGGGAGCTGCGACAACCTCCTGTAACAGCCGCTGATTCATCTATTTACAATGTCAAGGTACATATGAAAGACGGTTCTCTTTATGTGCTTGACATTTTTGATATGGATAATAATTCAGATACTGCTTATGGATTCGGGATTTACTACGATAAATACAGGGATGTGATCAGGACAAACACAGATCTGTCAGGTCAGTGGATAGATAGAAGGTTCTCTGTCGCCCTGACAGATATCGCCCTTGTAGAAGTAAATCAGATAAAAAGCAAGATGACGGGAAAAATTCTGGGCATATCCCTGGTTTCTGCCGCTACAATTGGCCTTACAGCTTATTGCCTGGCCAACCCCAAAGCATGTTTTGGTTCATGCCCGACATTTTACTCATGGGACGGAACTGACACGACACTCATGGCGGAAGGTTTCTCATCTAGCATTTTGCGGAAATATGAGACGGATGATATCGACATGCTCTACCATGCCCATCATGCCGGTAACAATTTCAGCATTAAGCTCACGAACGAAGCTCTGGAGACTCATGTAATAAGGTATGCCAACATAATGTTATTGCCGAGGGGTGACGGAGAAAGGATATTTGCCACTGAAGAAGGTGAGTTCTTTCAGACATCAGATATTCATGCGCCAACATCATGCAAGGCTCCCGAAGGTGACTGTCTTGAGCAGTTGAGATCGATGGACAAAAAGGAAAGGTACAGCCGGAGTGATCCACATAATCTTATTTCCAAGGAATCCGTTGAACTTACTTTTAATGATGTGCCTGAGGGTAAAATTGGACTTATTTTAGGATGCAGGCAGACATTCATGACAACCTATCTTTTCTATCAGGGGCTTGCATACCTTGGCAGATCTGCAGGTTACTTTGCCGCAAGAATTGAGAGTGGGGACAAGCTACCGCAGCGCAAATTTGACAGGATAAAAGATCTTCTCGGCCCCATTGAAATATTTTATCGGGATTCCGGCGGACAATGGATCAGGGCAGATGAAATCTCAGAGTCAGGGCCAATTGCCTCAGACTTACATCTGATAAAACTTCCCGGGACAGGTTCCGGAGAGGTGAAAATAAAGCTTCGGATGACAAAGGGATTATGGAGGATTGACTATGCTGCGCTGGGCAGGCTGGGGAATGAGACTGATCCTATAATAGTTGAACCGTCAGAGGTCGTAGCCAAAAATAATCCGGATACCGCAGCAGTCCCGCTTCTGAAAGGTCTGCAGACAACCCTTATAACACTCCCGGGGGATGTATACGAAATAAAATACAGGATACCCGATGTTGGCGATGATTATGATCTGTTCCTTAAAAGCAGGGGATATTACCTGGAATGGATGAGAGAATCATGGCTGGAGGAAGAGAATCATCTCAAGGCTGCAGTCTTCTTTGGGTTTCCCGGGCTCTACCTGAGGCATGCAGGCAATGATTTCAAGAAAGTGGAAAACGATTTGGAGGATAGTTTCTGGAATAGCAGATATGTCAGAAAGAATTAACCAGATAATTCGGCTCATAGTATGCCTGATATTCCTGACTGAATGTCAGAATTCAATGATTCCAAGAGCATATATGCCACAACCATCCATGGCGCTAAAGAGCAGTACCGGCAGCTGGATAGTGATACAAATACAACAGGATCTGCCGCTCTCCCGGCCAACAGAAATCTCAGG
>JAVEWX010000219.1:0-3878 GCA_034004335.1 Bacteroidales bacterium | reverse complement strand
TTACTGTCGTCCCTGACAAGCTTCACCTTCAGAGGCTGTGCATTAAGGGCCGAACCTACAAACAGTACGGCAAATAAAATAGCTGATATTTTTTTCATCATCATTTATAAGTTTACATTTACTGAATTAATACTGGAAAACTTTTCCTCCTGCCATAACCTCCTGAGCTTTTTCATCAAAAGATGCTTTTTCTCCTGTCCTGAGGGCTGCAGTGCACATAATACAGGCAACAGAGTGGTTATAACCTGCCATTACGTCGGCATGAGGCTTCTGACGGCTTCTTACGCACTCCATCCAGTTCCTCATGTGAGCTGTCGTCATCGGATCTCCTCCTGTATCAGCAGAGGTTTCGATCCTCATGCTCGGAAGATCAAATGGTTCAAGCAGATTGGCCTGCATGTTCATGGCCTTTGCTTCACGGGCATTGAGTCCTCCTTCGGGGGTGATCTTGTTGGTATCGAGATTCAGCATTCCGCCGTTTGAATAGTAATATTCCTTGGTGCCGCCTGCCGAGTTTGTGAACCTCGATGAATAGACAACCTGGAATCCTTCTGACAGATTATTGGGATCACCGTAATCCATTACGGCAGTCATAGTATCAAAGTTTGTCCTTCCGTCTTTCCACAGGTAAATGTTACCATTGGCAGCTACACTCCTCGGGTGTGCAAGCTTTGTGAACCAGTGAACAGTATCTATCTGGTGTGCCATCCACTGACCGGGGATTCCCGATGAATATGGCCAGAACAACCTGAATTCAAGATATTTTCTTGGGTCAAATGCAGCAGCCGGACGGTTCATCTGGTATCTTTTCCAGTCGGTGTCGGCTTCTTTAAGAAGAGGAACTACATTAGGTCTTCTCCATCTGCCGGGCTGATTCACATTCCAGGTCATCTCAACCATCACGATCTTTCCGAATTTGCCTGAATTGATGTATTCATTGGCAGCAATATAGTTCGGAGCACTGCGGCGCTGGGACCCTATCTGGACTATCTTTCCTGTTTTTTCAACAGCAGCCCGTGCCACTCGTGCATCGGCCATTGATTCGGCAAAAGGTTTCTCAACATATGCATCGCGGCCTGCATTTACTGCTTCTGCACAATGGAGGGCATGCTGAAAATCGGCAGTGCTGATAATAACGGCATCGGTGTCGTTGCCACTGTACAGCTCTTCATTGTTCCTGGCAAGCCTGAGATTCATACCATTGTTCTTGAAAAACTTGTCGGCATCATCCCTTCTCCTGTTCCACAGATCGGAGAGAGCGGTGAATTCGAAATTCATCTCCTTGGCCAGACTCATGAATGAAGGGTAGAGGGAACCCCTGAAACGGTCCGAATAACCTACGATTCCTACACGAACCCTGTCGTTGGCTCCAAGAATACGTCCATAGCTTTTTGCGCCAAAGGTTATCCCTGCAGCACCCAAAGCTGATTTCTTAACAAAGTCTCTTCTGGTTGTCATAATTGTATTGTTTAAAGTGTTTATTCATTCTTTTACCCCTTCGCCCCCGATAAAGGGGGTGAAAATTAAAACGATAACTCATCCCCGGGGGTCGGGAGAGCCTGTCATCGTAAAAATAGTATATTTCCGTTAACGTACACATCAAAGATCATGCTTTTTTTTGAGTTTGAACTCTTTAAGTTTTTTTAACAGAATGTATTTATGATTCATGTACATTTGTTATCAGCCACAAACTTAAAAACAATTTTTATGCCGATCCGGTTTTCAAGATTGCTTATCTCTGTTTCCATCCTGGCCGCCTGTTCTTTCGGAAAACTTACATGCCAGAACGCAGGATGGATCCCTGTTGCGGAGGGAGTATGGAAGCTAACAGCGGGAATACCCGAAAAAACAAATCTCTTCAGCAGTGCTGAAATACAGCCCTCGTATGATGCCATTACCCGACTCGGGAACCCGGGATTCCCTCTCCCGGCGAACGAAATAATTGCTGAACCGTCGGGAGATAAAACTTACCTCAGGTTTCCGCTGCTGAGAGGTGAACAGATCTTTGGTTTCGGCCTTAACTTCAAAACCGTCCATCAGAGGGGAAGGATACTTCAGCTTCATGTCGATCATTACGGAGGTACCGATAACGGGAGGACCCACGCACCGGTGCCTTTCTATGTCTCCGATCGTGGCTACGGAGTCTTTATAAACAGTGCCGCCTACCTTACCGTGTATGCCGGAACCGGTGTCAGGAAAGAATCGGCTGAGGCGCCTGAGGAACGCGACCGCAATACAGACAGGCGATGGACCTCAAGACCATACTCCGACGCTGTCGAGATACTGGTGCCTGATGCAGGGGTTGAAATTTACATTTTTGCCGGCCCCACCCCCATGGATGCAGTCAGGAGATTTAATCTCTACTCCGGCGGCGGGTGCCTGCCTCCCAGATGGGGACTGGGATTCACCCAGCGCGTCCCCACCCTTTACACATCGGCCAGGGTGGAAGAGGAAGCCAGACAGTTCGAAGAAAAAGGTTTCCCTCTCGACTTCATAGGTCTGGAACCCGGCTGGCAGAGCAGAGCCTATCCCTGCACCTTCGAATGGGATAAAACACGGTTCCCCGATCCTGCTTTGTTTGTAAAAACGATGAAAGACAACAAAATACGCCTCAACCTCTGGACCAATCCCTACATTTCGTCATTATCGCCTGTTTATAAGGAGATCCTTCCATTCACAGGCACTCATACGGTATGGGGAGGTGTTGTTGCCGACCTTTCAATAAGAAAAGCTTCGGAAATAATTGCAGGACAACTCACCAAAAGCCAGGTCGACATAGGCATCAGCGGATACAAAATAGATGAATGCGACGGGTATGACCACTGGCTATGGCCCGATGTTGCCAAATTCCCTTCAGGTAACAGCGCCATCCAGCTTCGTCAGACCTACGGGCTTCTGCTTCAGAAGATGACAACCGACATCTTCAGGCAGAAAAACCAGAGGACATACGGCCTCACAAGGGCTTCAAACGGCGGAGGTGCATCTTTCCCTTTTGTGATCTACAATGATTATTACAGTCACGAAGACTTTATCACTGCCCTGATAAACAGCGGGTTCTGCGGGATACTATGGACTCCGGAGGTTAGAAATTCAAAGACCGGAGAGGAATGGCTCCGGAGAATGCAGACGGTCATCTTCTCACCCATGGCCATGATAAATGCATGGTCGAGCGGCACCCTGCCATGGTCTTTCCCCGAAATAGAAGAAGAAGTACGGCAGATTGCCCTTTTAAGAATGCAGCTGATGCCATATTTCTACACCGAATTTGC
Source organism: Bacteroidales bacterium (assembly GCA_034004335.1). Lineage (GTDB taxonomy): Bacteria > Bacteroidota > Bacteroidia > Bacteroidales > VadinHA17 > SLNP01. Next base: position 609 of record JAVEWX010000219.1, on the reverse strand, counting down.
AAAATATCATTTCGAGGGGATCCCTCCCTTCAGGGGGATGAACCTTGAACCCGGCTTTTCGATGCAGGCCCGGTCAGAACTGAGAAACGCAAACCTTGACGAAAACCCTTATGCCGAAGCTGTCCTGAAAGAACTCAAAGACCAGTATATGGCCGGAGAATACCTGCTCGTGGCTCCTCTTTTCTCAGGCCAGAAGAGCCGTGAGGTTGTCCTGCCCAAAGGCAGATGGTTCGATTTTTACACCGGGGCCTTTGCCGGCGACGGCGAAGTGGTGACAGTAAGTCCCGGACCCGACAGGATACCGGTTTTTGTGAAGGATGGCGGAATTATCCCCATGATGCCTCCTGTGCTTCATGCACCTGCCGCAGGAGAGAAATTCGACCTCGAAATAAGATACTACGGCTCAAAGCCGGGCTTTTATCAGCTATATGACGATGACGGGGAGACCTGGGATTATGAAAAAGGGGTATTTTCGTGGCGCGTGATCAGGGTGGCACCAGGAAGAAACGGGAAGCCTGCAGGAACAATGACAAAAGCTGAAAAAGGAAAACCCGACAATATCGGGAAGGTGACATGGAAATTCATGACAAATTGAAATCTCACCCATAA
>JAVEWX010000218.1:0-3916 GCA_034004335.1 Bacteroidales bacterium | reverse complement strand
TGAGTGCGGGTATGATGCTGACGGGATAAGGGAGACCATACTGGAGGCAGTAGGCAAACTTTAAAGTCGGCAGTCCTCTGTTGGCAGTCGGCAGTCGAGGCGCTGACCCAGGAGGGGTCTCAATCCCATACACGGACCTGTCCCGATAGCCGGCAGGTATTTCGGGGAGATAAGGTATTATAGAACAAAGATGAAAAAAACACTAATCTTCGCCGCCGTCACCATCATGATGGCATCCTGTTCCCCGAAACCGAAGGAACAGTGGATACAGTTATTCAACGGCGAGAACCTCGACGGCTGGATAATCAAGATCAAAGGATCACCCGTGGGTGAAAACTACAAGAACACCTTCAGGGTTGAAGACGGCATCATGAAGGTATCCTTCTCGGAATATGACACCTTCAGGATGGAGTTCGGGCATATCTATTACCGGGAACCCTTCTCGTCATACAGGCTGCGCGTCGAATACCGCTTTACCGGCGAACAGGTTCCCGGCGGTCCCGCCTGGGGATACCGCAACAGTGGAATCATGTACCATTGCCAGGATCCGGCAACAATCGGCCTGAACCAGGACTGGCCCGTATCGATAGAGGTGCAGTTTCTCGGAAGCACCGCTGACCGGGAGACCACGACGCTGAACGTATGCACACCGCACACACATATAGTTATGGGCGATTCGCTGATAACGCAACACTGCACCTCCTCTGCTTCGAAGTTCTTCTATGACGACACCTGGGTGACAGCAGAGCTGGTTGTATATGCCGACAGTATCATACATCATATCGTTGACGGTGACACTGTGCTGACATATTCAAAACCGCAGATCGGCGGCGATCTGCCGGAAGGGTTCACACTTCCCGAAGGCACACCTCTTAAGGAGGGTTACATTGCCCTGCAGTCGGAGTCGCACCCCGTCGAGTTCAGGAAGGTGGAGATACTCAGAATCAGGGAGTAGACAGTAGGCAGTAGGCAGTAGGCGGTATTTGAAAAAAATATCCTAATTTCGCCTCCTGCCAGACCACAAAACTGCAGACTGCTTACTGTGGACTGCAGACTGATAATGCCCGGATGGCGGAATTGGTAGACGCGCTGGTCTCAAACACCAGTGGCAGCGATGCCGTGCCGGTTCGATCCCGGCTCCGGGTACAGAAACGGAAGAATTAGATTTTATCTTGTTGTTCCGTTTTTTTCCAGCTCCTTGTCATTCTGATTTTAAGTAATTACTGAAATGAAAACAAAATCATTTTCGATACTCCTTACTGTCCTATCCCTTTCAATTCCCTTTCAATCTCTTCTGGCAATTGAAGAACCCTCAGAGACAAAAGAAAAACTCCGTGTGATCATGACATCGGATTTTCCTCCAATAGGGGTGGTAAAAGGTGGTGATGATGTACCCAATACTCAAAAGAGTGATCCGGATGACATGCAGTCGATGGTTCGGTTTCTATTGTATGCCAACGAGTTTGATGTTGAAGGTTTGGTAGCTTCAGCCGGAACCTTTGCCATGGTGGCAGATAAGAATAATATTCTTGGCGTACTGGATGAATATGAAATGGTTTATGACAATTTAAAGACATATGACCCTGAGTATCCCTGCGCCGAATACCTTCGTACTGTAACCTTCGAGGGAAGGGGATCCAACCATGGGCTCAATATTACCTGGGGCTGTGGAAAACAGGACTATACAGAGATAATTGGTGAAGGCCTGGACAGCGAGGCTTCCAATGCGATTATTGCAGCAGCCGATAGACCTGATCCCCGACCGTTGTGGATCGGTGTTTGGGGCGGTCCACGGGAAGTGGCACAGGCGATTTGGGATGTGAAAAACAGCCGTAGCGAGGAAGAGCTTAAAATCTTTATCAGCAAACTGAGGATCTTCCTGATTGCGTGCCAGGATGCTACTCATAAATGGCTTATGCAGGAATTCCCGGACTTGTTCATTATTGAGTCAATAAAAACATACAAGGGAATGTTCGGCGGAAATGATCCGGGCTCCGACCTTGCCTGGATCAATGAGAACATTCGCTTTGATCACGGACCACTGTGTGATATTTATCCGCACGAAGGAATGGGTTGTACCGGTGTTTGTGAAGGAGATTCACCGGCTTTCCTCTACCTGGTGAGTGCAAATCGGGGAATTAATGATCCGGAAGATCCTGCCCTGGAAAGTTGGGGTGGACAATACGTGCGCGTAGAAAACACCAGCCATTTCACTGATGGCCCCGGAGTCTCGAGCATTTCGAAGTGGCGGGATGATTTCCAGAAAGAATTCAAAGAGCGGGCAGATTGGTGCATAAAGCCAAAATATGAAACTGCTTTGAACAGACCACGTGTTATTAATACAACGGATCTTGGTGCCGATCCTGACGACGAACAATCCATGGTTCGCCAGTTGGTGAGCGCCAATGAATTTGATATTGAAGGCCTGATCGTGGCAACCGGATGCTGGAAAAAAACACAGGGCAGTACAGCCATGCTGGACAAAATAGTTGATGCCTACGGTGAGGCATATACAAACCTTTGTGTTCATGCTGATGGCTACCCCAGCCCGGAATATTTACGATCTGTTTCTGTTATGGGACAGACCGGCTACGGAATGGGTGATGTTGGCACAGGAAAAGACAGTCCGGGTTCTGAGTTGATCATTGAATCAGTTGACAGGGATGATCCCCGTCCTGTATGGGTGATGGGCTGGGGTGGCATGAACAATGCCGCCCAGGCGATCTGGAAAGTACGAGAGACCCGTTCTGCGGAAGAATTTAAAGCTTTCCTGAGTAAACTACGGTTATATGATATTTTAGGCCAGGATGATGCCGGAGCATGGATTGCAAAAAACTTTCCTGAAGTGTTCTATATCCGTGCAACAGGTGTTTATGGCTGGGCTCCATCCGATGAATATATAGATGAGCACATTCAAAGCCACGGCCCCCTGGGAGCAGTATACCCCGATCGCGTATGGGCAACAGAAGGCGACTCACCTTCCTTCATGCATGTGTATCCAAATGGCCTCAATGATCCTGAGCAAATAGACCAGGGTGGCTGGGGAGGCCGTTTTAGTTTCACCAAACAGGAAGGTATCCGAAGCATGTCTGAGGTGCACAAAATAGATCAGAAGGCAGAATTGGTCTTTGATCCATATTTCATGTATGGGAATACAGAAGAGGGCGGAGCTGCCATCAAACGCTGGAATGAAGGTTATAATAACGACTTTGCAGCCCGCATGGACTGGAGTATCACCAACAAATACAGTGATGCAAATCACCATCCTTTGGCTGTTCTGAATGGAGACAGAACCAGGCAGGTATTAAAGAAGTCAGTAATGGCAGGTTCAAAAATTGAACTGTCTGCTGAAGGCTCAGACGACCCGGATGGAAATGAATTGTCATACTCCTGGTATTTCTACGATGAACCCAGTTCCTATAATGGGTCGGTGATGATTCCGGAAAGCTCCTCGGCTGAAGCGAAGCTGTCAATCCCTGAAGATGCCGGAGGGAAGACTATCCATATTATTCTGGAAGTTCGTGACAATGGCACACCTGAATTACTGGCTTATCGCCGGATGGTTCTGAATGTTCAGTAATCATCAAGGCACTATAGCAAGCTTCTTACTATAAGACATTCAACGAGTCAGATTCCGTTTTTACTCGCAGGATTAAATCCGGATTTCGTAGAAAAGGTTCGTTAAACAGGCCGGTTTGGGGTACATAGACGGAAGTAACTGATTTATAATCGGTTCTTCTTTTTTTGCTGACCGATCTGTCAGGTTCCTGACCACTTGTTGACTTTGGCATCTATATGGCGTAACTTTGATTTCCATAGATTATAAATCTCAGATGCTATCCAATGAGATAATCTCACGTTTGCTGCTGCTGTCATGCATGAGCCTGTTAAGCTGCGGTAATCCAACCGATAAAAG
>JAVEWX010000217.1:0-3934 GCA_034004335.1 Bacteroidales bacterium | reverse complement strand
CATGCAGGTGGGTGACATACCCTACAGTGAGACCAACGGGGGGATGGACGGTCAGTACAGACCGGCCTACGACAGCCAGCAGGATGTGTTTATTGGCATCCTCAATGAGCTGAAGGAGGCTGATCAGTACTTCGCACAGGGTGTGACATTCAACGGTGACCCCACCCCTTATGCCGGCAATCCCGATAAGTGGAGGAGAGCCTCCAACGCTTTTGCCCTCAAGGTACTCTTGACCCTGAGCAAGAAGGCCGATGTTGCATCACTTGATGTCAAGAACCGGTTTGCAGCCATCGTGTCAGGCGGCTACCTGCTTCAGCCCGAGACAGGGTTCCTGGGGCTTGACTATTCATCGACCAACATGCACCCGATGTCAGGGACCAACGACCTGTTTACCAGCAGAACAGACATCAGCTCACTGCTTATTGACAATCTGAAGCTGTTGAATGACCGCAGGCTCTTCTACATGGCTGACCCCGCCGCAGCACAGATACTGGCAGGATTCACCGAGGCAGAATGGGATGCTTATGTGGGTGCCGATGTCTCAATGAGCTATGATGACCTTACCGCAGAACATCTGCTGGGTAATTTTTCACTCATCAATTCCAGGTACCTGAAGGAAGCCACCAGCGAGCCGAGGATGATGATGACCTATGCCGAGCAGCAGTTGATACTGGCCGAAGCACGCATCCTGGGATGGATCACAGCCGGCACGGCGCAGGAATATTATGAATCGGGCGTAAAGTCAGCCCTGGCGGCATACATGTCAATGAATGGCTCCTATGCTCACGGCATGGCTATTGACCAGGCGTACATCGACGGTTACTTCACCGGGGAAGCGGCCTTCAAGGCTGCAACGGAAGATCAGCTGAAGCAGATCTGGATGCAGCGTTACATACTTAACTTCATGCAGAATCCAGAATCGAGCTATTATGAATACCGCCGCAACAACTATCCGTCGTTCCCGATAAACCCGGCAACAAACCTCAATATTGAGAACCCCGACGGCATGCCGATGAGGTGGCTCTATCCCACCTCCGAAACCAATTATAACCGTGAGAACCTGATTGCTGCGCTGAATGCCCAGTATGACGGCTATGACGAGGTGAACAAGCTTATGTGGTTATTGAAATAGGTTAGTTTTGAGTTTGATTAGCGGTTCCGTCAGGTCATCCTGACGGAGAGGTTTGAGGTTAAGGGTGCCCGCAGTTTTGTGAGGCACCCTTTTTCTTGTCTCCCGCGCTGCAGGGCCATCACATCGTTACCCTTATTACAATGGCTCTCTCCTTGCTGTAGCGACCGGCTGAAACAAGGGTTTCCATTTTTGCAGTATCGTATTCAAAGGGGAGCCTGCGACCATTGACAGTTATCTTACGGGGCCGAACATCGGAGTGAATCCTGAGGTCCCATTCCCTATTTCCGGTCATTCCCTCATAGCCGCCTCTAACTGGTTCCACAGTTACCGTAAAACCGCTTTCTGTGACCTTGCCGGTTATCTCCGTGGTGGCATATTTGCCTTTAAGGTAATCGTTACTCAAGCCGTCATCCTCAATAAGCGTGAATGAACCGTCTGAACCCGGATAGACATTAATTATCAGGGTGTTATTGCTGCCTGCCTCAACTGATGCTGCATACTCCCGTTCGGGTATTAATGCCCCTTTGCGTACCAGAAGGGGAATCTGGCCAAGGGGTGCCTCAACTGAGAGTTCCTTGCCGCCTTGCAGCTCCTCAAGGGTCCAGTAGTTAATCCAGTGACCTTCCGGAAGCATAAGCGTCCTCGATGTTGACCCCCTTTCATATACGGGCGCTACAAGAAACTCATTGCCAAGCATATACTCGTACAAATGTCCCGGGATGGGCCTGATCATGTTTGTTCCCATCAGACGCGCCTGATGGGCATATGAGTAAAGGTAAGGAAAGAGCTGCATGCGCCGGTGAGAATATTCACGGAAGAGGCTGTCTGCCAGCGGTGAGTAGTTCCATGCCATGTTGGAGGTGGGGTTCTCTGGCTGTGAGAAAACCTCGGTCACCGGGCAGAACATCGAGAACTGCATCCATCTGATATAAAGCTCCTCTTCCGGCCGTTCGACCTTACCCATGTCGAAGCCGCCCAGGTCATTGGTCAGGAAGGGGATATGGCTTTGGGATGCCGAAGGATCAGTATACATGGCGATATTTTCCCTGAGCGCCACCATCGGCACCCACGGATCGAACCGCACCAGTGGCGAGGTGACACTCCAGTCTGAACGTGTATCATCAGTCCACTTAAGCGGGTAACGCTTGTATTCTGGGTTGCCGGTGCCTCCGCTGTGTGAAAGTATCAGTCCCCGCCCTTTGCTCTGCATTCCTTCAGATGCCGTCAACTCATACATTGTTTTACAGACACTTATCTTGTCCGTACGGTCCAGTTTAATGAAATCGGCCCCCTCATCAATAAAAGGTTTAACTTTATCCTTGAAATAACTGACAGCCTTTGGGTTATCGAAGTCGATGTTGCCACACAAAGTACCCGGATGATCCCGGTCTTCACTGAACATGGCAGTGGTGGTTCCCTTGTTGTGCCATGGATTTCTGTTAAGGTATACGCCCGAGAAGAATCCCCTCTCAAGAAAATCCCTGAATACCTCCTCATTGCCGGTCTCCTGTATGCAGTCCCAGATCCAGAATCCTCCCCTGATATTGTTCTGTTCCATCCATGACCACATCGCCTTCCGGTCAGGATATGCTATCGTGTCACCGATAAAATCGAGATAGCCTTTTGGCCCGGCCCCGGAATCAGCGTAGCTCCAGAACCATGAATCAATCCAGTATGCATCAATTGGATAATCGTGTGCCTGTATAGCTTTAATCCGTTCCAGCGTGCCCTCCTGGTCCGTGTAGCCGCCATACAGCAGTCCGAAGGCCCATGCCGGGGGGAGAATCACATTGGTGTCAGCCTGCTCAATCACTCCGGCAGGTCTGCCGTTGCCAACGGGAATCAGTGAGAGTGCCACGGAAACCAGCATCTCATGACCGCCTTCAAATATTGTAAGGCTCAGATCAGGTGCGGCAGATGAGTGATATACATTCCTGCCGGCCAGCTTCTTTTCATAATTTTTCCGGGGATCAATTCGGCGACCAAGAAATTTTATTATAACGCTGTCCGGAACAATCAGACTTTTCTCTTCGGGGTATTTGCTCCGGGCTATGCTGTTGAAGAAATTAATTGAATGGGTTATTGGCACCGAACCGTTGTAACCGTCATTTATTCCGGCGTAGATATTCAGAAAAGATCCTTCCCTTTTCCCCGCCGGATAACTCATCCGCACCGGAGACCTTTGTCGTGCTACGATTGCGTCGAAACCCTCTCCTCCGGTTGTTATCTTCTCAAGATCCATGGAGTAATTCAATTTCCTTGACCGGCATTCGTCATACCAGGCCTCAAGGTCAGATATGGCGGCCCAGGCATTGAAGCTTTTTACCGGATAGCCGAGCTTCATGTATGCGGCGAGTGCTGCATATCCTCCACCGGAGACTCCGATTATGTGGACATCATCCGGATCGGCATCTGAATTTCTGAGCGCATAGTTGATTGCATCCCCGATATCGGATATTACCAGGTCTGATCCGCCGGCTTCGGGTCTGATGTTGGGTCCCCTGAAATCAGGATGTATATAGTTCCATCCCCTTTTCAGTATCTCACCGGCCAATGGATCCTCCTGGTTGTAATCGCCGCTCCATGTATGCAGTGAGACTATCAGGGGAGCACCCTTTTTCGCAAGCGAGGCATGGAACCTGGCCTTCTGTATGGAGCCGTCAGAAGATGAGGTTATCTCAACAACCCTGAATTCCCGCGGCCAGTTGTTGCTGAGAGAATCATCCCAGGATTGCTCCCTGTTCTGCCCGTTCATGCAGAAAGAAAACAGGCATACAAGCAGTAGTGTGACAATTGCTTTAT
>JAVEWX010000057.1:0-18883 GCA_034004335.1 Bacteroidales bacterium | reverse complement strand
TAAAAATAATTCTTGTACCGACACTAGCGAGCCTCTTTGCCGTGCTTACAGTCTTCAACATGAGCCTGGCAAGCCCCAAATCAGCGGGTGAAAACACCCTCGACATGCTTGAAATCATGACCCGCGCATTCGATGAGAGCGAAGGTGGCGAGGGTGGGCAATTAGACTGGTGTGATCTCTATTGTCCGGGACCTGACGGTTTAGGATGTATAATCAATTTTTCTAATGGTGCATCCGTATCTTGTATACCAGGTACGAAAAAATCTAATCCGCCAGCATAAAATTGTAATTGAGAGGCTTTGTTATGAAGCCTCTCAATTATCTTCTTTAGTAAAAAAGCCTTTTAGAAAAACACGATAAAATGAAAGCAAAAACTTATGCCTTAATGATCAGTCAGTCGGTTCTGATCATGACACTATTTTGCTATTGTTCAAGTGAGAATGTGCAAGAGATTAGTCAGCATATCAAGAACGCAAGCCCAATTGAGGGTAAGATAATTTCTAAATCTGAAGAGCTATATGTTTCCCCTCAACTGATGGTTTTTTTTGATCCTTATCTGATCCTGTATTCGCCTAGAGAAGAGTGGCTAATTTCTGTCTTTGATGTAGACAGGAAGACTATTGTGAACAGATTTGCTAAATTCGGCAGGGGCCCTCAAGAATTTCAAATGCTTTACTCCATTTATGTTTCTTCAGACAAAGCTAAAGTATATTTTTGGGATGCAGGGAAGAAGGAACTTTTCTCTGTTCTTTGCAGCGAGCTGACCAGTTCCGATGTGACCCTGACAAGTGAAGCAAGGTTTCAGGAACGATTTCTTCATCTTTTTAAGCTAGATGAAAATGATTGCTACCTGGCAAGCGGGTTAATTTCTGAGGGCCGGTTTGTGACTTATTGTAATGGGGAAAAGACGGACATTTACCGTATATTCCCAAAATTCAGTGTACTCCAGGCGGATCAGTTAAATCAAGCAGACACAGTTCATCTCAATATGGCGTGTATAAATGTCCCTTCCATTCAACCTGACGGAAAGTTGTTTGCGAACATTATAAGATCAAGTGAGATTCTTGAAGTTTATAAGGCTGAAGACGGCAGGATTCAACAGATTTGGGCCAATGAATGGGGCATTGAACCACAAACACTGGAAAGCCTTGGAGGAGGTGCTACTGTAGTAAATCAAAATTGGAATGCTCATGGGTTTGAAGAGATATCAGTAAGCAATACGCACATTTTTTGCACTTATAATGAAATTCCTTACGGAGAAAGAGAAAGTGGCTTCGTTTTACATGGCAACTATATTTTCAAAACAAATTGGGATGGTGAAATAGAGTCAGTGTTTTCCTTAACTCATCCCCTTCGAGTTATAAGTGTTAGTACCGATGGTAAACGATTTTTCGGAATTGCAACAATAGATAATGATTATAGAATTATGGAGTTTGCTTTTTAAAATCAGCAGGAAAATCTGTATTTGGCAATGATATGATCATTCCTGCATTTTTGAGGATGAATGATTGTGGGAAAAAGTAAATAGTGATCTTTCATATCATTAATTTCTATGTTAATGCATGAAACAATAGTTAATTATAAATAATGAACAATAAATCTAATCAGCTTATCACTGAATTAGTCAGGATGATCTCAATTGGATCTTTTTTATTAATTACTGCTGCAGGTTGCAATCACAATCCAAACAGCAATCAAGCTCTTTTAAAGGTGCTTGATATGAAAATGAATATTGAGATGATTGACTCTGTCAGACAGGGTGAATTCGCTCTTTCATGGACCGACTTCCGGTCTCTGTACAGAAATATTTCGGTGGTTTATCTTCAGGATGGATGCGCCCCATGCTATTCCAAGTATATTGGGTGGCACAAGAGCATGGAGCAGATAGCGGCAGCTTATGATTATACGGTTCTATTTGTCATCAATGCCCGTGATTATGCAAGCTTTACCAGAAATACCGACCTTCATGGGGAGATTAAGGAGAAGTACTTCTACTTTATTGATCCCCGGAATGAGTTTTTTCGGGCCAACTCCCGTATTTAAAGATCTATTCTGGACCGCTCACTGCTTATAGACAATGACAACCGCATCAAAATGGTTGGTGAGCCATTTGCCAATGCCGATATGACCAGGGTATTCCACATTGTAACGGGTGTTGACACGCAACACCCAGGTGAGTCAAAGTAGCCAAGCGTGGGAGAAACCCGAAAAACAAAACAACATGACCACCAACCAAAGAAAAAGAGTACATACCTATATTATGCTGGCTCTTATGGCTGCCATTCCTCCATTTTTAGCCTACAGGCTGCTCGATGGGCGAGCTGCAAAGAACGATGCCGTGGCATCTCTTGCTGGGAAAAACTATAGGGAGCTAAAGCGTGTTCTTAACCACTACAGTAGCGATAGCGCTGATTCTCTAAAGCTTAAGGCTGCTAAGTTCCTGATAGATAATATGAGCTACCACATCGGAGTTCCTCAGAGACTCACCGACCGGCAGGGCAATGAGGTTGAATTTGATTTTTCAACTTTTCCTGTCGGGGACTTAACACGACTCTGTGCCGTGATGGATTCGCTTGGTTATCGGTATGAGAAAGGAACTCCCCGGTACGATATTCAGGTAATTACAGCCGATTATCTTATTGAGAACATTGACGATGCTTTCACAGCATGGGAGTACCCCTGGGCTAAACATCTTGGTTTCGATGATTTCTGCGAGAACGTACTCCCTTACCGCGGCCAGAGCGAACCTCTCTCTAACTACAGGAAACAGTTCATGGAGATGTTTAGCTGGCTGCCCGATTCACTGAAGGAGAATTATAAGGTTATTGATGTGGTGAATATTGTAAAGCGTCACCTTGAGAAGCGTATAGCCTATTCGGAGGAGTATCCGCTCTTTTATAGCGGCTACCTTACACCACAACAGCTCGAGATGGTAAAGACCTCGGCCTGCGAGAACCTAGCCCTCTACTTTCAACTGGCTCTCCGCTCGCTCGGGATTCCGGCACGCTGTGATAACGTTCTTGCATGGCGGCACAGGAACTCACAGCATATTTACAATTCACTGACCGACAGGGATGGAACCCAGTATTTCTTAGGCCTGCACGGTAAGTTCAGCGGAGTCATAGATAAGCACCTTAATCGCTCCCGGGTTTGGAGGGTGACATACAAAATAGAAAACTCACCAGATGAGCTTGTAAGAGCCGAAGGGCTCCACCCACTGTTTATCAATCCTTATTACAAGGATGTTACCTCTCAGTATGCCCCGGTTGGAAGGTTAGAACTGCCAGTTAACCAGTCACTTGCCGGCGAGAGAATCTACATGTGTGTTTTTAACTTCGGCGAGTGGCGTCCCCTGGCCTATACCTTTGCAGGCACTAACGGGAGTGTCATGTTTCCCGAAGCAACCGTTGAGACTATTTACTGTATTCACACCTACAATGGTGAAGGGATGGTGTCCCTTACTTCACCCTTCCGGCTCGACTCACTAAGCAATATCACAATGCTGATACCTGATACCCTGAGAACCGAGTCGGTGAAAATTGATAAATTGCCAACTCAATTCTGGATAAAGCTCAATTCAGATGGCAAAGACTCGTGGTTCACCCTTCAGTATCTGCAAAATAACCGGTGGGTGCCGGTAAGGTCAGAAAGTCACCGGGTTTATACCCTTGATGCAGAAGGAAAGAAAGTATATCATACTGCTGATGCCATACCTCAGAATGCAGAGGTACATTACGAGATAAACTTTGCCAATCTGCCCGGTAATGCACTGTTGTACTGGGGAGGTCTCTCCAAACCATTCTCGGTTCGTGATAACAAAGTAATAATGTAGCCATGCACAGGTTGTCAGGGAATATTCAAAGAGTTTTACCGGCAGCTGCCTTGCTGTTACTTTCAGGGTTGTTTATTTCTCCCTTTGCCACCGGCAGTGAATTCTTCGGAGGACTGGTGGGGGCGAAGTTACTTCGTATTGAGCAGATAGCACTCCCTTTATCATTCACCCTCTCCCTTCTGCTTCTCTTTAGCCGGCGGTTAACAATTACAAAAGCCGACATCGGGGTATTCCTGTTTTTAATATGGTGTGCAGCAACTGAGGTTTTTGTGCACAATAATGATACCTCCCTCTATCTTCGACAGCTCTATCCCTACATGCTGTGGGGAACGATATATCTCGCATTCCGAATTGTTTCGGACAGAGTGGTGTTTGCAAAAACCACTCTTGTTTCGGTTTGGATATTGGCAACACTTGTAATGGCTGTTATGGGGCTATTGCAGCTTTATGGCCAAATACCCTCTAATCACAACCTCTTTTCCACAACCGGACCATTCAATAATCCGGGTCCCTTTTCAGGATGGATAGTAGCTGCCCTGCCGGCTGCTCTTGCGATTTTACTGGCAACCGGGTCGGAAGGCGATAAAACCACGGAGAAAAGGCAGATTTATATGCGTTGGTTTTTACTTACGCTGACCGGCGCAACACTATTTACAGCCCTGCTTGTGCTCCCTCCCGCCGGATCGCGGGCAGCATGGCTGGCATCAGTTTCCGGACTTCTTTATGTTGTCTGGTATTACCCCGGGAGCCTTAAGCCCAGAGATAAAATAAGGGGGTGGCCTGGCAGCCTTGGCAGGTGGCAGAAAATGCTTCTTGCACTCCTTCTGGCATCGGTTATTTTTACAGGTGGCCTTGGACTATATAACCTCAAGAGGGGTTCTGCTGACGGAAGAGTTCTGATATGGAAGGTAACCACCGGACTTATCGCAGACAGGCCTTTGACCGGGTACGGGTCGGAAGCCTTTCAAAGTCATTACATGAGCCGACAGGCTGATTGGTTTGAGCAGGGCCGAGGTACCTCTGAGCAGTTTGTAGTTGCCGGGTCACCTCAATATCCTTTTAATGAGTTTCTGCATATCTGGCTTAAAAAGGGTGTTGTAGGGGTTATTTTGCTATTGGTGACACTCTGGTTTCTTCTCACGGCAAAGTGCAGGGAGAATAATGCTTTGAAGCCAGAGGAGGAAAGTGAAGACGATAGCACAGTTCGTGAACCGGCACTCCCATTAAACGAACGGGTTATGCTGACAGGAATAAAAGGCACGCTACTGGCAATTGTGGTTTTTGCCCAGTTTTCCTATCCGATGGATATCAGCTCTTTCATTTTGCAGGTTGTAGTTGTTACGTCTCTTCTTGCCGGAAGTACTTCACAGGTATTATCTGTTAGTGGGGCAAAAAGACTTTATATCGCGGTGCCATTGAGTCTGACGATAACAGCGGGGGTGGTATTTATGGTTCCGCAACGAATTGATTACTACAATGCCACAGTCAGGTGGAAGGAGGCACACCGCATCTATAGTACCCACTCGTACGATTATTCAGCGGACCTTTATTCTAATATTTACGAACTGTTGCGACACAGAGGGGTCTTTTTGCAGATGTACGGCAAGACATTGAATATGGCCGGCAGGTATGAAGAGAGCAACGAAATGCTGAGAGAGGCAGATAGCTACATGAGCAGTCAGATAATAAGTCTGACTATGGGAGACAATTACAGGGCACTCGGCAGAATAGAAGATGCCGGGAAGGCCTACCGGAAGGCGGCATGGATGGTGCCCAATATGATCTATCCCCGTTACCTGCTTGCTCAGATGTACGTTGAAGCCGGCATGTATGAAAAGGCTGTTGAGACAGCACAGGAAATTCTTGGAAGTAATATAAAAGTTGAGACTGAAGCGACGCGGGAGATCAAAAACCGGATGGAGGAGATTATCATGGAGTACGGAGAAGAGATTAAGAAATGACCTTAAAAGATTGTTACGTCATTATTAGCTATTTTCGTAAGGCTCATTTTTCAGAAAGATACCTTAAAATGGCAGGCAGGATAATTAAGTATTCCCTGGTTTTATCTGCAATTGTTCACCTTCTGCTTGGTATCTGGTGGCTTGTTATCGCATCATTAACAGTTCTTGGGGTTATATGGCTTTTTACCACATCGTGGCTGCCGGTTAAGCGGGTGAGAGAGATTGATTTGATCAGGATACCATTTAAAATAGTACTGATCTATGTCGCCATTGTTCTCTTCAGGATGCTCTTTTTTGAGCTGATCGGAGTTCCCATGACCTCAATGAAGGACACCATCAAGCCAGGTGATATGATATATGTCAGCAGGTTGAGGTATGGCCCGCGTCTCCCTTCCAATCCCTATGAAATTACCTGGTTTAACATTCTGGTATACTTTTTTGAGCGCGACAAGGCCGACTTCAAGAGGGAGGTTTGGAAGCGCCGCCGCCTTAAGGGCTATGGTATGCCTGAAGTAAATGATATTGTTGTATATGCTCAACCCGTAACAGGTGATTATTTCATTAAGAGGTGTCTGGGAACTCCCGGCGATACAATTGAGATTCGGGAAGGAACCGTTTATGTTAACAACAAGCCTGTTCCGGTACCTGTAACCCTTATTCAGGGTGATGGACCAGCCGATAAATGGGCTATTTATCCCGGCCGGCAAACCGGGTGGAGTCCAGACAGCTGGGGACCGTTTGTCTTGCCCTTCAGAGGGATGGAAATGGTTCTCGACAGTGCCTCGCTGGCTATCTATGGTAGAGTACTGAAGGAGCATGAAGGGTGCTATCCCCCCGGTCTACTACCAGAAGGCCAACCTGAAAAAGTTGGAAAACCGGAGGTCTACACCTTTAAGCTAAACTACTATTTTTATGTCGGAGACAACAGGCCAAGGAGCAATGACTCACGTTTTTCCGGTCCGGTACCTGAGATTCATATAATTGGTAAGGCACGGAGGATAATCCTGAATTCAAATAAGGATATCCCTTTCTTTTCACGTATTATGATACCGATGAACAGAAAAAAGTATTTTACCGGGACTGAGTTAAGCGTTCATTAAATGCCGGCAGGATTTAATCAGCCAGGTTTACTATTCCTTGTACTTTATTGTATCGGGTTGAGGTAAGTGCACTAATCATTTTTTATGGCTACCTTTGTCCTTTTTCCGATAAATCCACTTTACAGCCATGAAAAGCAAGACCGGCAGGGCCCTCGTTACAGGACTGGCAGTTGTCAGTGCGGCATTGTTAACCCTTACATTCACACAGGGATTTGACAATGATTCAGATGCCGAAATCAGGAGCATGATCAGGGGCCTCCCTTACCAGGTCGGGTCTTTCGAACTACCCGACACATTCTATTTTGCGGGGGAGAGGATGCCACTCGAGTACTTCGATGTACGGGAGGGACTCGACAGGGAGATGCTGATAAGCGCTTACCGTCATTCGGCAACCATCACAGTTATTAAGAGGGCAAATCGTTATTTCCCGGTTATCGAAAAGATACTCGCGGAGCAGGGACTCCCCGATGATCTCAAGTATCTGGCCGTAGCCGAAAGCGACCTTTCCAATGCAGTATCACCGGCCGGTGCAACGGGTTTCTGGCAGATAATGCAGGCTACGGGCAGCGAACAGGGTATGGAAATAAACCAGGAGGTGGATGAGAGATACCATCTTGAGAAATCCACCCTGTTTGCCTGCAACTACCTGCGAAAAGCCTACGGCAAATACGGAAACTGGACACTGGCCGCAGCCTCCTACAATGCTGGCAACAACGGACTGGATGAACAAATCGGGATACAGAAGGAGACTGACTATTACGACCTGCTTCTTAATGAGGAGACAGCAAGGTATATATACAGGATAGCATCGTACAAACTGATATTCACCGACCCCGGCCGTTATGGCATCAACATGGTTGAGTCGGACCTTTACCCTGAGATACCCTATGAGGAGGTTAAGGTTGACGGAGCTGTTGACAGTTTTGAGCAGATGGCCAAGCAGTACGGAACAAATTACAAGATGCTCAAGTTCCTGAATCCCTGGCTGCGGAAGCCTTTCCTTACGAATAAGCAGGGGCGGGAGTATATCATAAAGGTGCCTGCCAGGGGTTACAGGACGACAACGGTAGGTGAGTAGAAGTCAACGATCATCTGTTATTGCGGGGGCATGAAGGAGGAGATAGGCATTACCGGGGCAAGGGTTCATAACCTTAAGAACATCGACCTTGTGATACCCCGCAACAGGCTGGTTGTGATAACGGGCCTAAGCGGCAGCGGCAAGTCCTCACTCGCTTTTGATACCATATATGCCGAAGGCCAGCGACGATATATGGAGACATTGTCGGCCTACGCCAGGCAGTTCCTCGGAGGGATGGAGAGACCCGACGTTGACCGCATCACGGGACTCAGCCCGGTCATTTCCATCGAACAGAAGACAACGAACAGGAACCCCCGCTCTACTGTCGGAACCATAACCGAGATTTATGACTTTCTGAGGCTGTTGAATGCAAGGGCTTCAGATGCCTATTCGTGGGCGTCGGGTGAGAAAATGGTACGCTACACCGACGGATAAATCACGGAGTTAATAGGAGAGAGGTTCAAAGGCCGTCGTATTTATATCCTGGCACCGGTGGTAAAGGGCAGGAAAGGCCATTACCGTGAACTCTTCGAGCAGATGAGAAGGAAGGGTTTCCTGTCGGCCAGGATAAACGGAGAGATAAGGGAACTTGTACCCGGCATGAAGCTTGAAAGGTACAAGACCCATAATATTGAGCTGGTTATTGACAAGATGAAGGTTGGAGAAGTAGCCGGGAAGAGAA
Organism: Bacteroidales bacterium; assembly: GCA_034004335.1. GTDB lineage: Bacteria > Bacteroidota > Bacteroidia > Bacteroidales > VadinHA17 > SLNP01. Next base: position 10,230 of record JAVEWX010000057.1, on the reverse strand, counting down.
TCGGGGAATCGGTTATAACGGCCCTCGATCAGGGAGACGGTGTTATCCTGGTCCTCGATATTGACTCGGGCGACAGCCGGTATTTCAGCCGTCATCTTATGTGTCCGTCAACCGGCATTTCATACAATGAACCTGCTCCCCACACTTTCTCCTTCAACTCTCCCGCAGGAGCCTGCCCTGTCTGTAACGGGCTTGGCGAGGTTTCGAAGATTGATGTCGGCAGGATAATCCCCGACAGGAGCCTCAGCATAAGGAGGGGAGGCATAGTGCCCCTGGGAAGATACAGGAACGTATGGATCTTCTGGCAACTTGAGGCCTTGGGAGAAAAGAACGGTTTTACCCTTGACACTCCCCTCGGCGAGATGCCGGAAGAGGCTATCGAAAAGATACTCTTCGGATCGGATGAGGTGCTGAAGCTCAGCAACACTCCCCTGGGCATGACCTCAAACTACTTCCTTACCTTTGAGGGGATAATAAGCTTTATCGGCAATACCGAGAGTACAGTGAGTAACGGCAACGGGAACGGCAGGGATCAGTCGAGGTGGAAAGAGCAGTATGTCAGTTACGATACATGCAGTGACTGCGGAGGCAGCCGGCTCAAAAAGGAAGCGCTCTGGTTCATGATTGACGGCAAAAACATAGGGGAGCTGGCTTCCATGGATATAAGGGACCTGTCGGATTTCCTTCATGGGCTCGAGGAGAGGCTTACGGAAAGGCAGGCTAAGATTGCCACGGAGATACTGAAGGAGATACGGTCGCGTGTCAGCTTCCTGGAAGGGGTTGGTCTTGGTTACCTTTCTCTTAACAGGGGTGCCCGGACCCTCTCGGGCGGAGAGAGCCAGAGGATAAGGCTTGCCACCCAGATAGGTTCCCGCCTGGTCAATGTCCTTTATATCCTCGATGAACCAAGCATCGGACTGCATCAGCGTGATAACAGGAGGCTTATTGACTCATTGCGCAGGCTGAGGGATTCGGGGAACTCGGTGATTGTGGTTGAACATGACAGGGAGATGATAATGTCGTCAGATCATGTTATCGATCTTGGTCCCGGAGCGGGCCGCCACGGAGGCAGGCTGGTAGCCCAGGGTTCCCCCGAAGAGATAATGAAGACCGGTACTCTTACTGCCGCCTACCTGAACCACAGCAGGACCATACCCCTGCCGGCAGCCAGGAGGAGAGGCAGTGGGAAGTTTCTGTCGATCAGGGGGGCAGCCGGCAATAACCTTAAGGAGGTTGACGTGGATATTCCCCTGGGCATGTTTATTTGTGTCACCGGAGTAAGCGGGAGCGGCAAATCGACACTGATAAATCATACGCTTCATCCCTACCTGGCCGCCAGGATCCATGGATCGGGAAGAAACTGGCTGCCCTGCAGGGAGATTACCGGGACTGAACACATAGACAAGATAGTTGAGGTCAGCCAGGCGCCGATAGGAAAGACACCACGGTCGAATCCGGTGACCTACACAGGGGTGTTCACCGATATCAGGAAGCTGTTTGAGCAGACTACCGAGGCAAAGATAAGGGGGTTCGGAGCCGGCAGGTTTTCATTCAACGTAAAGGGGGGGCGATGTGAAGCATGTGAGGGTGCCGGCATGAAAACCATAGAGATGAATTTCCTTCCCGATGTATATGTTGTATGCAGTGAATGCAACGGCCGCCGTTATAACCGTGAAACTCTTGAGGTAAGGTATAAGGGGAAGTCGATAAGTGATGTGCTTGACATGACGGTTAACATGGCTGTTGAGTTCTTTGCCGGCATTCCCTCAATTCATCATAAGCTTAAGACTATTCAGGATGTGGGATTGGGTTACATCAGGCTTGGCCAGCCGTCAACGACACTGTCGGGAGGTGAATCCCAGAGGGTTAAGCTCTCAGCAGAGCTTGCCAGGCGCGACACGGGGAAAACCCTTTACCTGCTTGACGAACCTACCACGGGACTTCATTTTGAGGATGTGAGGGTGCTGCTTGAAGTCCTTAACAAGCTGGTTGACAGGGGCAATACCGTTGTTGTAATTGAACACAACATGGATGTGATAAAGACAGCTGACTATATTATTGACCTTGGAATGGAGGGTGGCAAGGAGGGTGGCATGATAGTGGCAACCGGTACACCCGAACAGGTTGCATTAAGCAGTGAAAGCCTGACCGGAAATTTTCTTGTCAGGGAACTCTCTGCCGGATAATTTGAATATATTTATGATCCGAAACAATTTACTGAAACAATATATATGGATAATTCAGCAGATCTTGTAAAGGACGCATTTGAACCCAAGACCTGGAATGAGATACACACTATGGATTCCTGGAGGGTTTTCAAAATCATTTCCGAATTTGTTGAGGGTTTTGAAAAACTTGCACGTATCGGACCCTGTGTGTCGTTGTTCGGTTCTGCCCGCACACATTATAACAATAAGTATTACAAGCTGGCCGAGGACATAGCTTTCAAGCTTACCCAGAAGGGTTACGGGGTTATCACCGGAGGCGGTCCGGGCATAATGGAAGCTGCCAACAAGGGAGCCGCAAAGGGTAGGGGTAAATCGGTTGGGATCAACATAGACCTGCCTTTTGAACAGAAGCCCAACAGCTATATTGATCCTGACAAGCTGATAACCTTTGATCACTTCTTCATCAGGAAGGTGATGTTCATGAAGTATGCACAGGGATTCATTGTATTGCCCGGTGGTTTCGGGACATTTGATGAACTCTTTGAAGCCATTACCCTGATTCAGACCAGGAAGATAGGGGCCTTCCCAATTGCCCTTGTAGGGAGGAAATACTGGGAAGGTCTAGTGTCATGGATAAAGGAGGTTATGCTGGAGGAGGGAAATATATCGCCTGCCGACCTTGATCTCTTTTCGGTAGTTGATACCTCCGACGAGGCTGTTGCCATGATAGACAAGTTCTATACCAGGTACCTGCTGAGCCCGAATTTCTAAGAGCCTTATATCGTTGGAACCCAGTATATGCAGAACGTGCGGTAGGGGGAACCCCGACTTTCCTGCGAAGATGGTTGCCTCCGCGATACTTTTCCTTTTATTGTATTTCTTTACCGGCCCGAACCTGAGATGTCAGCAGGTGTCGGTAGAGGTAAGGGCTGATGTGCCATTGATACCCGGAAGCTGGTCGCGAGTGGATATTGAGGTAACCGGTGCTGCCGGATCGGGGCCCGCAAGGCTTCAGCAGGACTTTCCAGTAGGTTTCAGTTTCAGACCCGTTGAGCTTGCAGGCGGTACTTTTTTTCAGCAGGGTACCACTGTCAATTTCCTCTGGTCGGCTGTCCCCCCGGGCAGAACCATGAAGATAGCATATGAAGTACTTCCCGACAGGTCGACAGAGGGGGCTGCCATTGATGTTGCAGGATGGTTCTACAGGGTCACCGGCTCCAACGACAGGATCACTTCGGGGTTATCACCGATGAAGATTAAGGTCGGGTCAGAAACGGGAGATAGAGCCCGGGAAACAGTTACCACAGACACCCCGGCTGAAGGGCTAGTGTTCAGGGTACAATTACTATCCTCCTCCTCACGGCTGAGCGATCAGGAGCTTGAGAAAAGACTGGGTGTTTCATTCAGGGAGAAGGTGACCGTTGTTAAAGCCGGTAAAATTTACAAATACCAGGTGGGAGACTGTACCACCTACGAATGTGCACTGGCACTGCTCGAAAAGTTCAGAAGCGCCGGCGTGGAAGGCGCCTTTATGGTTGCCTGGCTCGATGGGAGTCAGATAACTATAGAGAATGCCCGCTCGCGTGGGAGATGACTATTTCTTTGCTGCACGATCCATTTCCCGTCGTGCATCTTTCTGCTTCAGGTTTTCTCTTTTGTCATAGGCCTTCCTGCCCTTTGCCAGCGCTATCTCCACCTTCGCCAGACCGCGCTCATTAATGAAAAGCTTCAGGACAATTATTGTAAGGCCGCTTTCCTTTACTTTTCTTTCCAGCTTTCGCAGTTCCCGAGAGGTAAGCAGTAATTTCCTTTCCCTCACCGGGTCGTGATTGTTGATGTTACCCCATGAGTATTCGGCGATGTTAAGGCCTTTGACAAAAAGCTCACCCCTGTAAAACTGGCAATATGAATCGGTTACATTGGCTTTCCCAAGCCTGAGGGCTTTGATCTCGGTTCCCCTGAGCTGGATGCCTGCAATGTATTTCTCGACGAATTCATATTCAAATGAGGCCCTTCGGTTCCTGATGACAATATTGCTGGTGTCGTTCTTCATCTGAACTATCCGAAAATCGTGAAGTAGATGCCGTCAACAATTACTTTCAGTAACCAGTTGACAACAACATACACAGCCACTACCGACACCCAGGTTGCTATCATCAGGGGCATCTTCTTGTGCTCGGGCGGATTTGTCATCTTCTCCATGCCAAGCCAGTAGATGTAAAGTCCGTAAAGCGCCAGCAGGTTAATGAACAGGAGTGATTCAAACAAAAGGCTTATTATCTGGCATATAAAGAAGGGCCCTAATGAGTACCCCACAAGTTTGAATGCACGGACATAGTCCTTGCCCAGATCAAGAGCACTGGTGATCTCATTGAGGATGAGTGCCGACAGGTAAACCAACACAATGAACAGGATGAAATACCTCACTCCCAGGAAGAGTGGATAGAACAGCGACAAGCCTCCGTGGGTGAAGAACAGTGAACCCAGGATTGCAGAAATTGCGGATAAGGTTATCAGCGGGAGCAGGAAACTGCCCCTGATGTCATTGATGGGCCGGTTCTCGGAATGAATTATCTGCCAGGCTCTCCCTGTTCTGAGAATCAGGTTCATTATCCTGTGATATAAAAACTTAAAGTCCATATGTGGTTTGTTTCCGGCCGGGCAAAAGTAAATAAAATTTATGTTTATGTTTGTTATCCCGGTTATCATAATGATACGGGCCTGCAACTCTTAATTGCCGGTGGAGGAACAAAGTTACGATATTATTGTGGTTACGGGGCCCACAGCCTCGGGAAAGACACGGGTCGCGGCAGCCATTGCATCGGCTGTCGGGGGTGAAGTGGTTAGCGCCGATTCCAGACAGGTTTACAGGAGGATGGATATCGGTACCGGCAAGGATTATGATGATTATGTCATTGAAGGCAAGAAGGTTCCCTGTCATCTTATTGACATTGTTGAACCCGGATACAGGTATAATGTGTTCGAGTACCAGAGGGATTTCCTTGAGGTCTATCACGGCCTGGTTGACAGGGGTGTCGTTCCTGTCGTATGCGGGGGCTCGGGAATGTATCTCGACAGTGTGGTAAGTGGCTACAGGATGTACCCCGTGCCTGTAAACGAGGAATTGAGAAGTAAGCTGGCAGATTATGATCTTGAGAAACTGAAGGAGATACTGGCCGGCTACAGGAAACTGCACAACTACACTGATGTCGACACCGTAAAGCGGGCAATCAGAGCCATTGAGATTGAGGTATATCACGCCGGACGCGCCCCCGGTGAGATGAGTTTCCCGGCATTGAGACCTCTTGTTACCGCAATTTCCTACAATCGTGAGGAGAGGAGAAGGAGGATATCGGAAAGGTTGAGAGAGCGTTTAAGTGCCGGCATGGTTGAAGAGGTGGCCGGACTTCTTGATTCGGGAGTTCCCTCAGAGACACTCGATTACTACGGATTGGAATACAAATTCATTACCCGTTACCTTACCGGGAAGATAAGTTACGATGTGATGGTCAGAGACCTTGAGACAGCCATTTGCCAGTTTGCAAAGCGACAGATGACCTGGTTCAGGGGTATGGAGAGAAAAGGGGTGCGAATCCACTGGATAGATGGTAACACACCCTTTACGGCTAAGGTTGGTCTTATCGTCGGAATGTGGCAACCGTCCGCTCAGTGACCTATTTCAGGTACTCATCGAGGAACCCGAAGAACTCCCTCTGCCAGATAACCGAGTTTTGTGGTTTTGTTACCCAGTGGTTTTCATCATGGAAGAAGAGGAGTCGGCTGGGTATGCCCCTCAGCTGTGCGGCATTAAAGGCTTCCAGGCTCTGTGTGTAGGGTATCCTGTAGTCGTGTTCGCCGGTTATTATAAGTATGGGGGATGTCCATTTGGCAACCATCAGGTGAGGTGAAAACCTGTAGCTCTCAGGTCTGGGGTTTTCCCAGAATGGCCCGCCTATGTCCTTGTTCGGGAACCAGTATTCCTCAGTAGAGCCGTACCAGCTTTCAAAATTGTACATTCCGCAATGAGATACCAGGGCCTTGAATCTGCCATCATGAACACCGGCGAGGTAGAATACACTGTAGCCGCCATAGCTCGCACCCACAGCCCCCAGCCTGGTCTCATCCACGAATGGCTCTTTTGCCATTGCATCGATGGCGTCGAGGTAATCCTGGATGTTTTTACCGCCGTAATCACCCGATATCTGCTCTCTCCATTCACTTCCGAAACCGCTGTTACCCCGGCGGTTAGGGGCTACTATAATATATCCGTTCGCGGCCATAAGCTGGTAATTCCACCTGTATGACCAGCCCTGACCCAGCGGCCCCTGCGGGCCTCCCTTGGCATAGAGCAGGGCAGGATATTTTTGTGACGGATCAAAGTCGGGAGGATATATGATCCACATCTGCAGGTCCATCCCGTCCTTTGTCTTGATATAGCGTTCCTCAACGGCACCCATTTTGATATGGTCATAGATATGCCGGTTGACGTCTGTAATAAGGCTTACCGAACCGGTAAGCGCATCGACAGAAGCAATCTCCCGGGCCATTGACATTGAGTTTATTCCTGCTATCAGGGTGTTACCGGAAAGGGCAAGAAGCGAAAGGTCGTGTACACCTGTCGTTACCTGACTGATCTCTCCTGAAGCCAGGTCGAGGGTAAAAATCTGGGTTGTGCCCAGGTATGGGCTGGTGAAGAAAAGACGATCGTTGCTGCTCCAGAGGATGCTCTCTGCATTGTAATCCCACCCTTCTGACACATACTCCCCGGAGTTATTGTTAATATCGTAAATGAATATTCTCTCGAGGTCAGACTCATATCCGTCTTCTTCCATGCTGAGATAAGCAATCCTGGTTCCGTCGGGTGAGAAGACAGGGTGTCGGTCGAACCCCTTGTTCCCCCTGGTTATGTTATTGAGGGAGTAGTTGTTGATGTCATACAGGAACAGGTCAGTATTGGTACTTAGTGCATCATCCTTACCGTAAAGCTGTTTTGAAGTATAGACTATTCTTCTTCCGTCAGGGCTCCAGGCTATTTCGGCAGCATCGTAGAAAGGAGCTGTGGGGGATTCGATTCTCTGTCCCTCCATAATGTCTGTTTCTCCCGTTACCGATACTCCATCAAAATATGCCGTGAACAGGTGGCTGTAGGAATAGTCGTGCCAGCTATCCCAGTGTCTGTACATCAGATCGTTGATTATCCTGACATTGGCCTTTGGCAGTCCGTGCTTCTCGGCCGGAGTCTGGTCGAGCTTGACCCTTCGTGTGAAGAAAATCATATCTCCCACCGGAGAGATGCTGAAGGAGGTGAAATCTGACAGACCTGTAATCTCCCTGGCGTCAGTGCCATCAGGGTTCATCGTCCAGAGTTTTCCCTGCCTTACGAATGCGACCCTTCCTCCTCCCGAGAACCACTGTGGTGAACTCCCTCCCTGGGTTGTCAGCTGTACAGGATCACCTCCCCCCACAGGTATCGAATAAATATTTGTTGTCCGCGCCTCAGTAGCCAGATCGTAGTGAGTCAGCGTATATAGTACTGTCTTGCCGTCGGGAGAGAGCACCCCGCCGCCTGTCCTCCCGAATTTCCAGAGTATTTCCGGGGTCATCCTGCCTACGGCAATCTCCTCAGCGGTTAGCTCTACATTAATGGGGCTGACCAGATCGTTTTTTTCCCTGCCTTCATTCTTGCACGAGACGGGCAGGAGGGCTGCCATGGCCAGCAGCGCTAAAAGAATATTTCTTCCCGTCATTTTTTCAATGCTTCAGTTACTTTGGCCTTCAGTTCTTCATACAGTTCAGGATTATCGAGCAATATCTGCCTGACGGCGTCCCTTCCCTGGCCCAGCTTAGTGTCGCCATAGCTGAACCACGATCCGCTCTTCCTGATTATTTCAAAGTCGACGCCGAGGTCGACAACCTCACCTGATTGAGAAATGCCCTCTCCATACAGAATGTCGAAGTCTGCCTTCCTGAATGGAGGGGCCAGCTTGTTCTTGACAACTTTAACCCTGGTACGGCTTCCGATAACCTCCTCACCCTCCTTGATCTGGTTTATCCTCCTTATGTCGATGCGGACGGATGCATAGAACTTAAGTGCGTTACCGCCGGTTGTGGTCTCGGGATTTCCGAACATAACACCGATCTTTTCTCGCAACTGATTTATAAAGACGCATGTTGTATTTGTTTTGCTTATGTTGGCAGTAAGCTTCCGGAGAGCCTGTGACATCAGCCTTGCCTGCAAACCCATCTTTGAGTCACCCATCTCTCCTTCAATCTCTGCCTTCGGGGTCAGGGCCGCAACCGAGTCGATTACGATTATGTCTATGGCCCCCGAACGTATAAGATGGTCAGCTATCTCAAGTGCCTGTTCCCCGTTATCGGGCTGTGAGATCAGCAGGTTTTCGACATCCACACCAAGTTTCTGGGCATAGAACCTGTCGAATGCATGCTCGGCATCTATCATTGCAGCTATGCCTCCGTTTCTCTGTGCTTCTGCAATGGCATGAATGGCAAGGGTGGTCTTCCCTGATGCTTCCGGGCCGTAGATTTCTATAACCCTCCCCCTGGGGAACCCACCTATACCAAGGGCTGCATCGAGGCCTATCGATCCGGTGGAGATAGTCTGAATATTCTCGATGGGATTGTCACCGAGTTTCATGATCGTACCACGACCGAAATCCTTCTCAATCTTTCCAAGAGTTATTTCGAGTGCCTTGAGCTTCTCCCTGTTGACTTCTTTCTTTTCCTTATCCATATTATGTATGTTGTATTGTTTTCAGTTGTAAGACTTGAATATCTGGTTTGTGTGGTCTTTGGTATCAACCTTTGATATTATTTTTTCAATGATTCCCTCCTCATCTATTATGAAGGTAGTTCTCATTACTCCCATTACCTTCCTGCCATACATGTTTTTTTCTCCCCATACGCCATAGCTTTCCATTATCTTCTTTTCAGGGTCAGCAATCAGTGGGAAGGGCAAATTATATTTACCTGCAAACCGCTGGTGCGATTTTTCGCTGTCGGGACTGACGCCAACGATGGCGAATCCCTTTTCGACAAACTTCCTGTGGTTGTCACGCAGATTACAGGCTTCAGCCGTACAACCCGGAGTGTCATCCTTGGGGTAGAAATATAGCACTACCTTTCTGCCCCTGAATTCCGAGAGGGCCATTCTGGTTCCATCCTGAGTGACTCCTTCAAACTGAGGAGCTTTCTGACCTTCTGTAAGTTTTATCATTGCATTGCACGGGATTTAAACACCTGGTAAATTTAATAAGTTTGAGTCGTTAAATGAAACACGAAGGATAAAATTATTGGAACAGTCAGTTGTAATTTATCAAATACACAGATACGCCATACCAGTGGAAATATCGGAGCATAAATAAGAAATCAGCCCTAATTTTCCTTATGATAAAGGTTGAAAATCAAATCAGTTGTGCTAATTTTGTAACGCACAGAAATACAACAGGGTAAAAGGGTGTTTTATTAGCAGGCATAGTTACTTTGGGTAGAAGGTTATTGAATATTATCATGTTGATCGGACTCCCGACAGCGTTAGTGATACTTACAGTACCGGAAGTATCGGGTCAGAGGGTTACGGGTCAGTCAGCCGCCGAAGCATTTTCGCGAGGTGATTATATGGTCTCCTACGAAAGGTTTTCGGCACTTATTGAGAGCTTTCCGCGTGACCCTGTATACCTTTATGGTGCCGCAGTCAGTCTCGTGAAACTCTCATTGAGACCTGGTGAGGCCTCTGAACTTCTTGAGCGTTCACTGAAGAATGGTTCATCAATAAGGAGCGCCCCGGCAGATGTCCCTTTCTACCTTGGCAGGGCATATCACCTTCAGGGAAGGTTTGATGAGGCAACCGACGCCTATAACCTCTTTGTTTCTGAAGCCGGCAGGAGGGAGGCCCGGTCATATGGAGTTCCCGATCTGTTAAAGCAATGCACCGATAAAATCGGTTCTCTGTCCGTTAACCTGGAAACAGAGATGAGGACCCCGGCGAAAGTTGAGGAGGATCCCCGTACTGAACCTGCTACAATGGTCAGACAACCTGATCTGA
>JAVEWX010000216.1:0-3944 GCA_034004335.1 Bacteroidales bacterium | reverse complement strand
TCTCCTATTTCGGAAGTAACAGGTGACGCTGAATGGATCACTCTGACAACCCCCGCATACTGCTGGTTACGCAATGAGATACAATACAAAGATATTTACGGAGCACTCTACAACTGGTTTACAGCCAATACCGGCAAGCTGTGCCCCACTGGTTGGCATGTGCCGACAGATAATGAATTTAAGGTTCTTGAGCAGTTCCTAGGAATGACCGCAGGTGAAGTTGAAAATACTGAATGGAGGGGCACTGATCAGGGATCAAAGATGAAGAGCACAACAGGGTGGGCTGATGGTGAAAACGGAACGAATGCAAGTGGTTTCTCGGCACTTCCGGGAGGGTATCGCTTTGCAAAGACCGGTGCTTTCAACGGCATCGGGATGCTGACATATTTCTGGAGTTCAGAACTCAGCGTCGAATATGCCTGGTACAGGCTTCTTGATGGACCAAACTCTGATGTTTTCAGATCAGGCACTTCCAAAACAGGTGGTAAATATATCAGATGTCTTAAGGATTAGTTTGTTATATTTTTTAATCAGGTAAGGCAACAAAAGTGAAGTTTTTCAGTATAAATCATATATGAAATGTTAAACCATAAAACCAATAGAATGAAAAAAGGTTTGAGTATTCTATCTATAATGTGCCTTCTCGCAGTAGCAGGTGCATTCCATGGATGCAAAAAAGCTACCGTGCCTGAACTGACAACGGTTGATGTAACTCAGATAACCCTGAACTCAGCTGTATCTGGCGGAACCATCAAGTCAGACGGTGGTGAGGATATCACAGAGAAAGGGGTTTGCTGGAGCACAACGACAGGCCCGACTATCGCTGATTCAAAAACCAGTGACGGAAAGGGTTCAGCCAACTTTACAAGTAATCTGGTCGGACTTGCAGAAGGACAGCCCTACTACGTGCGGGCTTATGCTACCAACAGTGTCGGTACAGCATATGGGAATGAGGTCACATTTACCACAGCTCAGGTAACCGGGGCAGCATTGACAACCACTGAGGCCACTGCTATTACTCCGTCATCAGCAACTGCGGGCGGTAATGTAACGGATGCCGGAGGAGGAACAGTATCTGCAAGAGGTGTCTGCTGGGGCACTGCTGAGCATCCGACAATTATTGCTGACAGCAAAACGACCAACGGAACCGGAACGGGCAGCTTTACAAGCAGTCTTACCGGCCTGGCTAACGGAACAGTTTACTATTACAGAGCATATGCAACTAACAGTTCAGGGACAACCTACGGTCAAGAGTATCATTTCATCACCCCGGTTGCTGACATTGAAGGGAATGTATACCAGACTGTTAAGATAGGCACACAGGTGTGGATGGCTGAAAACCTCAAGACCACTAAATACAATGATGATGCCGCAATTCCAACCGTGACTGAAAATGCCGACTGGATAGCTCTGACCACGGATGCTTATTGCTGGGCTCAAAATAATGAGACTACATACAAACCCTTATACGGAGCACTCTACAACTGGTATGCCGTTGAAACCGGCAAACTGTGCCCCACGGGCTGGCACATGCCAACCGATGCTGAATTTATCACAATGGAGGTCAGTCTCGGTATGACTCAGGTTGATGCAAGCGGCACCGAATTCCGCGGCACTGACCAGGGTAAGCAGATGAAAAGTACCACAGGATGGGCCGAAGGTGAGAACGGAACCAACACCAGCGGATTTACCGCACTGCCCGCCGGATACAGGGCGTACGGTACTGGCATCTCAGAAGGCCTAGGCCTCATAACATACTGGTGGACAGCTACAATGACAGATCAGGACATAGCAGTGTACAGGAGACTGGATGGTGACAGTGACCAGGTTTACAGATTAGGGACCTATAAAAGAGCAGGCAAATCTGTGAGATGTGTGAAAGACTAATCTTCTGAGAAAAGTATTTAAAGAAGGCTATCTCCAATTGATAGCCTTCTTTGTTTATAAAGCAAATAGCCCAGCTGCAAATGAAACTGAAGAAGTGTCTTTTCAGTCATTTGTTATAAATTGAAATGGTGGTTTGTTATCTTTGAAATTAAAAAATGAGAGCCATTACCGTATTACTGTTTACACTGTTTCTGACAGCGTGCGGGTCAAATACTGAAAACATGAAGAAGATAATCTTCCTACATCACAGTACCGGATATTCTGTATGGCTTGGCAAGACCAACAATTACATTTACAAACTGACCGGGAAGGGCGATGTTCAGAAGTTTGTCGCCCATTATAACAGGAAAAATAAAACAAGTTATGAGGTCAGTGAGCGCTTTTTTCCCAAAAAGGAACCATATGGCTGGAATAACTACCCTTATGATTATTACAACATCTGGGTTAAGAATGCAGGTGATGCCTCCTATATGGAAGAGCAGACACTTGAGATGCTTACAAAGGAATATGATGTAATCGCCTTCAAGCACTGTTTTCCGGTAAGCAGGATCCAGCCTGACACAGCAGCCCCGAGTATTGACTCAGACATTAAGACTCTGGAGAATTATAAATTGCAGTATGCGGCTCTTAAGCATAAAATGCTCGAGTTCCCGGAGAACAGGTTTATCGTATGGACACCGGCTGTAAATACACAGAAGCTGATGAGTGAAGAAGAAGCCATCCGGACCCGTGAGTTCCGCGACTGGATTATAAACGAGTGGGACGAGAAAGGTGATAACATTTTTGTCTGGGATTTCTACTCATACGAAACCGAAGGAGGACTTTACCTTCCGGAAAAGAATGCCGTCAGTCCGGAAAATTCACACCCCAGTATTGATTTCTCTGCACGTGTGGCCCCTCTTTTCGGTCAGTTTATAATTGACGTGATTGAGTCAAAAGTTGAATAACCGGCATTTGCCCAATTCTCACTCAAACCGATGACTGTAAGGCATATAGTTCAGCGACTCACGTTGGCATTTATTGCAAAGGCCGGCAGTGCGACACGAATTAAGTACTGGCGCAGGAAAGGCATGAAGATAGGCAGTAACTGCCTTGTCAACAATGTAAATTTCTCAACCGAACCTTATCTTATCGAGATCGGTGATCACGTAGCTATAGCAGCCGGTACTGATTTTATAACACATGACGGTGCAATATGGTGTTTCAGACAGGAGATGAAGAATGCCGATGTCTTTGGGAAAATCAGAATCGGCAACAATGTGTTCATCGGCAACAACTGCACGATACTGCCTAACACGTCTGTTGGAGATAACTGCATTATCGGCGCAGGCAGCACGGTCAGGGGGCAGTTCCCGGACAACTCAGTCATTGTGGGTAACCCGGCAAAAGTGGTACTCTCTATGAGCATGCAGAAAATGATGTATCTCCAGAATCCAAACTTTCTTGAGATCAGAAATATGAAGCCAAAGGAAAAGACAAAAGCCATTAAGAAGCATTTCAATATTAACGGAAAGGGCGATCAATAATGATCGCCCTTTCAATTATACTGGCCTTTTAAAGGCTGACGTGCAACCTTCCTTATAGAATTTGGTCAGACATCCTGATTTCCGGTTTGGATCAAGGATGCCTTTTCTTCAGTGTCGATCAGTTCGATGTTCATACCGTACCTGCCCAGCAAGAATGCAATATCATGATTATTAAAAGCCTCGCCAGGCTGTGGAGGAACCAGGGTCAGCAGTCCTTTTGCAGAGAGATTCGTCATCGTTTCCTTTATACTGTCGCACCTAAAGCAGATATGGTGAAAGCCTCCTCCCCTGTTTACAAAGTTCTGAAGAGACAGATTCCCATCAACAGGTTCAATAAGCTTAATAAGGGTACTATCCTCCTTGTTTACGAATGCTACCTTCACCTTTTGAAGGGTGTTTTCGACGACTTCTGTCATTTGCCTGTATCCGAATACTGACTCCCAGTAAGCGATAGCTTCCTCCAGGTTTTTCACTGCAAAACAGATGTGATCGATAACCATCTTACTGTTGTTTTTTCCTTCGTTCCTTGGC
>JAVEWX010000056.1:0-19011 GCA_034004335.1 Bacteroidales bacterium | reverse complement strand
TGACTTAAGGACAGTGGCCTCAACCTGCCGGGCCGCGGACAGCTCCTCCTCGTTGTCAAACACCAGCACCCGGAACTCGAGACCCCAGCCAAGCATGATATTGCACAGGGAAGGTATTGTTGCCGCACTTGTAGCAGGAACAATGTTACATGATATCGACGGGTCAACCATTTCTATGATTGCGCTGATAAAATAATAGGTGCTGGTATCACTTACGATAAGGTTGATCTTCCTGTCTGAAAAACCTGAGCCGAAGGGGTTTCCCATCACGCTGTAGACAGGTGACATTGTGTCGGGAGTAGCAGAGGCAAGCCTGACCGGGTCAATTATCCGGGAGGCACTCCTGTAATTATCAAAATCATCTCGCTGTACTGCCAGCACCCTGTGCAATTTACCGGTATCAACCAGGTGAGGAGAGTGGGTCGTGTATATAACCTGTATCCTGTCGCTGATATCTTCGAAAACCCTCAGCACATCCTCCTGCGCCCTGGCATGAAGGCTTACCCCGGGCTCATCGACCAGCATAACAGGTGATCTGTCCTCCGACAGGGCTGAGGCCTGAAGTTCAAGATAGAAGGATAGGAACCACCTGACCCCCCTGCTTCTTTGTTTGGGATAAAGTCGTTCCCCTTCATCCTTTATCCAGAATTCAAGGTATGGTTTTCCCGCTTTTGCACCGTGAGATGAGCTGTAGTGTTCCAGCTCGAATTGTATTCTGATCTTATTTTGTCCCCCAACAGACTGTTGCCAGAAATCGTGGAAATTCCTGGTTAGTTTATGGTTCAGATTCTCAATGGTCTGCTTAAGGATCCTGGAGGAGGGCTGAATAAAAAAAGAATAATCGAGACGTGCGAGCTTCAGGAAGTTGCGGGCAGCCTTGTACCCCTCAACGGTTCCCTCGACAGCGACTATATCGTCGAGATCGATGCGATTGGGCAGGAGACTTCCAAAATCCTCAAACATCACAAATACGGGAGTATGTTCAAAGCAGGCACGGCCAAGAATCTCGCCTGTATATTTCGACCTGTATCTGCCGGTGATATCCTGCACCTTAACCAGTGCCTCACCGGCGGGCAGCCCATCCATCAGGAACCCGCACAAGGCTGTCTGTCTTTCGAGCTCCGTTACCTGTCTCTCCCTGTCTGTCCTGAGCCGGTGATATTCATCAATCACCTCATCCCATGATCTGTCTTCGTTGTCGTCGGGTTTCAGCAACAGAGTCATCATCTGATGACGTTCTTCAAGCTTAAGGGATACCTCTTCCAGCTGCTTATCTGTCTCTGACAGGTCTCCCTGAAGGGTGTTCCATGCAGCAACTGCAGTAATCAGATCACCTCTTTCAGACAGCCTGTTGCTGATCTCTTCTACCTGCTTTGTAATGGCGGCCTTCTCATCTTTCAGCGAAGCCAGTTCCGAGCCCTGTTTCTCTGCCTCCCTGCTCCTCCTGTTGAATAATGTCCCTCTTACTCCCCTACCGGTGACCTTCCTGATTTTAGTCTCAACCTCCCTGCGTTTTTCTGACAGCTCCCCAATGAGCGACTCCTCACAGGCAATCTGAAGACTTATTTCAGATATCTTTTCCGCAATCCCGTCGAGGTAAAGTTTCCATGCCTTTTCAAGGGAATCGAGATAATCACTTATCTCTCCGCTAACCCTGATCCCGGAAGTGAAGTCAGCAAGCCAGAATCGCGTAAGCTCAAGAACTTCTGTCCGGGCAAGCAGTTCCTTCAGCTCGGCACCGGCATTTTCAGCCATGGAAAGAAGCCATCCTCTTTGTATCGAAAACCTGCACGATACCTCCGGAAGCGTGAGATCACTGCGCAGCACATCTTCGCTTATCGACCCGGTATGGAAGACATTCAGAGCCTCCAGTACAGATGTCTTCCCCGATTCATTCTGTCCGATCAGGCATGTAATGTTGTCAGGCGAGAGGTTCTGCCAGCCGGTATCGACAATTGACCGGAAATTCCTTATCCTGAACGAAATCAGCTTCATATTCCAATTTTAGGTTTGAACCCAAATACCAGTACATCATCTATCTGGCGGTTGTCTCCCTTCCATATCCTGAAGGTTTCTTCAACTATATTCTTCTGCTCTGAAGCCTTTAAACCGGATATTTTAACCAGCAGATCCCTGAACTGCCTGTATTTGAACTTTTTGTTCTCCATACCCCCAAACTGATCGGGGAATCCGTCAGAGAAGAGGTAAAACATATCCGAATTATCGAAAGGTACTATATTGTTGGTAAACGGATCTTCCTTAACCGGTGCCAGTCCTATCGACATCTTGTCAGCCTTAATCTCCCTAAGCTCTCCGTTCCTTACTATGAAGAGGGGTCTGTTGGCTCCGCTGAACTGCATCTCCCGCGAGCCATAGTTAAATATGCACAATGCCAGGTCAATGGTATCCATTGATTCGCCGCTTCTTCCCGTTTGATGCAGGGCACTCATCACCTTTTCCCGCATCAGGTTGAGTACCCTGTTTGCCCGCGGGAGGGTCTGTGTCTGGAGGATTTCATTCAGGAATGCTACTCCCAGGATACTTAAAAGTGCTCCAGGGACTCCGTGCCCGGTACAATCACCCGCCGCAACGGAAAAAAATTCCTTACCCCTGAAAATGTAGTAAAAATCTCCACTTACATAATCACGGGGCATGTAGGTGACAAAAACATTCTCAAGGAGGCCCGACAGGATGTCGCCGGGAGGCAACAGGGATTTCTGTATCATTCCTGCATAGCGCAAACTGGCAAGGTAGTCCTTCATTCCTGATGCAGAGGTTTCAGAGACTACGTCCATCAAACTACCCGACATATCTTGATTCGTCATGAGCATCCGGCAAATAAGCAAGCATAAATATACATAAAAAACTGATCCGGGCAGCCTGTGCAGGGCTTAATCCCCTTCAAGACCCTCCTTAAGGACCAGCCTGACTACATTCTCGATATGATGTGTCTGCGGAAACATGTCGACGGCCTGCACTGCGTCAACCCTGTATCTTTCTGAGAGCAAAAGAATATCCCGCGCCTGGGTCGCAGGATTGCAGCTCACATAAACAATCACCTCCGGAGATGCCTGAAGTATAGCCTTTACGACATCACCGTGCATGCCTGCCCTTGGCGGATCGGTTATAATCACATCAGGAAATCCATGGGTCTCCAGGAAGGTGATGTTAAGAAGATCTCTTATGTCGCCGGCATGGAATTCGGTATTTTCAAGGCTGTTGATATTGGCATTCTCCCTCGCATCTGAAACCGCCTCTCCGATGTATTCCAGGCCTATTACCCTGGCTGCTTTCCTGGCCGCATAGCAGGATATCGTTCCGGTTCCGCAGTAGAGGTCATAAACCGTCTCCTTTCCTGTCAGTCCTGCAAACCTGCATGCCACGTCATACAGCACACCTGCCTGTACAGGGTTGGTCTGATAGAATGATTTCGGTCCTACCCTGAAATGCAACCCATCGAGCTCTTCCATCAAATGGTCCTTACCACTCCACAGATACGCCTCGAGATCTGAGATCGAATCATTCTTTTTAAGGTTAATCATGTACATCAGAGATGTCGTCCCGGGAAAGCTCTCTTTGAGGAAGTCCATCACCAGCCTAATCTTACCTGGCTCCTCCCTGCCAAATACCATCAGTATCATCACCTCGCCGGTTGTCGATGTCCGCACTGTCAGATTACGAAGCAGTCCCTCCCCCTTCAACGGATCATAGAAGTCAAGCCCTTCACTGACGGCAAATTCCCTGAGGGTGTTTCTTATCCCGTTTGATGGCTCCGGCTGCAGATGACACTCCTTAATATCGAGTACCTTGTCGAAGAATCCCGGTATATGGAATCCCAGCGCTCCGCTTCCTGAGTAATCATCACCTGAATCAATCTCAGACCTTGTGAGCCATCGCCTGGAAGAAAATGCAAATTCCAGCTTGTTCCGGTAAAAGTAATGATTTGCCGCACCTGATATTGGTGGTGGAGAATCCATCTCAATCCTGCCAATACGGGTGAAATTATCGAAAATCTGGCGGGTTTTCCATTTCAGCTGGAGTTCATAGGGTAGATGTTGCCATTTACAGCCCCCGCAGGTTCCGAAATGTGAACATACCGGGGAAATCCTGTCGGGCGAATGCCTGGTTATGGTCACAACCTCACCCTCCATGTATCTCTTCCTTTTCCTCCTTACCTGAATGTCGGCAACATCCCCCGGGATCAGCATCGGCACAAAGATCACCATATCACCGACCCTGGCCACTGCATTCCCTTCTGCTCCCACCGAGGTTATGGCGACATTCCTCAGTAATGGCAATTGCCTCGCTTTATGCATCTTATTATTTCGTTCCCGCTATTGCCAGAATGAACTCCAGCGATTTAATGGCTGCAGGAAGAAGCCCGTCACCATGATCAACCCCGGGTACCAGTTCAATCTTCACTACCGCCATCGGTGAGCCTGAGCTTATCATTTCGTTGTAGAGGTCAATGGTTCCCTGTGCCGGAACCTGTGTGTCTCCCTCTCCGTGCACCAGTATCAGTGGGACACTTGTACTCCAACCCTTTATACTGTTGTCGGCCAGAGCCTTCCTTACATCCTCAAAATCGGGTGAGGAGCTGAATCCGGCGATAAACTCCGGTGTAAGCAGTTCGCTGACGTTCGTGGTAAGCTGCTGATTTATGGCTCCCAGTGACAGTGTGCCGTTGAACAGGCCGGGTATCTTCGCTGCGTACGTTTCATTGAATATGTCATTATAGTCAAGGTCAAACCATCCATAACTCCTGTAGGCATGGGCTATATAGGCAAAATATGATGGCATGGGGTACTCATCAGCTGCAAGAAATCCTTCGAGCATTGCCTTAAGATCTGCCGGTCCTGCTCCTGCTGCAGAGGCCTTCAGGGTAAATCCTTCTATCACCCGTTTGTCAATCTCTTCGTGAATGGCCAGCGTTGCCCACCCCCCCTGCGAATAACCGAAGAGGTACAGATCGGTGCCGGCATCTGCAGGATGGACAACATCATCATCAAATTCGCGCAAGGCTGCCAGCAGGCTCGTTACCGACCTGACAGTTGGTTCCTTGAGCAGATAGGGATGTGCCACCGATTCTGAACTTCCGAAACCGGGATAGTCGGGAATGATAACAATGAACCCCATTGAGGCCAGATCCTCCACCAGCATA
This sequence comes from Bacteroidales bacterium, assembly GCA_034004335.1. Classification (GTDB taxonomy): domain Bacteria; phylum Bacteroidota; class Bacteroidia; order Bacteroidales; family VadinHA17; genus SLNP01. Next base: position 13,850 of record JAVEWX010000056.1, on the reverse strand, counting down.
TAGGATGGGTTTGAGGGGTTGACACTCGGAGCATTGGCATGCAAGGTGTTTGTGCCGTTCTGGAAGGAAAGCACCGGAAACTTACCGGCAGCCACCGGCCGGCAAACAAGTGCCGAGGCAACTATCTCCTCCCCGTAGATATCGGTTCTATAGGTAACCCTCCATACATCGACATCATGTTCAATGTATTCCATCAGATCCTCAACGGCGGGATCAGAGACCGAGAATGCCCCGAACAGCGCTTCGATACCTGCAACGGGTGTTGTAAAAAGTTTCTCTGCCGTCAACAGATAAGTGTTGTCACCAAAAGGGTCCTCCCTTGAGCAGGAGACCGCAAGGATCAATAACACTGCTGATAGAACGGCAGCCAGGGTCTGATAATATTTATGTCTCATAACAATAGTATCGGTTGCTGCAAAGATAGCCGTTCGTTTCTTATCTTTGTGCCCCGTGACCGGGAATATGGTAGCGTTGCGTAACATAGAGGTAACATTTGGCAGCTTCACCCTGATGAAGGATGTGTCTTTCCTGGTGAACCGGCAGGACAGGATCGGTCTGGCAGGAAGAAACGGTGCCGGAAAAACTACACTTCTTAGAATAATGGCAGGGCTGCAGCAGCCAACCACGGGCCTGGTGGAGATGCCCGGAGGGATATCAATAGGATACCTGCCTCAACAAATGAAGGTTTCCAATGAAACAACGGTGTTTGAAGAGACCCTTGCAGCTTTCTCCGGGCTGCTTGAGATGGAGGCTTCGATGGAACGCATGAGGGTTGAGGTAGGGGAACGCTCCGACTACCACGATGATAGTTATATGCATCTTTGCACCAGCCTGGCTATTACCGAGGAGAGATATGCATTAATGGGGGGAAACAGCTTCAGGGCTGAGACGGGTCAGACTCTTAGCGGCCTTGGATTTGATCAGTCCGATCTGAACAGGCCGACATCTGAATTAAGCGGTGGATGGAGAATGAGAATCGAACTGGCCAAAGTGCTTCTGGCAAAGCCCGGTTTGCTCTTGCTCGACGAGCCTACCAACCATCTTGATATAGAGTCTATAAGGTGGTTCGAACAATATCTGAAAGATTTCCCCGGGCCAGTAGTACTGGTATCCCACGACAGGGCTTTCCTCGACAATGTCACCACCCGCACAATCGAAATATCAGCAGGACGGATACACGACTACAGGGTTCCATTCTCGAGGTATGAGATGCTCAGGCGTGAGAGACGCGAACAGCTCGAGGCAGCGTGGAGAAACCAGCAAAAAATGATTGAGGATACCGAAAGGTTCATAGAACGATTCAGGTATAAGGCCACAAAGGCAGTGCAGGTGCAGGCGCGCATAAAACAACTCGACAAGCTCGAGAGAATAGAGATGGACAGGGAAGAGATGCCCGGCATCGACATAAGGTTCGCCCCGGCACCCCGATCAGGAACTGTGGTAGTTGAGGCAGAACACCTTGGCAAGGCCTATGGCAATCATATGGTCCTCGAAAATTGCGGGATAATAATTGAAAGGGGAGAAAAGGTTGCTTTCGTGGGACGCAACGGAGAGGGAAAAACAACTTTTGCCAGGATAATAACCACGGAGACCGGCTATAGCGGCAAACTGAAGATTGGCCACAATGTCAGGGTAGGTTACTATGCCCAGAACCAGGACGAACTGCTCAGTGAAAATAAAACCGTATTCCAGACAATCGATGAGATTGCCACGGGTGACATACGCCCGAAGGTCCGCGACCTGCTAGGCGCATTCCTGTTCCATGGAGACGAAATAGAAAAAAAGGTCAAAGTGCTGTCGGGTGGTGAGCGCTCGAGGCTGGCACTCATTAAGCTGCTTCTCGAACCCTTCAACCTGCTTTTGCTCGATGAACCTACCAACCACCTCGACCTCAGGTCGAAGGAGATACTCAAGAAGGCACTGCTCAATTTTGACGGAACCCTGATTATTGTTTCGCACGACAGGGATTTCCTCGACGGACTGGTAACAAAAGTTTATGAATTCAGGAACAGAAAGATATTGCAGCACATAGGAGGCATCTATGATTTCCTTGAAAAAAAGGATCGCGAAAAGCTGAACATGACAACCGAATCCTCAAAAAGGATATCTCAGTCTTCCGGTGATTCCACCCCGCAAGCCCCTGCGGGCAAAATGATCCGGAAAGAAAGGAAGGAATATTCGAGAAGCCTCAGGAAACTGGAAAAGGCAGTAACCATGTGTGAAGAGAGGATATCTGCCCTGGAACTGGAGACAGGCAGGATGGACGAAGTGCTCCGTAATCCTGTCCCTCCCCCGGGAGAAGAGTTCTTCGCGAGATACAGGGAACTCAGGGAAACCCTGGCAAAGGAAATGGAAACATGGGAAAAGTCGCACAACGATCTTGAAACCTTGTTGAATGATAATGCAGGATAACAGATGATTGAGTACACTAAAAGCTATAAGATCCCTGTCTATGAGACAGATTTCCACGGGAAGCTCTATCTCCACTCATTGTTAAATTATGTCCAGGACATCGCCGCGGAACATGCAGAGTTGCTTCACTTCGGAAGGGATGACCTGAAGCGGGCCAACCAGTTCTGGATACTGTCGAGGCTGTATGCCCTGATTAACCGCATGCCCGGATGGGGTGAGACCATTACCCTGAAAACCTGGCCAAGGGGTACCGAGGGCCTGTTTGCGCTGCGCGACATCGAGATAATGGATGCAGGCGGCAAGATCATATCGTCAGTGACAACCTCATGGGTGGTTGTCGACATAGATACAAGGAGACCCTGCCGGCCCGAGTCACTGCCTGAAAGCATGAACCGGGAATTCCCCTCCGCAGGAACACTCGAAAGAAATGCCGCCAGGCTGGCTCCCTTTGGGCATGAGGGCAGGAGGTCTCCATCTTTCCGGGTGAAACCCAGCGACCTCGATATCAATTACCATGTGAATAATGTAAAATATGTTCAATGGATATATGATTCGCTGTCTGTGAACTTCCTTTCGCAGAACCTGGCAGGTTCACTGGAGATAAACTACCTGGCAGAATCCGTCGAGGGAGATATTCTGGCTGTTGATTACAGACCATGCGATCAGGGAAATAATTGCTCGGGATATTCCGTTATAAGGCTGGAACAGGAAAGGGAGCTGTGCAGGGTAATCATCGGATGGAAACCTGTTCGCAACGAAAAAGTTTTATAACTTTAGCCCATGTGTAACAATACCGGGAATAACATATCAATCTCATCATTCCTGTTGCTGCTTATTCTCATTGCAGCTTCCTGCAGCGTTACAAAACCAGCAGCAAATGATCCCAAGGATCTCTCCTATATCTACAATCCACTGCTCAACCCGATAAACCCCGAATTCAGGGTCTACAACGAAACCGCCGGCAATTCAATACTGTCGGTAAAACTGCGAGCCGGCGATCTCTTCTTTTCCGAGGCCAACCCCTCCGGTGAACCTCTTGCCTCGTTGACCATAACGGTGAGGCTCTATAACGACACCCAGGGAGGAGTACTGTCTGATACGGCATTTCTCAGGCAGGAACTTAACCGGAAACTGATACTGCCTGAGGTAGTCCTCGATATTCCCCTGCGGACAAACGAAGATATTGAGTACACAGCCGAGGTAAGGATAATGGACAACCTCAACCGCAGGATTGTGCAGACTTTCGTGAAATTTGACAGGCTGTCACCCTACTCGCGCTACAGTTTCAAGGTCAGGAACCATCTGGATGGAACAGACGTATTCTCTCCGGTACTGACCACCGATCAGTATGTAAACCTCCTGTACCCCGGGAAAGCTGTCGATACCATGTATATCTTCTATTTCAGGTATTTTGACTATGTCCCTTATCCACCCTCGATGATGCTGCCCGAGAGAACCATGCCCGGGGAACCTGAGAGAATGCTGAAGATACCCTGGTCCGACACCCTGCCCGTGATGTTCCCGGGAAAGGGAATATTTCTGTGCAGCATCGACAGCAATAATATCGAGGGTTATACCTTCCTTAATTTCGGGAGTGAATACCCCGGGTTGTCAAGGCCTGAGACAATGATTGAGCCACTCGCATATATAGCCACCCCGGATGAGATGAATGCCATGCGTTCCGCCGAAAAGGCCAAAATTGCCGTCGATGAGTTCTGGCTCAGCCGCAGCACCAACATCGAGAGGTCGAGGGAGCTGCTGAGAATATACTATAACAGGGTACAGTTCGCCAACTACTACTTCACCTCGTACAAGGAGGGCTGGAGAACTGACCGGGGAATGATCTACATTATCTACGGCCCCCCCGACAAGGTCTACAAAAACCGCGAGGGTGAGCAGTGGGGGTACAAGAAACCAGTAATAAAAAAATCGTGGGGTATGCGTTATCGCGTTCAGGAAGAATACCTGTGGTTCAACTTCCGCAGAAACCCGAACAGGTTCACATCAGAGGATTATTACCTCAACCGCTCCGATGCAACGCCAACCTTCTGGGATAATGCTGTCGCAGACTGGAGAAAAGGCATCGTCTTCAGACTCGACAACCCCCAGGACTTCTGAAAAAGATGGACAACCAGCGGGAATTTATCTTTGGAACCAGGGCTGTCCTTGAAGCTGTAAGAACCGGGAAGCCGATAGACAGGATATTGCTGAAGAAAGAGGGACGGGGATCAGTGTACCATGAATTGCTGGAGGAAATAAGAAAAGTCGAAATCCCGGTTCAGTACGTTCCCCAAAACCGCCTCGACTATATTACGGGCAAGAACCACCAGGGTATAATAGCCTGGCTGTCGCCCATTGAATTTCACAGCCTGACCAACCTTCTGCCCTCAATATTCGAAAATGGTAAAGACCCTCTCGTGATGATCCTCGACGGAATATCCGACGTCAGGAACTTTGGGGCAATCATCAGGTCGGCCGACTGTATGGGAGCCGATGCCGCTGTAATTCCCGGGAAGGGCTCGGCCCGGATTGGGGCCGATGCCGTTAAAACATCTGCCGGAGCGCTCCTGCATTTTCCGGTATGCAGGGAGAAGAGCATTGTTAAGGCAGCAGAATTCCTGAAGAACTCGGGACTGAAACTTGTGGGAGCCTCGGAGAAATCCGGCCTTGTAATCCACGAAGCTGACCTGTCGGGGCCTCTTGCAATTATCCTGGGAGCCGAGGACAGGGGCATCAGCCGTGAACTCGAGTCTCTCTCCGATATACTTGTCGGAATCCCGATGGCCGGACAGACTGAATCGCTGAACGTGTCGGTAGCTGCAGGCATATTCCTGTACGAAGCCGTCAGACAGCGTACCCGCTGAATCAGCACAAACAACTCCTCTACTAGAATATTATCCTTTTTATCCTCTCATCGAGGGCCCTCTGGTCGGTCGTGAATGATGCCAACCCGGCAAGGGTAAGCAACGTATCGGGGGCAATGCTGCCGCTCACAAGCCTGTCTTTCCAGTGGCTGTAGACAGGTATCTTTCCGTCAGCTTCAATCATCTGTACTTCCTCCCCAGACAATTCAGGGAACATATCGGTAAGGCCAGCCTTCCCCGCCCTGGCCGCCAGTTCGGCACCGCTTGATGGCAGGTTGGCAGCAACCGATCTGCCAAATTCCACAACACCAGGTTCAACCTCCCAGAATTTTTCCAGGCCGCTCTTCCTGCCCTCGCCGGTCATCTGAACCGGGTATATCGTTCCCCGACGCGAGATGAACTGCCCGGGCAGCTGAGTCCTGCCGGCAGCTGCAACCTTCGGTGGCATTGTATATACATCGGTGCCTGCCAGCAGATCAAGTTGCTGGTAATTCCTGAGGCTGGCTGCAATCAACCGTGTGGGCCACGGATTCGAAGCAGAGAGGCTGGTGACCCAACCCTGGCTCGACAATACTGCCATCTCCCCCGCCCCGCTACCGTCGCCAAGCCCGTTATTGGCAATATATGCACCTATCCTGCCTAAAAAAACGTTAAGGTAATCAGGCCGGGTAATCAGTGTTACCAGTACGTTCTGCCGGGCACTGAACTCAAGAGTGAAATTTATCTTTACACCGGCATCTTTAAGCATCCGGGCACCCAGTAATCCAGTCGCCGTCAATGGCACCTTAACGATGAAATTGTCAGGACATATATCATTGAATCTCAATCCATAACTTAATATCGCGTCAATGTCGTGGGCTGTGTCGGTGTGCAGTTCAACACTAACGAATCCTCCAAATCGTTTTGCCAGCCTCAGCCCATGCCTGGCATTGAGCATGAAAGCGATTTCCTTAACCCTGTCTTCCTCCGGCATCGCCTTAACAATTGACTTCGCCTTCTCTATGAAACTGTCATATATACCCTTCTGGATCTCATTATTCAGCAGGGTATTGTTGGTAGTAAGCGCACTCATCTCAGCCGTCCAGTTGGCTTCAGCTTCTTCAATATCGCCCGTGTCAAGCCACAGGGTCGTACCTGCCTTCCTCAACGACTGCCAGAACCGGTCTTCCCTGCCGGCAACCTTTTTCTCATCTATTCCCTCATTTACAAACTCCCTGATCTTATCCCTGTAATCCATCTGTTCAATTTGTTGTTTATTTAACAATCTGTTTCACAATCCTATTCATGTGTTATATAACCGAAATCCTCACCCGTCGGATATTCAAAGATCCTCAGGTCAAACTCCCTGACTACGGCCAGCAGGTGGTCAAAAATATCCGATTGTATCGACTCATAAACCACCCATTCCTTGTGCTTGCTGAATACATAGATCTCTATCGGCAGGCCCTTTTCGTCGGGAGGCAGTTGCCTGACCATAAAGGTCATATCTGTATTTACCCTGGGGTGCATACTCAGATAAGCCTGGGCATAGGCCCGGAATGTGCCTATGTTGGTCATCCGTCTTCCGTTGACAAGACAGGAATCATCAATGCCGTTTTCCTCGTTGTACTTCCTGATCTCTGCCTCCTTCGCATCCATATAAGGTCTGAGTATCTGTATCTTATACAGTTTACTTTTCAAGTCTTCATCCATAAACCTGATACTTTTCATATCAATCCTTATGGACCTTTTTATTCTCCTTCCCCCCGATTCGGCCATCCCTGCCCAGTTCTGGAACGACTCCTTTATAAGGGCATGGGTTGGAACCGTCACTATAGTCTTGTCAAAGTTCTGAACCTTAACGGTGTATAAAGTCATGTCAATTACATCCCCATCAATCCCCCTTGCAGGTATGGTAATCCAGTCTCCTATCTTTACCATCTGGTTGCCTGTCAGTTGTATGCTTGCAACAAAGCCCAGTATGGTATCCTGGAATATCAGAATCAGCACTGCCGCCATACCACCGAGGCCCAGCACAAGAGAACTGACCTTCTGTTTGAATACCAGGGAGATGATAAGCAGGATAAAAATTATGACAACCAGTATCTTTGCCAGTTGTACATATCCCTTTATGTGACGGTGAGCAGCGACGGGGGTCCTGAGGTATAACTGATGGAACGATTCCAGAACCGAATTGATGACAATGGCACAAATCGCCAGGACATAAACATAAGACAGCTTCTGCACCGCATCGAGCCAACCCGGATAGTCGGCAAGAGCCCACTCTGCCATTATCCAGATCACAAATGCGGGTGCAAGGTGCGAAAGTCGGGTGAAAACCCTGTTCTCCACGAAAATGTCATCCCACTTCGACCGCGACCTCCGTATTAACCGGTGGATAACCTTGCGTATGAATAGTCTGGCCAGCTGGTTTGTCAGATAACTCAGGATCAGAACCACTGAAATCAACAGGGCCGCGGTGATGAAGGTCGAGAAACTCTCACCTATACCCGATCTGAACAGTAAGTCTCTCAACCAGTCGGCAGGATCGGAAAAATTCCTCATCTCGGTCAGGTTTGATTTTTTGTTCCTGCAAAAGTAACGAAATATTGGCTACCTGCCTGACAAAAATCTATAGCTTTGTAATCTCAGAGTCTAAATACAAAGAGGCATGAAAAGAACAATCCTGCTTTTAGGCATTGCTTTGTCATTCAGTGCAAACGCCCAGACAGATTTCGGAAGCTGGTTCACCGATAAGTCACTCAGAATTGACTATTACCTTGCCGGCAACCACGAGAATGTAAAGGTATATCCCATCGGTATGCGCGAAGAGCCATACTGGGCAGCAACGACCACCAAACTGGTCGATCCGTTCAATTATGGCAACTTCAAATATGAACTGTTCAACCCTGAGACAGGGGAACTTCTCTTTTCAAGAGGTTACTGCACCCTCTTCCAGGAATGGCAGACAACCGCCGAGGCAAAGGTAACGGAGAGAAGTTTCTTCGAATCAGCCAGGGTGCCCTTCCCCGTGAGAGAAGTGAAGTTCGTACTGTCAAAGAGAGAGAGGTCAGGTCTGTTTACTCCGGTCTTTGAAACACTTATCGACCCCGACGACTACTTTATCACCAGGGAAAAACCTGTCGACGTAAAGGTGACACTCATAGCCGGGTCGGGCAACTATCGTCAGAATGTCGACTTCGCCTTCATAGCCGAAGGTTACACCGCAACAGAAATGGAAAAATTCCGCAGCGACGTTAAAAAGATGGCCGAGGTGCTCTTTGCCGAGGCTCCTTACGACAGGTACAGGGATAGATTCAACATCTGGGCAGTGGAGGCAGTCTCACAACAGTCAGGAACCGATGTCCCGGGTGAAAACATATATGTCAATACGGCCCTCAATGCGAGTTTTTACACATTCGATCTCGACAGGTACCTGACAACACAGGATCTCCGACCGGTATACGATTATGCAGGAGCTGCACCCTATGACAACATAATTGTCCTGATCAACAGCACGCGCTACGGAGGAGGCGGGGTATATAACTATTACAGCGGCACCACCGTCGACCATCCCCTTTCTCCAAAGGTCTTTATCCATGAACTCGGTCACGGGTTCGCGGGACTGGGCGATGAGTACTATAGCTCCGACGTTGCTTATGAAGAGTTCTATCCCCTGGCCGTTGAGCCCTGGGAACCCAACATAACCACACTGGTCAATTTCGAGGCCAAATGGAAGAAACTCATCGCTCCCGGGACTCCGGTTCCGACCCCAAACTCAGCTGAATACCGGGGGATCACCGGGCTTTTCGAAGGAGGCGGCTATATGGCCAAAGGGATCTACCGGCCTGCATACGACTGCCGCATGAAGAGTAACGGGCCCGACGGTTTCTGTGAGGTCTGCCGGGCAGCAATTGCGGCAATGATAGAGTTCTACCTGCAATAGCCAGAAACAAAGCCCGCAGGCATAATATACCCGCGGGCGTGTCCCCGGTATTACCGGTTTTTAAGTCTGTCTGTGGATTTAGCCGTTGTTTCTGGCTTTAACGAAATAACTCAGCACCAGGCTAAGACCTCCAAACAAAAAGATCATGGAGGTGTAGTTGACAGCTTCGTTCAGCACAGCCATCTCTGTCAGTACTCCTCCCATTATAACGCCCACGGCAATTCCCATGAAGAACATACCGGTTTTAAGCGCCAGAAGTCCCAGTGATGATTTGCCACGCTCCCTTGCTGCCTTGCCTGTATTGAACAGGGAGGCGTCGGCGCCCTTCTCGATGAGGGCAAGCCGCTCCCTATGGCGCGTAGAATAAAAGAAATATAATATTACCGCTACCATAGCAAACATGGTGATAAATACAATTGCTGTTTCCATGATTTCCTCTTTTTAAAATTTAACTTTACCCCTTTAGACCCTTTTCACTGGTCTCCGGTTACAGAATCTTCAGGTTTAATCTGTTATTTGTGTGTAACCAACAGCTCTATTACGGCGTCATATAACGGAAGAATGAATTATAAAGGCGATATATTCTACCTGAATGAGGTATTGAGGGGAAATACCAGTGCTTATACCTTCATCGTCGATCGATACCAGGATAAGGTTTTTAACCTTGCCATGAGGATATGCGGGAACCGTGAAGAAGCGGAGGAAATATCACAGGATGCATTCCTGAAGGCTTTCAGGGCACTGCCAAACTTCAGGTTTGAATCAGGTTATGCAACCTGGCTTTATAAAATAGTTTATAACACATCGATCTCATATCTCCGGTCGGGCAGGAAGGAGAAGGTTTCACTGGAAGACCTGCCGGCCGAAAAAGTTGTTTCCGCAGGTTATCGGGAAACGGAAGAGGTGGCTGAAATGGAACACAGGAAGCTCATGGTGAATTACGCCCTTCAGAAACTTGGAGATGAAGAGAAAGCGATCATCACACTATATTACTATGAGGATATGTCAGTGGAAGAGATATCCGAAATCACCTCACTGACAAGAGACAATGTAAAGATCAGGCTCTTCAGGTCCCGTAAGAAGATGCTTGAGACAATCAGGAATATAGAGACTCTAATTGATATAAACCATGGATAACTGCAAAGAAGATGACCTGATGCTTAAGAGCCTTTTCAATAAGACAGGCGATACAGCTCCCGAAGGATTTACGGAGAAAGTGATGGCCCTTGTTGCAGTTGAAAGGATCACTCCTAAATCAAAACATGAATCTCCTGTTAAGCTTTCAACAGTCATGGGTATATTGGCAGTGACAATAGCATCTGTTGTAATTACGGGAATCTTGCACGGAAGAAACCCTTCCGAAACGCCCCTCCCCATACTCCAGGTTATTTCCGAACGGGCAAGATCGTTATTGCCTGATATTCAAGCCAATAGCAAACATGGCATCACTCTCCCGATGATGTTTGTCTACCTTTCTGCTTCCTTATTCCTTCTTATGATCTTCGACGGAATAGTTACTGCACTCCTTGACAGGAAAAAACGACACTAACCTTATCAGGTATTTGGCTTCCTGCCTCCGCTGCCCGATTTCGAGATTGTATCCCTCATGTTGGTGTCGGCCTCAATATTCTTGAACCTGTAGTAATCCATAATTCCCAGGTTGCCCGACTTGAAAGCATCGGCCATGGCAAGTGGTATCTGAACCTCGGCTTCAATGACCTTTGCCCTTGCCTCCTGTGCTTTGGCCTTCATCTCCTGCTCGAGTGCCACAGCCATTGCCCTGCGTTCCTCGGCCTTGGCCTGGGCAATGTTCTTGTCGGCATTTGCCTGGTCCATCTGAAGGACGGCACCTATGTTTTTGCCAATATCTATATCAGCAATATCGATCGAGAGAATCTCAAAAGCAGTCCCCGCATCAAGTCCCTTGTCAAGCACAACCCTTGATATATAGTCGGGATTTTCAAGAACGGTCTTATGACTTGCAGAAGATCCTATCGATGAAACGATACCCTCGCCCACCCTGGCAAGGACCGTATCCTCACCGGCACCTCCCACGAGCTGCTTGATATTTGCCCTTACGGTTACCCTTGCCTTGGCAATGAGCTGAATACCATCCTTTGCAACTGCAGTAACAGGCGGTGTGTCAATGACTTTCGGGTTAACAGACATCTGTACAGCCTCAAAAACATGTCTCCCTGCAAGATCGATGGCTGTCGCCATCTTGAAAGGGAGATCAATGTTAGCCTTCGATGCCGACACGAGCGCGTGCACTACCTGAGCAACCCTGCCCCCGGCAAGATAATGAGCCTCAAGATCATCCCGGTTCAGCTTGATGCCTGCCTTGTCGGCCTCAATCATTGCACTGACGATGATTGAAGGCGGGACCTTCCTCCAGCGCATGAAAATGAGCTGCAACAGTGATATACGCACCCCGGAAACAAGAGCCTGAAACCAGAGGGCAATAGGTATAAGGTAAAGCAAAAGCCAGAGGAGTATTATCGCTCCTACGATTATTACAACATAAATGCCTAATTCTCCCATTTTATCTATTTTTTTATTGGTTTTACAATCAGCCTGTTAACTTCGACCTCCACCACCTCAATCTCTGAACGCTGGTCAATCAGAATATCAAGTGCCCTGGCCTCATAGAAGTCGCCGTTAACCATAACCTTACCCATCGGATTAAGCCTTGTAACGGTCAGTCCCCTGTCTCCGGCCTTAACCTTGCCCTCTTCCTTATGAACCATGTCAACCTTGCTGTCTATGGCCGTGGTAAGCATCAGTTTCTTCCAGGTGCCGGCCCTGAGCATAAGGGTTACAACAATTGCCAGCAACAGGGAGGTGCCGATCAGCACCCCAAAGCCGGCAGCGGCACCATGCTCCGTAAATGAAAGCACAATCCCTCCGATAACGAATATGGCCCCGGCAATACCTGCAACGGTCACTCCCGGTATCAGCATAAACTCTACCACGAACAGCAGGATGCCGAGTAAGATGAAGAATATTATTAATCCCAGTGACATATTTTATTCAATTTCAACTGTCAGATCTCTTTGCGTCAAAGCGCTCCGCATTGCCGCTAAAACTTCACGATCTCCCCTCCTGATGTCGCATCTGCCCCTGAAATGAGCAATTACCGCACATTGCTCAGCCTGGATCTCATTATGTCCGCACACCTCAACCAGTGAACGGATAACATGATCGAAGCTGTTGTGTTCATCATTGTAAAGGATCAGTACGCACTTTTCGTTTACATTCTCCCTTGTATCACCCTTATGTAAAGGTTTCCCTGTCATTGAATACTACCTGTTAAAAAATTTCAGAGCCGTTTCTACCGGTATCTCACGGTTTCCCAGCCAGGCAGCCACCCTGGCTTCGCGGTACCCGTTCCTTATGAGCAGATCGGCATACGATGAAGCCGACTCAAAAGTAAGAAATTTTCCGACTAAATAAACATACAAGCCTGTTGACGGGTTCATTATTTCAAGTCCCCTGTCAGCGGCAATCCTCAGGATCTCCGAGTGCTGCTGTTCGGTTACAGGGGACTTGGTCCTAAGGACCTCAACCCTGAAAAGCAGTGTCGGCGGCACAGTATCGCGTTGTACCGGACTGAAGAAATCCTTTGGTATAACATCATCCCATGCCGTAAGGGCCCTCCCGCCCCATTCCTTCTCCAGGAGGGCACCCCTTTCGGGTGAAACCTGCCTGCCGTCAAAGTAAATAACGATAAAGGCATCCCTGAAGCCCTCACTATTCACAGACTGCAAGGCCATGGAAGCATCATCCGACTTCCGGAAAAGTCCGGTATAATAAGTTGTCAGTTGACTGCCCGGGTTCCTGATCCCGAAAACCGGAAAAAGTCTTTTGAAAAAAGATGGCGCTACCGGGTTCCTGAAAACAGCCAGCTGTATTGAATAATAGAACCCTTCGGGCCAGGAGGAGGATACCTTTACGGGTACATCCACCGAGTAATATGGAGAATCGTTAAGGCTGAAGATGGAGGTGACTGCCTTTGTGACCTGTTTCAGGTCAGGTTCACCTGCCTCTATGACAACTGTATCCGCTTTGCCTGCTGAATCGGCAACTATGATAGTTTCTCTTTTTTCAACGTTTACAGGCAAGACCCTGGCTGCCGAGTCTTTTGATAATGCAATTCTCGACAGGTCTGATGAGGCTCCGGATATAATCCCGGAAGCAGGGTCCGGAATCTTCTCACCGCTTACCGTCAAACCGGCCACTGCAAGAAGGCTGTCGGACAGACGCTGACTCATCATGGAAAGGAATTTCAGCTCCCTTATTTTTTCAAGATTCTTCTCTCTTGCCTCCTGATCCCCTGGAAGAGGTGTCCCTTCCAGCTTTTTAGCCACGCCCGAAAGGGAATCTGACAGGAATCTGGCTGTCAGCGCTGCCTTCAACAATGAATCCCTGCCGGCTTCAATCAGATCAGGTTGTCTGACCATTGTAGCAGGTTCAGTACGGGGATCCTCCTCAACTTTCGCCGGGGTCCTCATCTCTGTTTCCGGGTTAACGGACAGAGAACCGATTTTATCGGTGCATTGCTTTAACAGATCGGGAACTCCATATGACCGGGCCTCCCTCCTCCCTCCTGCCGGCTTCAGAAACAAAGAGGTTATAGGCGTCGGTTGCCT
>JAVEWX010000215.1:0-3975 GCA_034004335.1 Bacteroidales bacterium | reverse complement strand
AATGCTCTCGGAACCATTGTTCCTCTGGAGGAGATAATCGGACCGGCTCATTCAATGGGAATACCTGTCCTGGTCGACGGGGCTCAGGGAGTGCAGCACGGCTTAACGGATGTACAGTCGCTCGATTGTGATTTCTACGTTTTCTCAGGGCACAAGATTTATGGTCCGACCGGAATAGGGGTGATGTACGGAAAGGAGAAATGGCTTTCCGAAATGCCGCCTTACCAGGGGGGAGGGGATATGGTGGAAAAGGTGACCTTCGAAAAGACCACCTATAATGAACTTCCGTTCAGGTTCGAAGCCGGAACCATGAATTATGCAGGGGCTATCGGACTCGGAAGGGCTCTCGGCTATATGAATGAACTTGGAAGGGACGAAATATCTGAACGGGAAAAGACACTGCTGGCCCATGCCGCAGAAAGACTTTCCTCAATACCGGGATTGAGAATTTACGGGCAATCGGCGAGTAAGATCTGTACTATTTCTTTTCTCCTTGAAAATATACATCAGTACGATACGGGCATGATCCTCGACAAGCTCGGGATTGCAGTCAGGACAGGCACCCATTGCGCCCAGCCTGTTATGGAACATTATGGTATAGAAGGCACCGTGAGGGCATCTCTGTGCTTTTACAATACAATTGAAGAAATCGATGCTCTTGGCACGGGAATTGAAAAGGTGATCAGCATGTTTTGATGACTAAGGAAATGACACTAAACGAGGTTCAGGATAATATAATTGATGAGTTTTCGGTATTCGACGACTGGATGGACAAATACAACATACTGATCGAAATGGGAAAGGAACTGCCCCTTATCGATCCGAAGTTCAAGGTTAAGGATTACCTTATCGAGGGTTGCCAGTCAAAAGTCTGGCTTTATCCTCAGTACGACGGCAAAGCAGTAACCTTCACGGCCGACAGTGACGCAATAATTACCCGGGGGATAGTGGCACTGCTTATCAGGGTGCTTTCCGGCAGAACCACCGAGGAGATTATCATGGCCGACCTCTATTTTATCGACAGGATAGGGTTGAGGCAGAATCTCTCGCCGACACGATCCAACGGGCTTTTGTCGATGCTGAGGCAGATGAAGCTTTATGCGATGGCGTATAAGGCGCAGGACGAAGGGCACAGGGCTCAGGGCTGAGAGCCGCGTACCGCCGCGTACCGCGTACCGCGTACCGCAGAACTAGTAACCAGCAACAAGCAACCAGCAACAAGCAACCAGCAACAAGCAACAATATGGATCCGTCAGAACAACTTGAAATAGAAACAAGAATAGCAGGTGTTCTCAAGAGCATTTATGACCCTGAGATACCTGTTAACATTTACGATCTTGGCCTTATTTATAATGTTGAGATCGATGATGACCATGTGGCTCATATCACCATGACTCTTACCGCCCCAAACTGTCCGATGGCCGACAGCCTGATTGAGGAGGTGAAGTACAAGGTATCGGGCACCAGGGGAGTGAAGGATTGTGATCTGAAGCTGACATTCAATCCTCCCTGGGATAAGAGCATGCTCAGCGATGAAGCGAAACTGGAACTGGGATTCCTTTAATCTGCTGCCATGCCGGGCATAAGCAATAAAGACCTGTCCGAAGGGATAAAGCAAAGGGCTGCGGAGCTTGGTTTTAACATCTGCGGCATAGCCCGGGCTCGTGTGCTCGGGGAGTACGGGACACGGATAAGGTCGTGGGTTGATGCCGGGATGAATGACAAGATGGGATATCTAGCCAGGGACATTGACAAACGGATCGATCCCGCAAGCCTGTTCCCTGATGCTAAATCGCTTGTGGTAACAGGGTTGAGTTACTATTCCGGGGTGCTGCAAAAGGATCCGGAAGCACCAGTCCTTTCAAGGTATACTTACGGGCGCGATTATCATGAGGTCATTCCGGCTAAGCTCAACCTGCTGCTGGAATGGATAAACACAGTCAGGCCCGGTACCGGGGGCAAAGCCTTTACCGACAGTTCCTCTGTTACTGAAAAGCCGTGGGGCAGGGAGGCAGGCCTTGGCTGGCAGGGGCGTCATTCGATTCTGATAAATAAAAGCATAGGATCATTCTTTTTTATTGGGATATTAATCCTCGATACGGAGCTTGACTATGACGAACCTTTTACCAGTGATCACTGCGGAAACTGCAGGTTATGCATTGAAGCATGCCCGACTGGCGCCATAAATGATAACCGGACCATTGATGCCAGGAAATGCATAGCAAACCTGACAATCGAGAACAGGGGTCCGGTTCCTGAAGAAATTGTTCCGCATCTTGGCAGGCGGATCTACGGCTGTGACAGATGCCAGGAAGTATGTCCCTGGAACAGGGATATGAACCTGTCCGGGACTCCGGAGTTCACCATTGATGCTGAAATCGCTGATATGAGTGCGGAAGAGTGGAGGAGCCTTTCCCGGGAAAGGTTTTCACGCCTGTTCGGCACGACATCAATGTCGAGGGTGAAGTATGAGAAGTTCATGTCGAATATTGAGGCTGCGGTAAAATCCGGGAACAGATAAAATCATTGACAGGCCGTCAGGCCTGAAATACTGGCAGGGATGTGCACAGCCCATCATAATGGCAACATATGAAGCTAAGCCCTGCAAGACAAAATAATTTTTATGCAATTATGTCGCCCCTGACGGGGCTTAACACCTTGGGGGGCAGCCATGCCGCCGGTTGCACCGGCGGTTATTCACATCTTTCTCTTTCAGAGAAACAGCCGGTTGATGAATGCTCTTTCAGAGCATGTCTTTGCCAGTAAGTTGTAGGTGGGGGTAAATCCCGTTCAACCATATTGTCCAGCTCCTTCAGAGTTATATGGCATACCTGAGATCATTATGTATAAACTGGTGGGTTAAACCACGGCAGCTGTTTAATTACAAAACCGTGGCAACAGTTGGTTGTGTAAACTCCCGATGTATTACACCGCGAAAGCATTGTAACGAGAAAAACCGCGACAACATTTAGTTGTGCATAATTCAGCCTGGAGAAACTGACAAAGATTTACCGAAGATAATGTCGTTGAGGAAAACCGCGACAGTGGTTTAACCAAAAAACCGCGACAGCGGTTTAATGTGAATAACCGCCGGTGCAACCGGCGGCTAATCGCCCCCCATGATGAAAAACCCTGAAAGGGTTTAATATGAGATGCATACAGGGGGCCATCCCCCTGAACAGGGCGGTGCCGGTCCAAATTAATAAGCCCTTGGAGATGCCGGGATTGATCAAATCATTTAAAAAAGTTACTCAAGTCAATACAATTTTCCCCACCTTCTTTTACCTTTCTGTAATTATTCCGTCTTATATATAAAAGTTCAACTGACTTTGGTAGAAAAGTGATTATACGTTACGGACAATTATGCCCGGAAAACTGACAGAGACTAATGGATTTGTTGATTCTTCAGGGATCCTGCTCTGGCCCGTCAGATCAGATTTTTTTCTTACTGAGCAGTTTGAAATGTATTCCGAATCAAAGGTCCTGAACAAATGGGCGTGGGTCATCTCAGGATTATTCGTGGTTTTTGTCGGCATCGGAATAATAATACGCAAAAAAGGAAAAGGCTGATATTCTCAGCCCTTTACCTAACCTAACCTAAACCTAAACACTGACTGTGTTCTAAATAAACCTAAACCTAAACCTCAAAAGAGACATTAATCTATCTGCTGTAATCGCTAAGCATCTGCATAAGTTTCTGCCTTGTAAAGAATATCCTGCTTTTAACAGTTCCTATCTTAAGACCGAGTTTGTCTGCTATCTCGTGATATTTAAAACCCTCGATATGCATTTTGAACGGAATCCTGAACTCGTCGCTGAGTGATTCAATTGCTTTTTCGATCTCCCCCTGTGCATATTTTGACTCAGGTGATATGAACCCCTTGTCGTGGGGCATGTTGAGATAGTAAAGATCCTGAGTACCGTCGATAATGGTGTTCTCCTTCACATTACGCCTGTAGTTGTTGATAAAGGTGT
>JAVEWX010000214.1:0-3976 GCA_034004335.1 Bacteroidales bacterium | reverse complement strand
CCCCGATGATGATATACCATTTCACGGTTTCGAAGAGGATCCGGAAGATTGAAAAGCTTTACGAGAATTATTATTATGCAAAAGGGGACGATTCCTCATGAAGAGACTGCAAACGGTACAAAATTCTATCCAATGAAGAATCTTTCCGGCATGCCAAACCTCAGGTTTAATACCGGAAATCAGACTTCATCATCCGGCTTAAGATAAAATCCGATTGCATTCAGACCTTCACTCTTACGGTAATATTCAGGATCGGCCAGCTTGGTATTTTCCAGGCGCTTGACTTTTATCAGTACGCTTCCATCCTTCGGTTTCATAACCTGAACGCCCAGGGTTGACCGGCTTTCCACCGCATTGATCTGAGAGGTGTTGAACAGGACAATCTTTTTAATGCTGCTTATCGCAACCAGATCAATATCATGCTCTATGAGTTCAATAAAGATCAGACGCGATTTGCCGCTGAAAGCATTCCTGAGTTTTTTCCTCGCGTACTCTGTTTGAAAACTTTCCATGGAAATTTTCCCGACTTTGCCATTTTCAAATGCCACAATCAGAAAGCCTTTGTATCTCTTTTCTCCGGTCAGGTAAACCGGTCTTTCCCCGGGTTCGAGATCAATTTTCTGAAGTGCCTGCAACTTGTCAGTGAGTTCCTTTTTCTGAACTTTATAAACATTACACAGGGAAGTAAAAACAAGGATCTCATTTGAATTGGTATCGTCCGCTACTTTAATTGTTGCGGACTCAGGAGTTTCTCTTTTCAAATCATTTCTTTCCTGCATTTCTATTCTCCTTTTCAGACTGTCTGCACTTTGCATTGTTATCGGGTTTTGATTAAAATCCAAATGTGGGAATTATTCTTTTTCGTCCTTCATATTTCTTTGCATTTCCTTCCTTTGGCCACTTTCTGTTAAATCCTTACTTGCTGACCACCCATAGAGAGAACGGATATTCGACAGGAGGGTAGTGACATTGTCCCCTTACCCTGCTGATAAATTAATTAGGAAATTTTTTAAACGAAGTTAACTTTGTATTGTTATTAAGTTAGCAAGAAAAGCAAAATCACAATGAAATATCTGATCGTTGGAGGAGTTGCCGGGGGAGCCTCAACAGCTGCACGTCTGAGACGGCTCGATGAGCAGAGCGAAATCATAATCTTCGAGAGAGGAGAATATATTTCCTATGCTAACTGCGGACTGCCATATTATATCGGCGGGATAATAACCGAGAGGGATAATCTGTTTGTTCAGACCCCTGAATCGTTCGGCACACGGTTTAACCTGCAGGTGCGGAACCTTAGCGAGGTCACAGCCATTGACAGGGAGAAGAAGGAGGTGACGGTGAAGGATCTCCGCACAGGCACTATCTATCAGGAGGGTTATGACAAGCTGGTTCTCTCTCCGGGTGCTGAGCCTGTCAGACCACCGTTACCCGGGATAAACCAGGAGGGTATCTTCACACTTCGCAATGTACCTGACACCGACCGCATAAAAAAATATATCGAAGCCAGGCAGCCGCGTCGCGCTGTGGTTGTGGGTGCTGGTTTCATTGGACTGGAGATGGCTGAGAACCTGCACCATAGCGGTATCAATGTCACTATCGTAGAGATGGCTGACCAGGTGATGACTCCTCTCGATCTGTCAATGGCGTCACTGGTGCATCAGCATCTGAAGACAAAGAACGTGGAGTTTTATCTCAAGACCGCTGTCTCATCGTTTGACAGGGAGGACGACCGTATTGTGGTCCGGCTGAGCAGTTCAAAGGCAATAAAAGCTGACATGGTTATACTGTCAATAGGCGTCAGGCCCGACAGCCATCTTGCCAGGGAGGCAGGACTTGAGACAGGAAAGACAGGAGGCATCAGGGTCAATGAATTTCTCCAGACAAATGACAGTGACATCTATGCCGTTGGTGACGCTATAGAGTTTGCCAATCCCGTCACCGGAACACCGATGATAACTTATCTCGCCGGTCCGGCCAATAAGCAGGGCAGGATCGTTGCTGACAACATTGTCAGGGGTAACATAAAGAAGTACCAGGGTTCAATCAACACTGCCATAGCCAAGGTCTTTGATATCACCGTTGCATCCACGGGTGTCTCAGGCAAGCATCTGTCGGAGCTGAATATACCCCATATAAGCTCCATCACTCATTCATCATCGCATGCCGGTTATTACCCGGGGGCTCTTCCGATGTCAATAAAAATATCATTCTCGCCGGGCGACGGACGTCTTCTTGGAGCACAGATAGTCGGGTTTGACGGTGTCGACAAGCGTATTGACCTTTTCTCCGCTGCAATACGCAAGGGAGTGACGGTGCACGATCTGGCCGACATAGAGCATGCCTATGCCCCGCCGTACTCCTCTGCCAAAGACCCTGTGAACATCGCCGGTATGGTGGCTGAGAATATCCTTGACGGCACCACGGAAATGATCTCATGGCGTGATGTGGCCAGACATTCGATCGGGGAGATGTTCCTCCTTGACATACGCACACGCGATGAATACCAGCTTGGAACGATAGAGGGTGCAGTGAATATACCTCTTGATGAGCTGAGAGAGCACCTTGGCGAGATACCGAAAAACAAGAAGATCATTGCATTCTGCGGAGTGGGACTGAGAGCCCATGTGGCATGCAGGATACTCATGCAGAGCGGATTCCCCGAGGTATATAACCTGTCCGGCGGCCTGAAGACATTTGAGACGGCTACACAGAAGCAGAGCAATGAGGATATCTTCGCCCATGACTACATAGGTCATGACGATCATATTTACCAGGGCACGAAGGAGAAGAGAGCTCCGGCGCCCCTTGATGAGGAGAGGATAAAGGATGTCGATGCCTGCGGCCTCCAGTGCCCAGGACCGGTGCTTAAGCTGAAGCAGTCGATAGACGATATTGCTGTAGGTGAGGCAGTGCGTATCAAGGCATCAGATGCAGGATTCTACAAGGATGTCAGGGCATGGACCAATGTCACCGGCAATGATCTTGTTGACCTGAAACAGGAGGGTGCCCTGATAACTGCAATTGTCAGAAAGGCGGAGCCGGTCACCATGGCGGCTTCGAAGCGCACAGGCAAAGGCGCCACACTGATATGCTTCAGCGATGATCTCGACAAGGCTCTGGCGATATTCATTATTGCCAACGGAGCGATGGCATCAGGCAAGAAGGTCACAATATTCTTTACCTTCTGGGGGCTCAATGTGATAAGACGGCGGGAGAAAGTAACGGTAAAAAAAGACTTCTTCGGGAAAATGTTCGGTATGATGATGCCCCGTTCAAGCCAAAAGCTGGGGTTGTCAAAGATGAACATGGCCGGCATGGGCAGCAGGATGATGCGTTCAGTGATGAGAAAGAAGAATGTCGAGTCGCTTGAAAGTATGATCAAAACGGCAGTTGATAACGGAGTCGAACTGGTGGCCTGCCAGATGTCAATGGATGTGATGGGCATAAAGAAAGAGGAGTTTGTTGACGGGGTGCAACTGGGTGGTGTCGCTACCTATCTTGAACGCGCTGAAGATGCCGGAGTGAATCTGTTCGTGTAAAAAGTACAAGGATGCCCTTCAGCGGTCTCGGGGCAAGGATGATCGGAGGCAAATTAGTTGCCACCCCTGCCTGTTGCCGGGACTTTAGTCCCTGTAGTGAAGCCAAAGGGGGCTAAAGCCCCCGGAAAGAGGGGGGTGAGTTCCCTGCCGTTGGCTGAAGCCAACGGTAAAATAAATCCTTTTGAGAGTAACCAGTAATAAATGAGAAAGTTGTTGGCAGTTTCTTTCTATTACCGTCAGCTTCAGCTGACGGTAAGGAGATCCCCTCCCTGCTGCCGGGACTTTAGTCCCTTTTAATAAACCAAAGGAGGCTAAAGCCCCCCGGAAGGAAGGTAGGGTGTGCTCTCTGCCGTTGGCTGAAGCCAACGGTAACAAAAATCCTTTGTAGAGTAACCAGTAATAAATGAGAAAGTTGTTGGCAGTTTCTTTCTATTACC
>JAVEWX010000213.1:0-4021 GCA_034004335.1 Bacteroidales bacterium | reverse complement strand
CGTATTGTCATCATGTTCAAAGGATAATGGAGAGGAACCCGATCTCACCCCGGAAAACCTCACACTGACAGCCAAGAGTTCCGAAGTCATTGCCTACAGCAACGAATTTGGTGTTGATCTCTTTACAAAAGTTGCTCTTGCCGAAAACAAAAACTTCATGCTCTCACCACTGAGCGCAAGTGCCGCACTGACCATGCTGCTCAATGGTTGCGAGGAAGACACTTATGATCAGCTGAAGGCTACGCTGAAATATCCTGAACAGATGACCATCAGCGAAATTAACGAAGTATACAAAAACCTTGTTTCCCAGTTGCTGGTTATTGATCCGAAGGTAAAACTGGCCCTGGCAAACGCAATTTTTTACAGGCAGGGATTCACCGTCAAGCCCCCGTTCCTCAGTACGATGGACAATGATTTCAATGCGGAAATTGCCGGTCTTGATTTTTCTCTGCCATCAGCGCTGACAACCATTAACAAATGGGCCAGCGACAATACAAACGGTAAAATCCCGGAGGTGCTGAATGAGATTTCTCCTGAAGCTGTGATGTTCATTATGAATGCCCTTTACTTCAAGGGCGACTGGAGCTACCAGTTCGACAAGGACCTGACATCTGACAGGGCATTTTACACTGATGGATCAAACTCTGTCAATGTAAGCACCATGAAGGGGGAAGTCGGGTCAAAAGTGACCGGCGGAGCAGGATACAGTGCCATCGAACTCCCCTATGGCCAGACCAATTTTACAATGATTGTTATCGTGCCGACAGGCACTCTGACTGACTTCACAGCATTACTCGATGCAGAGAAATGGAATACAATAACCTCAGCGTTTGATGGCCAGGAAGAGTACGGCAAACTCACTGTCTACATGCCAAAGTTCAAATTTTCATACGAGAAGTATCTCAATAAACAGCTTCAGAGCATGGGAATGATTGATGCATTCGATCCTTATCTGGCAGACCTCTCCGGAATTGCCGACGCCTCAATTTATGTCAGCTTCGTCAAACAGAACACTTTCGTGGAAGTGGACGAAAAGGGAACTGAAGCTGCTGCCGTCACCACTATAGGTATTGAACTGACAAGCATGCCGCCCCAGCCGCAGGTGTTCACAATTGACAAACCATTTGTCTTTGCGATAAGGGAAAGAACTACCAACACCCTTCTCTTCATCGGGCAGGTTGTTAATCCGCTTGATAATTAATATGAGGAATCTTCATAGATAGAATTTGCTCATCATTTACCGCCAACCAAAAAATCCGAATATGAAAAGCCTGATCAAATCCGCACTGTTTCTGACAGTTCTGATTGCCGGCCTGACCGCCTGCAAGGACAGAACAACAGAACTGATTACCTATGATGCCAATGTACCGGTCTACATGCCTTTTGATGAATTCCGGGCAAGCTTCCTGAAGAGTGCCCCGATAGAGATCTCCCACCCCGGAAAAATGTATTTCAAGGACGGCTACCTCTTCGTCAATGAATATGGCAAAGGCATTCACGTGATTGATAACACAGACCCTTCGAATCCTGAAAAGATTGCCTTCTATGAGATCCTGGGCAACGTTGACATGGCTATAAAGGGCAATGTCCTATTTGCCGACAGCTATATTGACCTCCTGGCAATTGATATTACCGATGTCGAAAAGCCTGTCGAGATTGACCGTATCGAAAATGTCTTCCCGGAAATTGTTCCGGAGGGAGAGTTATGGTACCCGTACGCGATGGTTGACAAATCGCAGGGGGTGATAATTGACTGGAAAGTTGAGAAGATCACCGAGGAGGTTGAAAAATACAATCATGGCGGATTTATCTATTTTGGCGGAATGGATTTTATGATGAACGCCGAAGCAGGTCCCACCTGGACCGGCGGCAGCGGCACCGGCGGATCCATGGCCCGCTTCATGCTGAATGAAGACTACCTGTATGTGATAGCAGTGCCAACCAGGCTGAAAACGGTTGATATCACCACTGCATCAGCAATGGCGGTTGTCGACAGTGTCGATATGCCCCGTAACATGGAAACCCTGTTCCGCCTCGAGGATAACCTCTTCGTGGGAACCACTACCGGGATGCTTATCTTCGACCTGGTCAACCCGAAAAAACCTGCCCAGATATCATCATATGACCATATCACAGCCTGTGACCCGGTAGTGGTCGATGGTCAGTACGCCTACGTAACCCTTCGCTCCGGAAACACGTGCAACAATACACAAAACCTGCTGGAGGTAGTAGATATATCCTCAATTAAAAATCCGTACCTGGTGAAATCATACCCGATGTTCAATCCGCACGGACTGGGTACCGATGGAGACCTGCTCTTCGTCTGTGACGGTGCAGCAGGATTGAAAATCTACGACAAATCAAATCCGTTGGCAATAATTACCAGCCAGGTGGCGCACTACCCTGACTTTGATACCTACGATGTCATCCCGATGAATGGCATCCTGATGCTGGTAGGAACAGGAGGCATCTATCAGTATGACTACAGTGACCCGGAAAACATTGTCCAGATCAGCCACATTACGATCAAGGAAGAATAGATATATGCACAGACTCACTGCAATTGCGGTCTGTGTTCTGTTGACACTCTCCGCAACAGGCCAGCACAGGAAATCTACTGTCGTGCTTAACGATGGCTCCCGGATCTCGGGAACCATCGTTGGCGATTCTGCTGATTACCTGGATGTCAAGATTACCTCGCCCCAGGTCATCAAGATTGGCAGGGAGCAGGTGTCATCGGTTGAAGCCGTGACCTATCCTGTAAAGAGGAACATGAAAACCTCCGGATACTATGCGAGGATCAACACCAGCATTCTCTCAGGAAAGAATGAAAATGGCAACCAGGGAAGCATCAGTATCCATCTTTCGAACGGTTTCCAGTTTGGAAACGGGCTTGCGGTCGGTGTCGGCTCGGGAATGGAAGAGCTTGATGTGGTCCTGGTTCCGCTGTACGCGGATCTTCGGTTCACACCTCTTAATACTGGTTTGTCGCCCTACGCATGGATAAAGACCGGTTACGGTTTTGCCCTTTCCGAACATTACGGATCATATGTGGATGATGCTTCTGCAGACAACGAACCTGAAGGCGGATTTCTCTTCAATGCCGGTGCAGGAATCTCCTTGTTTACATGGAAGAGAACTGCAGTGAACATCGGTCTCGGATACAGGTACCAGAAAGTAACCCTTAACCAGCCTTCATATTGGTGGGGGGGAAGCTCAATAAGGCAGACTGTTACACAGTATTACAGGCTGGAGTTCCATCTGGGCTTTGTATTTATGTAGGCAAATAAAAATGAAAACAGCAACCATAATATCGTCTGAATTGAGTTATTTCGGGAAAACTTGATTCCTGGCGGTAGAATGAGAAACAGAACCCGGGATGGTCATGAATATTCAGACACAGAGCTTGTCAGGGGATGCGTCGGTGGCGATATCCGCTCACAGGAACTTCTCTACAGACGCTATTTCTCCTTTGCGATGTCAGTCTGTATCAGGTACGCAAGAGATGAAAACGAAGCCATGGAAATAGTTAATGACAGCTATATGAAAGTCATGGACAAAATCTCGGAGTATGACCCGGCCTGGGCGTTTAAAAGCTGGTATGGAAAAATACTGGTAAATACTGCCATTGACAATTACCGGAAAAACCAGAAACACAATGATTACCTGTCGATAAGCTCAATAACGGAGACAGAGGAGAATGAGCCCGAGATCGAGGCAGAGCTTTCCGCCAGTGATATTCTCGCTCTCTACAGCCATCTCCCGGCAAGCTGCAGGGTAACGTTCAACCTGTTCGAGATTGAGGGGTATTCACACGAGGAGATCGGGCAGATGCTGGGAGTGACAGCCTCCACATCCAGGGCAAATCTTGCCAGGGCCAAAAAGATGCTCCGCGAACTTTATTACAGGCAAATTTCTTCGGCCAGGAAGAGTCATGAGTAAGTTTGACGACATATTCAGCCGGAAGGCGAAGGAGGCATTTGACAACTATAATGCCGACCACCTCGCGGGGGATGGATGG
>JAVEWX010000212.1:0-4022 GCA_034004335.1 Bacteroidales bacterium | reverse complement strand
CGGTGAGTTCATTGCCGCATGCGTCTTCTACAGTGAAGGTATAGGTAACTGTCCATCCACAGTCATCTCCTTCTATGAGGGTTCCTGTAAGGGTTGCTGTTACTGATCCTCCACAGTTATCTGTATATCCCGAAGCTGCTGTCAGGGCATCAAAGGTCGGTGTACCGGTGGGAAGGGTGGTGGCATCAATGAAGCAGGCATTAATATTGGTTGTACCGGCCGGTGCTGTTCCTGTAGGCGCCGTCTGGTCAGCAATTGTAACTACATAGTCATCTGTTGTTACCAGGCATGAAGACCCTATTCTTTCTGTTACCTTAACAATTCCCGGACTGGTAGTGCCCCAGTTTACAGTTATAGAATTTGTACTCTGACCTCCGACTATGGAACCCCCGCTTACTTCCCAAAAGTAATTATGACCTGGCACATAAAGTGTTGAATAAGTCTGTCCTTTAGCGCCGGGACAAACAGAGGAAGGCCCGGTAATAACCGGATTGACAGGTATACCTGTGACAATATTGACATTTACACTACCCCAGATGTTTAGTACGGGATCTCCAGGCATGCCACCGAATTCAACATAGAAGCCATCAGGTCTCCAGATGCCTGCTCCAATACCATATCCGTTGTCATCCCAGGTTCCTTCCGTTAAAAATTGACCGAAATCCTGATCGTTTGCATTATTCGGTTCATTATCATCCCAGTTCGCATATGTCAGCAATGTACCATCGATACCACCAAGCCAGAACGCAGTGCCTTCCTCAGGTCCTGTCTCCCATCTCCAGTCACCTTCTGCAGAATAGAAATCACTTGCTCCAATCCATACAGCTCCTCCCGTCATTTGTGACATGAGGAAATCATTTTCTGGATCTGAACCGATGGTTACCAGGTAGCCCTGCATACCAAAAAGATGAGCCCTGTCGGCGTTCAGTTTTGCTTCATGCCACCTCAGACGGGTAGTCGGAACATACCTGTAAAAATGATCTGTGGCCGGATTATATCTCTCAAGTGATATGATTATATTCCTGTTTACTGTGGCTGGGGTTGGATTACTGTTACTGTAAGTCACTGTACTCAGAACACTCTGATATTGCGAAGAGGTGGCAGTTCCTTTAAGGATGAGCAATCCGTGGGACGGAATATATGTAGATGTGATACCATATGCCGGTGTGCAGCCCAGGATGTCCTGGCCTGATTGAAAACCGTTTCCAATCTGTACATATGCAGCATTGAGAATCTGGTTGGCCCCATCAGTTATGGTCAGTTCCGGTGAAATCAGGACAGGCAAGCCGCAATAATCATAATTCCCCGTGACAGTCAAAACCGGTGGCGGTGGAAGGCAGGCGAGTGCATTGAAGATCAAACCGTCAAGATAAAAATAATCAGATCCATATCTGAGGCTGACCCTTATTCTGTTTGTGTTCTGTGAGGCAGTCACAGTCTCTGAAAGGAATAATGCAGACTCACCGGTGTAAGAGTTCAGGATCTTCTGTGGTCCCCATGATGTCCCGTTATACTCTTCAATCGTCATAACCGAGAAGGAAACCCCTGTCCGATTCACCGGCCTCCAAATCAGAGAATACTGCTGCCCGGCTGGAATTGTAGTCGGCAGATTCAGTATCGCCCAGTCACCGCTACTGTTAAAATATGCAGCCTTCCCGTCCGGTAAACCGGATAGATTAAGATAATCTGCTACACTATTTTGGTCAGATGAAACCAGGGGGAGTGCATTACCTGAAACTATCCGGGAAGAATAGCCTGTGCCACAAACTTGTGAATAACATTTTACAGTCGTGTAAGATATAGCATCAATATAGAAGTCATATGAGCCGGCGCCCATATAAATCCTGAGATATCTCGTATCAGTATTGGCTGTAATCTGTGAACGAAAGAATGTTTTGTTTGATGTAGAGAGAACACCACTTAGCGGGTGGCTGACAAATACAGTTCCGTCAACTGATTCTGCCCACCATATTCTGGATGGCTCGGGCATGCTTTGATGCTGACGCCAGAAAAAAGAATAAGTCTGTCCGGCTTTTACGGTATCAATCAGATCAACAGTTATCGATTGTCCGTAATTGGCAAAATAAGCAGCATCTCCGTCAGGTGACCCAAGGGCTCCCGGGCCGGTTATATGTTGGTACGAATCGTCAGTTATCAGGATAGAAGCATACCCCTGAACTTCAAAAGAGCTCTTCCCCGGTCCTTCGCACTGGGCTGAAACTGATAAATCAAAAAATAAAGCGAAAAAAAACACCAGCAACGGAAATATTGCTCTCTTGTAACTTAACATTCTACAGGTAGATTACGTGGCTCCTTTAACTGTGGTACGTCATTTATACTCATCTAACGTTAAAATGGTTACTTCATTGCAGTGGAAATCAGCATCTGAATACATGAATTTCAGAGAAATGAGAAGTGCCGGCAAACGGCGCCGGCACTAATTATCCACATTATCAAATGTTTATCAACAATTTTGTTGCCTCTTGGCTAGAGAATCAACATAGCATCACCGTAGGTCCCGAACCTGTATTTTTCCTTGACAGCAGTACGATATGCATCAAAAAGAAGATTGTAGCCGGCAAAAGCGGAAACCATCATCAGCAGAGTGGAATACGGAAGTTGGAAATTGCTCACAAGCATATCGGGCACCCTGAAGTCATAGGGCGGAAAGATAAACTTGTTAGTCCATCCATTGAATGGCTTAACCATACCCGAGGTTGAAACGGAACTCTCCAGCGTTCTCACCACTGTGGTGCCGACTGCACATACCCTGCTTTTCCTCTCTTTTGCATTGTTGATAAGAACCGAGGCTTCCTCGGAGATAATTATCCTTTCGGAATCAACCTTGTGCTTGGTCAGGTCTTCCACATCAACATTGCGGAAATTGCCAAGTCCCACGTGAAGGGTGATCTCGGCAAACTCAACACCGACTATCTCAAGCCTTTTCAGCAATTCCCTGCTGAAATGGAGCCCGGCTGTAGGCGCAGCAACTGCTCCCTCATGCTTGGCAAAGATGGTCTGGTACCGTTCATTGTCCTCTGGTTCGACTGGCCTGTTGATGAACTTGGGAAGCGGAGTCTCGCCGAGCGAATAGAGCGTCTGCTTGAACTCCTCATATTTTCCGTCAAATAGAAATCGAAGGGTTCTGCCCCTCGATGTGGTGTTGTCTATCACTTCCGCTACCAGCAGGTCATCCTCCCCGAAATAAAGCTTGTTGCCAATCCTGATTTTCCTTGCCGGGTCAACCAGTACGTCCCAAAGTCTCTGCTCACGGTTCAGTTCACGAAGCAGAAACACCTCAATCTCGGCCCCCGTCTTCTCCTTGTTACCGTACAACCTGGCCGGAAAGACCTTGGTGTTGTTGAATACAAGCACATCATGCTCACTGAAATAATCCACGATGTCTTTAAACACTTTATGCTCAATCTCCCCGGTATCCCTGTGCACTACCATCAACCGTGATTCATCCCTGTTTTTGGAGGGATAAAGTGCAATCAATTCCTGTGGTAGTGTGTACTTGAATTGAGAAAGTTTCATGATCAAAATACGTTAGTACAAGAATATTTATACGAATGAATTTTCACTTTGTTTCAAATTTTCAAGAAAAAATTTGAACTCTTCTACCGAAAGTGCCTTTTCAAGGCGAAAATCACCAATGGCGCTTCGAACGAGCGACCTCAGGTGAGCACCGCTTTCTAGTGCCTGCCCCAGATCACGGGCAAAAGCCCTGATATAGGTCCCCTTGCTGCAGACAATCCTTACGGTGGCATCAGCTCCGCTGAAATCAACCAACTCCAGCTCACGGAAAACGACCTTCACACTGTCAAGCTTACGTTCGATCTTCTTCCTTGCCAGCTCATAAGCCCTCTTACCATCAACGAACTTAGCTGAAAAAAGCGGAGGCTCCTGGTCCTGCTCCCCTAAAAATCCCCTCAGCTTTTCCCTGACAAGCTCCTCCGTTATATGACCGGAAGGGTACTCACCATCCACCTCACTTTCCAGGTCAAAAGAAGGAGTAGTCT
>JAVEWX010000211.1:0-4044 GCA_034004335.1 Bacteroidales bacterium | reverse complement strand
CTGAATGCCTGTGAAAAGTCACCGATGATGTCATCTATATGCTCCAGTCCAACCGACACCCTGAAGAGGCCAGGCTCCACCCCGGCAGCAAGCTGCTCTGCGGGTGAAAGCTGTGAGTGGGTGGTTGCTGAGGGTTGTATTATGAGTGTCTTGGCATCACCCACGTTGGCAAGATGACTCACTATTTTCAGGTGTTCTACAAGTTTTACTGCTTTCCCAAGGTCTGTCTTCAAAACAAAACTCAGCACGCCGCCGGCACCGTTGGGAAGGTATTTTTTTGCCACTTCATGATACGGGTTTTCCTCCAGGCCCGGGTATGTGACCTTCTCTATGAAGCTCTTGTCTTTCAGCCACCGGGCCAGTTGAATTGTGTTCTGTATATGCCTCTCCATTCGCAGCGAGAGTGTCTCGAGACCCTGCAGGAGCAGGAAGGAGTTGAACGGACTTATTGCAGGTCCAAGGTCCCTGAGGCCTTCAACCCTCGCTTTGATGATAAACCCGATATTGCCGGCTTCAGTGGCCGGCGAAAATACATCAGTGTAGACAAGCCCGTGGTACCCTTTCGCCGGCTCCGTCAATGAGGGGAATTTCCCGTTTCGCCACTCAAAGGTGGCAGCATCAACAATGACTCCCCCGATGCTCGTACCATGTCCCCCTATCCATTTTGTGGCAGACTCTACAACAATGTTTGCTCCGTACTTTATGGGTGCACACAGATACCCGCAGGCTCCGAAAGTATTATCAACCACCAGGGGTATCGCGTAACGAGACGCCAGTGCGGCGAATACCTCAAAATCAGGAATGTCAAAGCCGGGGTTGCCGATTGTCTCAAGATAAATGGCCTTTGTGTTGTCATCGATT
The DNA here is from genome assembly GCA_034004335.1 of Bacteroidales bacterium. GTDB lineage: Bacteria > Bacteroidota > Bacteroidia > Bacteroidales > VadinHA17 > SLNP01. Next base: position 3,183 of record JAVEWX010000211.1, on the reverse strand, counting down.
AGTCTCTCAAAAGAGGCAACATTGAGGTCAGCTGAAAACCTTACATTTATGCCGAATGAAGGAAGTGTGACATTGAACTGGTTGTAAGTGCCCCCGTACAGGAACGGTGAACTGACAAAGTTGTCTCCTGCCTTCAGGAATGTGGTCAGTGCAATGAACTGTGCAGCATGGCCCGAGGACACCGCCAGTGCCGCAGCGCCTCCCTCCAGCGCTGCCACACGCTTTTCAAAGACATCAGTTGTCGGATTCATTATCCTCGTATAGATATTGCCCGGCTCGGCAAGGCCGAAAAGATCAGCGGCATGCTTTGCGTTTCTGAATACATAGGATGTTGTCTGGTACAGGGGTACTGCCCTTGAAAGGGTATCATTATCGGGTGTGTGACCTGCATGCAGTTGCAGAGTCTCAAATCTGAGTTTACTGTTTTCCATGATAACAAAATTGATATGAATACTAAGGTGGATACCGCAACAGGATCAATCCTTCCATCGTCAGGTGGCGGCCAGATCTAAAACGATAATTTCAGGGGAAGGAGATTACCGGCACATGCACATAGGCATGAGCGGCATGATGAAATTGTTATGGTTGAGATGAATGTAATTCATGTTCTCCTTTTGCTCCAGCAGTGGTCTGACGGAAGTGCAAAAATAATGAAAAAATTGATCGCTGGGAAAAATCAAAAAAAATGTTCACATCAGGTCTGAACTTCTGATGCGATCCGGAGACAGTCATCCGAACTCTTCTTTGTGATAAAATGTGAAATAATTCCAAAAAATGTGATTGAATATAAAATTATGTCGTATGTTTACGTCGTTAGTACAAACAAATGAATAAATCAGAGAAATTCGAGAATTCATTGCAGGTTCTTGCAAGATACTCCAAAGCGCTTTCACACCCTGCACGCCTTTTAATTCTACAGTATCTTGCTGAAACGAAAATCTGCATTTCAGGTGATATTTCGGATAACATACCGCTCGGGCGCTCCACAGTCTCACAACACCTGAAAGAACTGAAACAGGCAGGCCTTATTTCAGGTGAAATTGACGGACTCAGAATTAACTATTGCCTTAACGACAGCGAAATAATCAGGTTGACTGAACTACTGACCGGATTCCTTCACCGTCTGGGTAAAACCGAAACAAACTGCTGCTAATCTGCCAGGTTATATGAGCAAAGCTTACATCACAGGATACGTGAGTGTTTCAGAAACTTCAATTCCAAAAATTACTGATCATATCAGTTTTATTGATTTTTTGGGCGCGGTTCGTGTCCGCCTGGGGATAAGGAGAGGTTTTTACAGGGTCTCTCCCGGTCTGTACGCCATCGGGCTGCCGGGGAAAGATTCTGATGTTTTCATAACATCGAATTACAAACTCAGCTTCGACTCTCTTCGAGGAAATCTGAAGGGACTGAACGGATGGATACTTGTGCTTGATACAAAGGGTATTAATGTATGGTGCGCTGCCGGCAAGGGTACTTTTTCAACGAATGAATTGGCCAGGAGTATCAGAGAGGTTTCGCTCCATAACATTGTGACACACAGGAGGCTGATTCTTCCTCAGTTAGGTGCCACGGGAGTTGCCGCCCACAGGATCAGGGAAGAGACCGGATTTGTTGTTAATTACGGTCCTGTCCGTGCATCCGAAATAAAAAAGTTCATTGAGAACGGTTACCATGCTGACAGGTCAATGAGGAAGGTTACATTCGGTCTAAAAGACCGCATCAAACTCATTCCCAATGATTTTTTCTCCGGAATATACTATCTGCTCGCAGCAATGACTGTCCTGTTTATTATTTCCGGATTAAGTAATTCGGGATTTTCACTTAATGGCCTTCGCACAAATGGAATAACAGCACTCATCAGAGTACTTTTAGGTTATTGCGGAGGGATTGTGGTGACACCTATTTTATTGCCGTGCCTCCCCGGCAGATACTTCTCCCTGAAAGGATTCTTCGCAGGGCTGGCAATGTTTCTTCTGATAAATATATTCAGCCAGTCAGGAGAAAGCACAATTGAGGTACTATCCTGGTTTTTCCTGATCACTTCAATCTCCTCCTTTACAGCCATGAATTTCACAGGCTCATCAACCTATACATCATTATCGGGGGTAAAAAAGGAAATGAAGCGCTTCATCCCACTTCAAACAGGATTTGCGCTTACTGGAACAGTATTACAGATTCTTGGAAAAGTAATCAATTGAATTAAGATGAGAGAAATGATATATCTGCCGGACGTTGTGACTCTGAGATTAGATCAGGAGGCATGTAACGGATGTGGAATGTGTATCAAAGTATGCCCGCACAATGTTTTTGACCTTGTTGATAAAAGAGCTCAGATTGTCAGGAAGGATTACTGCATGGAGTGCGGTGCATGTGCTATGAACTGTCCGAAACAGGCAATTTCAGTGGCAGCAGGGGTAGGATGTGCTGCCGGAATTATAAGCGGTATTCTGAGAAATACTGAGCCTTCATGCGGATGCTCAGGGTCAGGGCCCTCGTGCTGTTAATCGGCTTGTGAGTAAAGAAAGGATATAAACTTTAATCTTTCGGAAAATGGGTAAAGTGAACGTAATACCGGTTGATGTAATTGATAAAACAAACCTGCCGGCATTGTCATTGGAAATGATCCCTGTCGAAGGTGATCCGGTTGAAATCAACGGTGAGACCTATTTTGTATGTGAGGGTGAATCAGGCAACAACGATGGGACTTACAGGATTGGTGTGATACCCCTGGTAGTGAAAAATCCGGCAAATGTCCGGGACATCAGGGACTACATAAATTGCTTATCCCTTGCACATAGAAGATTCAGGTTCAGAAAGGGAGAAGGTGATTGTACACTTGAAGAGTGTGATGAAATGATCATCTCTTAATTCAGCCGGACATAATCTCTGATAGCATAACTATTAAACAATCCGGCTCACTTCACCCTCCAGGCCTGACGGACATTAAATGGTAATTCCGTTAAGGATAAGGCATTTAGCCCGGGCATGCAAATGGTTCGTGTCATCCTGATTCCTTTAATTGAGATTTTTGTATAGATTTGTAAACCAAATTACCCGTTCCTTGTTATCTGTTTGGTGAAAAAGGTAACCTCCATATTGACTGTAATACTGGTTGTGACGGCAATGCTGCACTTCTCGGTTGCACGTCATTATTGCGGCGGAAAACTGGTGGCTTCAAAA
>JAVEWX010000210.1:0-4044 GCA_034004335.1 Bacteroidales bacterium | reverse complement strand
TGACATTGTATGTCCCGTCAAGGTCAATCGGTTCAAAACCCCGGAGTATATCGTTCAGTTTCGTCAAAGCCGCAAATTATGAAGCTGCAAAGATAGCAGACTTTTCAGTCATGGCAAGACCGCCGGTCCGCCTTCAAATATGCTGTCTGATAACGTTAACCTGCAATTCCATATTTCATATCGGGCAGAATAAAGGAGCGGGATGAGGGATGCTGCTTTCGACTCTCTAATTGTCAATCAGGGTGAACCTCCACCGCGGATTCTGAGAGCTAATATGCTCCTTCTCCACTATTGCGTTGACCCTTTCGATAAGTTCAGGGTTCTCCGCAGCCAGGTCATTTGTTTCCTGAGGATCTACTGAAAGATCATAGAGTTCGTACTTATCATTCCCTTTGTGCATCTCCCTGCGCAGGGCCTTCATTAAATCAGAAGCCCCTGAACCAGCTCTGAAACTGCTCTCCCAGCCAGGGAATGGGCTTCATGACATCCTGTACCGACCATATGAGGCTCATGAGCCAGAATATGAACAGCAGGATGCTTCCTATGAACCAGATTGCCTGACCAAGCACCGGAATGGTGTTCAGCACGGAAAGTGCTATACTTATGATTATGAGTCCCAAATTTTGTCTGATATAATAACTGGCATACTCCTCCTTTTTGTTCATATTGACAATAAGAGCTATGATCCAGCCTATTACAAAGATGTGTGATACGATCGCCTTTGTCTTTGCATTCATGGTTTCAGTTTTTAAGGTTCATTCAAATTTATAAATAACTCCCGTGCCTATGAAATTTTTAGACGGAATAAGTAAAAGATATTAACTCAGTGATCAGAGTCGCGTGCTTTGCATATTTTTGTTGCCTTAAATCTTTTTTACCGTGGCTGATTACATAATTGCTCACACAGGAGAATTTGCCGCCCTTGCCGTGGCTCTGTTCTGGACCATCACTGCCCTGGCTTTCGAGTCGGCCAGCAAAAAGGTGGGCTCGCTCACGGTGAACATGTTCAGGCTCTCGCTGGCCTTCGTCTTCATTGGTGTCTTCACCCTGATCAGCCGGGGGCACTTCTTTCCTGTAGACGCCACAACCCATAACTGGATCTGGCTGGCACTGTCAGGGCTGGTAGGACTTGTTCTGGGAGATTATTTTCTGTTCAGAAGCTATGCCCTTATAGGTTCAAGGTTCGCCATGCTCATCATGACCCTGGCACCGCCAATGGCCGCCTTCTTTGGTTACCTGATGCTTGACGAGAGGCTTACGATACTGCAGTTCGCCGGCATGATCATTGTTCTCACCGGCATTGCACTGGCTATCTTTAACAGGCCTGTCAGAGGTGAAAGGCTATCCTTCAAGCTCTCTCCCAAAGGACTGCTTTTCGCTTTTATCGGAGCCCTGGGGCAGGGTCTCGGTATAGTGCTGAGTAAGTACGGCATGGACTCCTATGATCCGTTTGCTTCCACCCATATAAGAATCATTGCCGGAATCGCAGGCTTCGCGTTTATTATTACAGTAATGGGAAGGTGGAGACAGACACTCGGATCGCTGAAGGATGTCCCGGCAATGAAAGCTCTCGTACTCGGTGCATTTTTTGGCCCCTTCCTGGGGATCTCCTTCTCGCTGCTATCCGTGAAGCATACTGAGACAGGCATCGCTTCGACCATCATGGCCATAGTGCCTATCCTGATAATAGCGCCGGCAGTGTGGATCTACAAGGAGAAACTGACTGCTGCGGAGATCGTTGGTGCCGTCATCAGCGTCGCCGGTGTGGCAATGTTCTTCATCTAGTACTCTCACTGATAATCATTTTCCCTTCAGCCCTTCAACAAGGGCATCCAGCAGCATGCCGTCAATGTCTTCGGTATATTCCCAGAACATGACCCCTCCCAGCCCCTGAGAAAGCACATACTCCATCTTTGCCTTTAACGATTCCTTATCGTCGTATGAGATGAAGAGAGAATCCTGCTCGTTCCAGAGCCACGGCGCCAGTGCAGCCGTATCCCACAGGCGAACAAAAGCGGTGTCTGCCAGGGCCACCAGCACATCAGCATATGAAATACTCTCGCCTGTCGTCGCCGCCTCACGGTAGAGCCCGTTGTTTACCGGCTCAACACCCTTCCAGCGCCTTCCGTAGAATGGTACGCCTATATTCAGCTTCGCAGGGCTAACCCCTGCGTCAAGGTGCATCCTGACGCTGCGGTCCGTGGCATCGCCGTGCGGATAATCGGAAGCGGAAAGGTGGAGGTTGCTGTGATGTCCGGCCTGCGAAGTGAGCCCGTTATGGTAATCATAGGTCATGATATTGATGAAATCAAGATACTTTTCAAGCTCACCCAGCTCTGTATTGGAAACATATACTGAGTCGCCCCCGGTGGCGATCGTGAGCAGGAACGGCTCCGCGCGGTCAAGCTTCACGGCCAGGGAGTCAATTTGCCTGCGCACACTGGCAAGCAGCAGGGTGAAGTTATGCACATCCTCAGGCCTGTAGGTGTTTCCGGCTCCGACCTGATTAGGGTATTCCCAGTCGAGATCGATGCCGTCAAGACCGTGGTCAAGGATAAACTGAGCCGCACTGGCGGCAAAAAGGTTCCGTGACGAGTCTGAGAGTGCAGCATCGGAAAAGTTACCCGACCAACCCCAGCCTCCTACGGAGACAAGTATCTTCAGGTCGGGATTGACCTCCTTCAGTGACAGCAGGGTTTTTATGTCTTCAATGTCTCTGTCGGTGTTGTCAATCATGTCACTCCCGAAGGCAACCCTGCCGTCAATTATATTGGCAAAGGCGTAGTTGATATGTGTGAGCTTTGTGGCGTCAATCTCACTGAAATCATAATTTCTGAAACCTGCTACATACCCGACCACCATATACTCACTGCCGGTACCGGTGCTGCCGCACGACATCATGAAGAGCATAATACCTGAAACAACCAGTAGTAAAATCCTTTTCATCCGTTTGAATTTTAATTGTTCCGGAGTGCAATGAAACTTGAATTCAACTTATTAACCGTGACCGCAATGAGCTGTTTGCCATGCCAGTTTCATCTCTCCGTTTATACGATTACTGAGAGCAATATATAAAAGTTTCATCAAATGTCAGAACATGGAATACAATCCGCGGGCAGGCTTTGCGTTATCCGTTATATTTGTTCCGGAAACATACCTGGAAACAATGACAGAAAAGGATTTTGACAACAGGGTCAGGCAGCTCTTTGGAGAACTCTCTGCGCTTGTCAGCCGGCGGAACATAAAGAGAACAGACGGCAACGGCATCTATGACCGGTACCTGTACCCCATTATAACCCGTGATCATACTCCGGTCTTCTGGAGGTATGACCTTAACTATAAGACCAACCCTCACCTGATGACCAGGCTGGGTATCAACACCACCTTCAACGCAGGGGCGATAAAACATGACGGCAGGTACTGCCTGGCGCTCAGAACCGAGGGTTTCGACGTGAAGTCGTTCTTCGCCATCGCGGAGAGTCCGAACGGTATCGATAACTGGCGCTTCCGCAATCATCCGATTGTGATGCCCGTTACGGATGACCCCGAGATGAATGTATATGATATACGTCTCACGAGGCACGAGGACGGATGGATTTACGGCCTCTTCTGTGCAGAGCGGAAGGATAAAAGCAAGCCGGACGATTCGTCGGCTGCTCTTGCCAGCTGCGGCATAGCAAGGACCAGGGACCTCGACAACTGGGAGAGGCTTGACGATCTCAGGTCGTCCGCCGCGCAGCAGAGAAACTGCGTGCTGCATCCGGAATTCGTGAACGGCAGATATATGATATACACCAGGCCGCAGTCGGGATTCATCGAAACAGGTGAAAGTGGTATCTCGGCAGGCTTTTGCGACAATATGGAGCATGCTGTCCTGGGAGATGAGCTGCTTGTGGATGCCAGGCAATACCATACTGTCAAAGAGGTCAAGAACGGTCAGGGTCCTGCACCGCTGAAATGCGACCACGGATGGATTCATCTTGCACATGGCGTCAGAAGGACAGCAGCCGGTCTGCGCTATACTCTCTACCTCTTCCTCACCTC
>JAVEWX010000209.1:0-4053 GCA_034004335.1 Bacteroidales bacterium | reverse complement strand
AGTTCATAGCAGTACAGGATAATTTTCTGACACCATCTGCCAGGTACGCCGACCTGGTGCTCCCGGCATGCACCCAGTTTGAGGTCTGGGGTGTCACCGACGGCTGGAAATATGGTGAGGAGGTGATACTCATGCCCAAGATAGTCGAGCCCCCATTCGAAACCAAAAGCGATTACCGGATTTGTGCTGAACTGGCTGAAAGATTCAGCGTCTACGACAAATTCACCGAGGGAGGTCGTGATGAAAAAGCCTGGACACAGTGGATGATCGACGAGTATTACAGGAAGACAAGGTTCCCCGACATGCCCGTATTCAGAATACTGAGTGAATCGAATGAAGCGGTGTACAGCAAAAAGGTGGTCACGCCTCTTGTGGCCTTCGAGGAATTCAGGAAGGATCCGGAAGCAAATCCGCTACGGACGCCCTCGGGGAAGATAGAGATATTCTCCCCGCGTCTTCATGATATGAAAAACGCCAGGGAAATACCTGCCATCCCGAAATATATCCAGGAATGGGAAAGTCCCTTCGGGCCTGAGGCAAAGAAATACCCTCTCCAGGCTATGGGTCATCACTACATGCCGAGGGTTCATTCCACACACGACAATAATCCATGGACAATGGAATCGTTTCCCCAGGTGGTCTTCATCAACCCTGCCGATGCTGCCGAACGCGGACTGAAAAGCGGTGACCTGGTGAAGGTATGGAACGACAGAGGCACAATAGTGCTGCCATGCAGGCTGACCAGGAAGATAATGCCTGGAGTGGTCGACATACCACAGGGTGCCTGGTACAAACCCGACAGCAACGGAATTGACCGGGGAGGTTGTGTTAATACTCTCGCCTCGGAGAAATGGACCCCTCTGGCCAAGGGCAATCCTCAACACACCATCATGGTTCAGGCTGAAAAATTCAACGGATAATCACCAGTCATGAAAAGAGCAGCTTTCTATATTGACACATCTGCATGCTCGGGATGCAAGACCTGCCAGGCAGCGTGCAAAGACAAGAACGAACTCACTCCGGGACTGTCATGGAGGAGGATATATGAGATTGAGGGTGGTAACTGGAACAACAGCAACGGGGTATATACCGAAAAACCTTTTGCCTATTTCATCTCCATCTCCTGCAACAACTGCGAGGATGCACCATGTATAGATGCCTGCCCTACCACCGCCCTTCACAGGTCGGAGGACGGCTTTGTATTAATCGACCCGTTGCTGTGCATGGGCTGCAATTACTGCGAATGGACCTGCCCCTACGGAGCTCTGAGAATGGATGGTTCAAGGGGTATCATGACCAAATGCGATTTCTGTATTGACCTTCTGTATGAGGGTCATAATCCGGCCTGCGTCGATGCATGCCCAATGAGAGCAATAGAGTTCGGCTATTTCGAGGACATATCGGCACGGCGGGGAACGGTCAACTCACTCTACCCCCTGCCCGGGTTCGAGATGACAAAGCCCGGACTGGTGATCAAGCCTCATAAGGATGCACTTAAGGCAAACAACGACAATGCCATTGTTAACAATCTTGAGAACTATTGACAATGCATAACTTCGTGTCGCTGATGCTGTTTACCTTCACCGCGCAGGCTGCTATCGGTATGGTTTTGGTTAATAATGCTTTGCTGGCGGCAGGATATGTATCGACAAGCGAAAAGATACTCATAAGAAGCCGCCACCTTGTATCCCTTTTACTGATAATTGCTTTGGCAACGGCATTCTTCCATCTTGGGAAGCCATTCAGGGCAGTTTATGCGCTTAGCAATGTTTGTCGAAGCCCCCTTTCCATGGAGATAGCATCGCTTTCGCTCCTCCTGGCAATATCGCTGGCAGATTCCTGGTTATCAATGTCTTCCGGAATGAATACCGTTAAGAGGGTGGTGCCATTTTTATCCGTTGTGGCAGCTCTCCTCCTGCTGGTTACCATGACGGCAATATACCTTATACCTGCTGTTCCGTCGTGGCATAATTTCAGAACGCCTCTTTCTTTCGCCCTGACGGCAGTATCCGGTGGAACAGCAGTTATAGCCATACTGATGCCGGAAAAAGAAGTGAAGGCGTCGAGGAGGCTGTTGCTGGTAGCAGCTTGCAGTGCCCTCTTGCTGATGAGTCCGACAATCACTCTTAATCTTAATGCTCCGGCTCCCCGGTCAGCGCTGGTTGTAATACAATCTGCAATCCTGGTCATGGCATTGATTATGATAATTCCCAACCGGCCTTCCAGAAAAATGAACAAAAGTTATCATTCTGCAGTTATATCAGGAACACTAGTGCTTTTATCTGTACTGATTGCACGACTCCTGTTTTTTCTGTCCTATGATAACAATATTTTATGAAAGCCACTCTCGAAGAGGATAAAGAGAATCTGCTTAAGGGTTACAGCATGCTGCTCTATTTTGCCGGCAGCATGATCATGTTCGAGCCTGTCGAGGAATGCATAACCGAGTTCTGGAGGAAAGGCATACTGAAGAAGTTGCCTGTTACCAGCCGTAATCCACGATTCATAGAAGCCGCCGCAGAGCTGCGGGATTCCTGTGATGACCCGCTGACATGCCTGAAAAACCTTCGCAGCGACTACCTGAAGCTGTTTACGGGATCAGACAGCATGCTGGCCCCCCCATATGAATCGGTGCTGCTGGGCAAGGAACACCTGATATTTGACATTCCCACACTTGAGGTCAGGGACTTCTACAGGGCCTATGGCTGGAGATCAGGTTTTGAGGGGAAGATACCCGATGATCATCTCGGAACCGAAATCCTTTTCATAAACCTTCTGGTGGATAAGTACCTCTCGCTCGATGACGATGCCTGCAAGCGGGAGATGCGCAATGAAATGCTCCGGTTCATTGAGGGACATCCCCTGAAATGGATAGGCATCTGGCAGGAACAGGTTGATAAGCACGCCTCCACGCAGTGCTTCAGGGGCCTTGCCCGCCTCCTGCGGGCCTCCCTTGAAGATATCGCCGGAATACTGCGGAACTGGAACAGGGAATAGCGGGTATTAAGCCTTCACCTGATTCCCCTTGAACGGGCAAGTGACTACTACACCCTCCAAAATTATCATCGGTCTATTATACACCGTACTGAATAAGCATTCTTCTTCCCCACTGCATATCTCACCATCTCTCCCGATCCTGAAGTCAGGCCTCTTGTCCACACAAGTTCACCATCTTTCTCAGATTCTGTCCACCAATAGATGGCATCCCGGAATGATGCATAACTCCCGTCGTAATAGCTGATCCCTGAGGGAACGGCAGTAAAACCGGTTGAATTTGTTCCTGAATTTGGGTTTATCCAGTGAGCAGTTCCTGCCTCCTTCAGCTGGTCTCCCTCAACTGTACCCCTGTAACCAGTCAGATCAACTTCGGCAGGTGACATCCCAAGGTATATCTCAAGATTCTTTACTTCAGAGTCTGTGGGAATTCTCCAGCCTGCCGGACAAAGCTTACGATTATCTGTAGCTGCATACCATGTATAATAAAGTCCATATGGATTGATCTCATACGAATCAGCCATGGCGGAACATTCATCGCTGATCTGCTGAACAGTTTTAACACTGCCTCCGTCTATCCCTACCATCGCGGTATAACTTATTAAAGTATTCGCATTTATTTGGCTAAGCCCACCCATATCAACCAGTTGCTGAAACGTATACCCTCCTCCTCCGCTATTTATAATTAATTGTATAGGGGCTGAAAACTCAAGCAGTGCATCTTTATAGGAGAACTGGTATTTGGGTGCAACCTCACCTGACAGGTCAGTTATGTATGGCGTGATTGTCCCAACAAAATCGCCGTTCTGATACCTTCGCACCCGTAAATTCTGTGCCAGCCAGACCTGGTTACCTATTGTTACTGTCTGATATACATTGCCATCGATGTCTGAAACACTCTCCGCGACTGTGGTAAAGGAGATGTCATTTCCATATACTTCTCCCTGGGTATTGCTGGCGACAACCCTGTAATGGTAGCTTGTATTGGGAGCCAACCCGGCAGGGGTTGCGCTGACAGAACCAGATCCGCTGGCAGATACCGGAGAGTCTACAGCATCG
>JAVEWX010000208.1:0-4062 GCA_034004335.1 Bacteroidales bacterium | reverse complement strand
CGAATGATTCAACAGAGGCCAGGGTGTCATCGCTGAATTCATCTATTCCTGTCACCTGAAGGTCATAGAGGGTGAATGCGGCATTGGGGAATGACCTGAATAGACTGAGTTTATAGCCTGAGAACGATACCCTGGCATCTACCATTTTGTTGATCCCGGTTTCAACCCGTTCCCTTATCTTCTCCTTGAAGGCCAAAGGAATGACTATGGCAGCTGCTACTGTCAGTACAAGAAGTGATGCAACTGCAAGCAGGGTTATTTTTATTCTCTTTTTCATTCGTCTATGAATTATTTATTTATTGGTCGATTGGAACTCGAATGAAGTGTTATCATTATATCCCGTTGCGATCTCCGGCTCGTGTAATTCTCATAGTTTCCGACTTGATAAAGCAGCCATGACAACGCAGATGAGGCCTTTTTTCTTCATGTAAAATTACGATTTAATAACGGAAATACTATTATGGACCTTATGTCAGTCTGCAGGGCTGGCTGACTAACCAATCAGGGATATGAGGGGCGGAGTTCGCAGTCACATCCGTAAGTTTCCCGGAAATTATTGTAATTTCACCACCGGAATCCGGAGGCTGTTTCCGGATCAGCCGTAGAAAACTGCAACATGTAAATATGGACCGATACCTTGTGAAGACAGACTGCAATGAGTGTTATGCACGGGAACAATGTTTTGTGCAACGCATAAAGAAGGTTGACGATTTTTTTAACCTGAGGAAATCCCATATAACATACAGAAAGGGCGAAACCATAATCAAGGAAGGAACACGCGTAACAGAGATTCTTTACGTAATTGACGGTCTGGTCAAGGTTTATATCGAAGGTCCTGAAAGAAACATAATTATCAAGCTTCTCACCTCTCATGATTTCATCGGACTTACTTCTCTGTTCGGTGATGACACATACTATTTCTCAGCCTCTGCCCTCAAGGATACGAAAGTATGCTCTATAGAGCGCCAGAGCATCAAGAACCTGATTACTCAGTGCTGTGAATTCTCCCGCGAACTTTCAAGCTGGTACTGTGAAAACTACAATATAATGCTCACAAAATGCCTGAACCTCGGCCTCAGGCAGCTGCACGGCAAGCTCGCAAACACCCTTCTCTACCTGAACAGGGAGAGATTCAGGGGTGCCGATATCTTTAATTATATCACCAGGAAGGATCTGGCTGAGCTGTCCGGTATAGCTATGGAAAGCGTGGTAAGGATACTTTCAGAATTCAACAGTGAGAAGATCATCGAGCTGAAAGGCAAAAGGATTGAGATCAGGGATCTGGAGCGACTGAAGGTGATCAGTCAGAAGGGATAACCGGTGCCGGTTTATCTCAGCTGTCAAAACAATACTTTTAGTATGCTCTGCAGGCTATGGCAGCCTGATCACACTTTTTATACATCATCTCCTCAAATAATAATTTGACATATCTCAATCTCTTCCTTGCCGGAGACTGGCTACCAGGCTAATCATGAGTTATTTAAGTTTCCGATCTTTACCGCAGGGATTGCCCGGAAGGATTTATTACCGGGTGACAGTAAAAAAAGAAAGGAGAATATCATGTACAGACAAAAAAGCGAAATAATCGGACAGATACAGTCGTATCACCGGCAGGTAGCCGAACTCTACAGCGCAGTGTGTGACAGGGTTGAAGATAAGAAAATGAAATCCCTGTTACAGGAAATGCTTCAACACGAAAAATCAAGGGAACGGTATCTGGAAAGGCATAAAATGATAGCTGAGGCAATGAATTGCTGGCTCGATTTTCCTTGTGACAAACTGTCGGATCAGATATCTGAATGCTTCAGGGTGCTTGATCTGCAAGATAAACTGACCATGGAAGATCTCCTCAGAATACAGCTTCATTTTGACGATTGTCTCATAAAGCTGTATAACATTCTGGCGTCAGAGAATGCCCTCAGTGAATCTGCAGCTTCCATATTCTATTATATGCTCAGGAAAACCGAGAAGGAGAAAAACATGCTTGCTGGAATGCTCTACAACTCCGGCAACGGTCTGCATTTTGCATCGGCCATGAATCAGCTCTGAAGGCAATCTCAAATATCTTCAGGTCCCTTATCCCTCCCGCCAGCACGGCCTGCCTGAAGGGATGATCCTCTGCCGGATGACAAACCGGCCATAAAGGTCAGCCGTTGGCGCTTATTATCAGCAGAGTCTGTTTGTTCAGTATCCTGACCTTCTTCCCCGACAGGCTTAATATGCCGTCCGCGGCAAATTCATTCAACACCCTGCTTACGCTTTCACGCGAAGCATCTACCAGGTTACCGATCTCCTCCTGATTAACAGGTATGGTGAATGTGTCAGAATTGTAAATCCGGTCAGACATCTCCAGAAGCACATCGGCAATCTTTCCCCTGATCTGCTTCTGAGTCCTGTTGACACACCTGTTGAAAGCCTCCAGCTCATTTCTGCACACCTCAAGCATGATCTCATAGGCAAACTCAGGATTGCTGCTCATAAGGTGCCGGAAAGTACCCATGTCTATAAAGCAGACCTCTGACGGCTCAATGACGGTGACAGAATACTGGTTGATCTTATCACCGAAAGTGGTTGGCAATGCCAGGTATGACGGCGACTTGACGATACGCACGATCTGTTCGTGATAAGGCCCTGCAATATGTATCTTGGCCAGCCCTTTGCGCAGATAGACCACGTTGGTTGAGAAGGTCCCCTGCTTGACAATCGGGTCGCCCTTTCCAAAACCTGCCATTGCACAGTTGAATGAAAGCTCGTCAATCTCCGCCTCACTGAGGGTGGATGCCGCCTTCGACTTGATCCCGCACAGCCTGCATATATTCTCCATGACTACCCGATTTTAAATCTGTGACCTATATCACAAATTTAGTCAATTAACCTCACAGGTGATAATTGATTCCGTATTTAATCAATGATTTTATTTGTTAAATAATTAACAGTAAAAAATCTGTATATGGAATCAAAGAAAATGTGTCTCGGCCTTTTCACAGGCAGTGTTGACAAACTTACGGCTGCCGGTATCATTATCTCGGGTGCAGCAGCTCTTGACATGAAGGTTGACATTTATGTCCTGCTTCAGGGAGCCCGTGCTTTTAAGAAAGATATCGGCGATGATGCTGGTAAGCTTCAGATGGCAGAAAATCCTGCCCTGAAGGAGGAATTCATGGAGTCCCTTAAGAATCTCAAGGTAAAGACCTGGGTTGAATTTTTCAGGGAAGCAAAGGAGATCACCGATGTGAAAATCCACATCTGCGGACTTGCAGGCAAGATCTGGGGTGGTGAGAAACTCGATGACTTTATTGATCTGGCCGATGATATCTGCGGCATCGGGGCCTATCTGAGCTCAGCAGAAGAGGCTGACGTCAATCTCTTTATTTAAAGGAATAGCCCGGGTCCTTCTTTAAAGCAGAAGCCCCGGGACCTGTAAACGAAATTTATCTTATTACAAATCAATTAAAAACAAAGATCATGACAGCAGAAGAATTACAGGGTCTGACAGTGACCAAGAGTGTAGACGCAAGAGGCACAGCATGCCCCGGGCCGTTGCTTGAAGCAAAGAAGGCTATCGGAACCATCATGCCCGGAGAAATCATGGAAGTACTATCCGCCGATGAGGGCACAAAGGTTGACATTCCAAAGTGGTGCACAAAACAGGGACACGAATATCTGGGTACTCTTGAAGAGAGCGGATACTACAGGATTTTCCTCAAGAAGAGCTAGATATGGCCGGTATAAGTACCAAAAGTGCCAGGATACTGGTATTTTCAACCGAAAAGATATCTGATCCCGCCATTGATATGGCGGGATTATTAAAGCTCCACTACCCTCCTACTGTTTACACGATCTCGGTTCCCTGCTCTTCCGGCATCAAGCCAGCCTGGATTCTTCACGCCTTTGAAAAAGGGTTTGACGGTGTCTTCATTGCTGCTGACGGAAGTGACTGCACCTATGGCGAGAGCTGCACAGAGAAGACGGGTCACCTGGTTGGTATGACCCATGAGATCATGAAGGAGAGAAAACTAGATCCTGCACGACTGCGGATGGCGGCAATCTGTTCAGTATGCA
>JAVEWX010000207.1:0-4062 GCA_034004335.1 Bacteroidales bacterium | reverse complement strand
TATTTTACCAGCTCACAGGTCTTGCAGTTCTGAAACAGACCCTCACACGAGTGAAGGGATAAAGCCATAAGAACAAGACCTGTTGCATACAGCAATTTTCTTTTCATAAGCCTCAGAATTATAGATCAAATATAAGCAGGTTTTCGCAAAGTGCATCTCTTGCGATTCATATTTATTCAAAAATGAAATGGGTGCTGCCGGAAAGGCAACACCCATTATTATTTCAGAGGTCTGTAAGAGGAGGCTCTATTTTCTCCTCTCTATTTGATTTTTATGTCGACTCTCTTCTTATCGGTACCTCCGTTTTTCGACCACAGGTCATACTCAATCCATCCCGAGTTACCTGTCATTGTTACCAGGTAGGTGTAGGTAAGTTTCTCCTGTCCTCTCAGGCGGAAGCTTATCTCCCTGCTGGCAGATGTTCTCGAAGAGCCTGCTGCGGCAGCTGCTCCACGCTGGCCGGCCATAGCCTGCATGCCGGCAGCGCCGCCCCCTCGTCCTGCTCCACCGCCTGCACCTCCGGCAGGCACAATGGTAATGTTATCGGAAGTTTTCATGGTAAGCTTGTCCTGAACAGCCCTGTTGAGTTGTACCGACATGTCGGATGCAGTAGGATAGACCTTGTCATTGGCAACGATAACGCTTACCCTGTAGATGTTCTCTGTTACGGGCTCAACATTTATCGCATCAATTTTAACAACAGGGAACTGGTTTACGCAGTAAAGCACGAAGAGAGCATGCTTTTCTGCCTCCTGCTCGACGTATCTTGCCGGTGGTGTTCTGCTAATGTGCTTGCGCATGCTTCCGCCCATCCATATCTCTCCGAAGTCGGGGTGGTTGAATTTGTAGGGTTCAATCCATCCTGAGCCCTGCAGGTCGAGGTCGAGCCACATCTGTGATTCCTCCTCGCTTACGCGTCCGTCGTCATTCATGTCGGCGAAAGGTGTTGGTGATCCCCAAAGCTCGATCAGGTAGCTGTAAGCTCCCAGCATGTAGTAGGTTGCCGCATGAGCCTGACCCGACAAACCGCCTATTGTAGGCTCGTAAGTTTTGAGTATGTATGCGCCGTCGGTGACTATTTTGGTCTGTACATCCATGTCGTGACGGTACTCCGGTGCTACCTGTCTTGAAAACAGCTGTGCATACTTGTTGGTTTGTCTCATCTCTGCCAGCCTTGTAGCCACGGTCTGGTTGTTCTGAGTCTGTGCTTCGGGAGTAGTGCGGACAGCAGGTGGAGCCTGGAACATTATGAGCCTTCCGGTATTGTGGTAATGGAACGAAGCAAAGATGTTTGGTCTTTTAAGCTGGTAATTGAATACGTTCCTGGTTTCAGGCTCCGACAACGGATAGTATTCACCGTCGCGCTGGTTCCACCCATAGGGGAAGTTCCTGTTCGGGTCGGGCCCGCCCAGGTCATCCTCTCCCATCTGTCCGTCACCGTCATTGTCGAATCCCTCCTGTCCGAGCCTGCGGAAGCGGAGTCCGACAAAACTGTCATCATCGACCCTTACGAAGCGTTTCTTGTCGGCAGAAAGCCGGTAATCGCCCTTCGGGTCTTCCTTGTACATTGTTGTGAGTTCCCCGTCGCCATCCACATCTTCGGTGAGGTCCTCATCATACAGGCCGTCGCCATCGTTGTCTTCCGGACGGTATGGCTCCCTGGGGTTGTTTTCGGTATTTGGGAATGATACATAGCCCTCATTGGCATCGACATTGAGCCCTGGAAGAATGTAGAATGTGTACCTGTTCATCAGGTTGTACACGTAGGGATCGTAGTCGTAGCGGGTAAGAAGGTACCATGCCAGGTAAAGTGAGCAGGAGATACCATTGACCTCATTGCCGTGAATGGCTCCGTCGACCCACATTGCAGGCTTGGTATCGTGAGAACCTGTTTCCTTGCTGGTAATGGTCAGCAGAAACTGATCCCTGCCCATGCGACTCTTTCCAATACTTTCAATGTCGGCGAGGTTGGGGTATTGTTTCTGAAGATCATGCATGATCTTTGTCCACTCGGCATATGAGTAATATCTTTTCCATGAGATCGGAAAATCGAGTTCACCATGATAGCCGCCCATATTCATCTGGAGCTTCTTCTGGGCCGATACCGGTTGCGGGATCAGGCAAATTGCAAGAACAATTGTCGTTACCGCTGCTGCAAAATTTTTAATTATTGTTTTCATGTCCGGTTTCCTCCCTATTTAACGGTTAATTCCTTTACAACAGTGCCCCCTTTCTGGGAGGTGACCACCAGTTTGAGAGGCACATCACCCCTGGCACCTATAAGCCAGCGGACCTCAGTCCTGTTGTTTCCGCCGCGTATAACCCCGGGGATGACGGTAGTGCCGCCCAGGACACCTATTCTTCTCCATGCTGATCCTTCCACGAAATCAACGTTTTTACGGTCGGTAACCAGCCATACCACATCATCCCGGAGATTGGTGAAGCTTGTTCCCCGTGCCATCTGGGTTGGCAAAGCCCCATTGTTGACTATCACGGCTTTCACCTCAATAAGACGGTACTTTCCGGAATTCTTGCCCCTGGTTATCGTGACGGTCTGGTTATCGGTTGTTACCGTTGTTTCCTTTCCCTCGGAGGTCTGCAGTACTGTGGCCGATGCCTCAGCGATACTGATGTCGGGCAGCAGTCCGGCCCTGAAGAACTCAAATTTCCAGTGCTTTTCACAGACGAAGAGCAATGGTTCGCCGGGGAAAGCGTTGTTGGAGGAATAGATGGATCTCCAGCCTCCTATTTCCCCTTCACCGTGTTCGGGATGCTTGTAGCTTTTCCAGTTAACGAAAAGGGTGCCGTTGTACTTCTCATCCTGGTACTTGAGTAGCGCTCTCTGGAGGTTCATCTGCCTGTCGGGGCCCTCAGGAATCACCAGTCCTGGAATGTCTTTCTGAGGATTCCACAGTTCAGTGGTGAGGGCATAAATACCCTGCTGGGCGTGGAGCCAGTCAATAACCATTCCGTAGCCATATCGCCTGTCGGCCGATTCGTTGTAGCTCGATTTCCAGTAATAGGGGAAATCGTAGCCCCTTGCCTGTACATATTGATTAGCGCCCTTTTCCTTCTGTCGGATCTTATATTCAGCCAGACGTTCGGGGTTCAGCCATTCCTCGGGGACCTGTTCGCCGAGTATTTCTACATATTTGCGTCCAATCAAAAAATCATAGTAAGCTATGTCGGTTTCATGCATAGCCGTATTGGGTGCGGTGCCCATAGGCCTGTAGGTGAACCCTCCGCTGGTGTGATAAAAATTGGCATTGAGTATATTGCGGTAGGTCATGAAGAATTCTGCAATGGCATGGGCTTCGGGAGCCGATGTCGGGAACAGACCCTGTCCCCCGGGCGTGCCCTCTTCTGTCCACCATCCTTCCGGGTAGTTGCGGTTTACATCAATACCGTCGGTATTGGCCTGCCCCTTTCGTACGACACCTGAATCATCGCGGTATTCCGTTATTACCCTGTATCTTGGCTTGGTGGTTTCCTCATTGGCCCTGAGTCTTACCATCAGGCGAGGATCCACATCATCGATCACATATTCTCCCTCAGGGTGTTTGTACCTGAACTGCGGGATCAGACCGTTGGGTACCGGCTTGCCTTCGAGGTTAGTGGTGCGGTACATCGAGTTGCTTCTCTGGGGGATACCCATTTCAACACTGTTGAAAACGCCGTCGGGATTGTCAACCGGGCAGATGTAGAAAGCCACCCTGTCGACCAGGGCAGTGATCTCCTTGTCGTCACCATATCCTGAAACCAGCTTGTCGATGACATAGAGGCATACCTCGGTGGCGGTGTATTCATTACCGTGGGTGGATCCGCTCATGTAGTGTCCCGGCTTGCCCATGTGCGATTTCATGGCAGGCACGTTGTTTACATTTTCGGCACGGATATTCTCGATTTTAACATGCTTGTCGATGGTGGTACCATTCTTCATGTTCGAGATTACCAGTACATACATCGGTCTGCCAAGCCCGCTGGTGCCAATCTGGATCAGTTCGGTTAGGTCGGGATGCGCCGCCGCCACCTTTTTGAGGTAGTCAACGGTTCCCGTATAAC
>JAVEWX010000055.1:0-19614 GCA_034004335.1 Bacteroidales bacterium | reverse complement strand
AGAGCCGGTAAGTGAAGGTCTGACAGAGCCAAGCCTGTTCCCCAGCCTGGCCCTGGCACTTATGAAGTCAATTTGTCCGAGCCAGGCTGCAGATGAAATCATTTCATCGAGATAAGTCATTATCATGTCTGCCACCGACACCAGTATCCTTACTATTTCCCTCTTCTCCTCATACTCAAGCCCCAGTATCTCATTGTTGAGTTCAACAACCTCTGCAGGTTCTATGTAAACAGTCTTTCCCGAGGCTGACTGATCGTGCACAAGGCCCGCAATCTTCCTTTTGTTATAGGCATTCACAGGTATTACACACCGGCCATTGCGAACGGAAATCTCAGAGTCGGGGTCAACAATACCCTCCGTTCTGGCACTCTTCAGGACAGACTGAAGCTTGCGGGTCACCTGTGCCGAAAGTGATGCTAGTTCCGATCTGATATCCCTTAGTTTCGCGGAGGCAGTGTCCTTTACCGATCCGTGCCTGTCAATTACCCTGTCGATGACGGAGGCAACCGCAGGGTAATACTTAACATCGGCTGACATTGCCTTAAGCGTGGGACATATCTCATTATCAGCCTTCCGGAACCACGAAAGAAGCGCCCTGAGAATATCGAGGTGACTGCTTAATGAAAGAAGTTCATCTTCGGCGGCAAAGGTTCCCTCTACCCTTATCTTGTCAAGAACCGGCACAATATCATCAGAGTCGACAATTACCGGCGGATCGGATGAGCCAAGAAGCTGCTGCATTTCCCAGGTCTGATCAAGGCTGACCGTCACCTGTCCAGGGTCGCTTGTAAACATCATCCCACGGACAAGCTCCTTTCCTATCCTGCCGGTACAGTACTCCTCCAGCAATACCTTAATACGGTCAAAACCTATCTTGCTCTCGAAACTCCCGGGGTATAACATTTTCTCAGTATTACCGGAACACAAAACTACAGTTAATAAATGTTAATTCACATATCGTTAACGGTTATAATCGGCCTATATATTTACATTTACCAATAATCTAAAATGCTCACGTATCTGTAAAAAACTAAAAACCATGAATTTAAGAAAAGTTTCTATCCTGATGGTACTACTGTGCGTTGTATCTGCACTACAGGCACAGGTATACAAACCCGATCTTGCCATAGTGGAAAAGATCAAGAATGAAGGTCTCAACAATTCAAATGTTGAGGAACTCAGCTTCTGGATGACCGACTTTACGGGTCCGAGGCTTACCGCATCGGCAGGTAACGACAGGGGCAATGAAATTGCCATGAAGAAAATGCAGGAATACGGATTCAAGAACGTTCGCATCGATGAGGTCCGTGAATTCACCAGGGGTGGCTGGGATAATATGAAGAACTATGTAGCCATGACAAAACCCTACTACACGGCCTTTACCGCCAATCCCCTGGCCTGGACGGGTAGTACAAACGGGGCAATAAAGGGAGAGGTGGTACTTGTAGAGATCACCACCGAAGAGGACTTTGCCAAGTATGCCGGCAAGCTGAAGGGTAAGATTGTAATGCTTCCCGCTGCAGCCAGGTACCAGGTGAACTTTAACCCGCTTGCAAGAAGATATACCGATGAGGAACTGCAGAATATGGCAAATCCTCCTGCGCAGGCCGCACAGGGTGAAAGAAGGACTCCGCCTACCAACAGGCCTACCGTTACTCCAGGTGCCCAGGTTAACATCAGGAGACAGATTACCGAATTCCTTGTCAAGGAGGAAGTTGGTGTCATTCTCAATAACTCGGGCTCATTCAACGTTCCCCGGTCAAGCGGGGGAAGTCATACAATAGGTAATCCGGAGCCAATATGCCAGGTTAACCTTGCAGTCGAGGGTTTCGGTAGAATACAGAGACTCCTGCAGCACAATATCCCTGTTGAAATGGAAATAGATATCCAGAACAGGTTCAACGCCACCAACAAGGTGTTCAACGTGGTGGGAGAAATACCCGGCACCGATCCCAAACTCAAGGATGAGGTCGTGATTATGGGAGGTCACTGGGACGCATGGCACGGTTCAACCGGGGCAGCCGACAATGCATCGGGCTGCATAGTTATGATGGAGGCACTGCGTATTCTGAATAGCATAGGCGTTCAGCCCAGGAGAACCATAAGGGTATGCCTCTGGGGAGGTGAAGAACAGGGTCTCCACGGTTCACGGGGATATGTGGAAAAATACCTTGTAGCTGCCGGTACCAGGGAACAGCTTCCCGGTTTCGACAAGTTCCAGGTTTATTTCAACATGGACAATGGCACCGGAAAGTTCAGGGGTATATACCTTGAAGGCAATGAGGCTGCCAAACCATTGTTCGAGGAGTGGTTAAAGCCCTTTGCCGATATGGGCTGTTCAACCTTAACTATGAGAAGCACCGGATCAACTGACCACGTATCATTCAATGGAGCCGGCCTGCCCGGATTCCAGTTCATCCAGGATCCGATAGAGTACAGCCGCGGTTATCACACCATTATGGATACATATGAGCGTCTGTTAATGGAAGACCTCTCCCATAATGCAGTTGTCGTGGCAACACTTGCCTATAACGCAGCAATGATGGACGGCAAGTTTCCGCGCAAGCCTCAGACAACTCAGCCATCAGCCAGATAGGCCTGCGGTAGAAATTCCATAAAAAAGACGAAGGGACGCATCAGGTTTGCGTCCCTTCATGTTTTAATATTAATCCGGCCATATTCTGAAGGTGGCCATCACCCAATGTCATTCTTTAATACCAGCCAGGTCGAGAATAAACGCATACTCGAGCGCAGTTATCCTGAGCCTTTCAAAACGTCCTGAAGCTCCGCCATGCCCACTCGTCATGTTGGTGTCAAGAATAAGTATATTCCTGCCCTTCTTCAGGCTTCTGAGCTTCGCGACCCACTTTGCAGGCTCCCAGTACTGAACCTGGGAGTCCCAGTAGCCTGTGGTAACCAGTAGGTTGGGATATCTCTTTGACTCAACCTGGTCATAGGGTGAATATGAAAGCATGTAATCATAATACTCCTTCCTGCGGGGATCTCCCCACTCATCCCACTCCGATGTTGTTAGCGGAATTGTTGGATCGAGCATGGTGGTTACCACATCAACAAACGGAACAGTGGCAACCACACCCCTGTAGAGTTCCGGTTCCATATTGATGACAGCGCCCATCAGCAGCCCGCCGGCGCTTCCGCCCATTGCAAACAGCCTGTCAGTTGAAGTATATTGATATTCAACGAGGTATCGCGCACAATCGTTGAAGTCGGTGAAGGTGTTCTTTTTTCTAAGCAGCTTGCCATCTTCATACCATTGCCTGCCCATCTCGCTGCCACCTCTTATATGGGCAATCGCATAAACAAAGCCCCGGTCCAGCAGACTCAGAATGTTCGAACGAAAGGATGGCTCCGTCGAACTGCCATAAGAGCCGTATGCATAGAGCAATAAGGGAGCACTGCCATCTCTTTTGAAATCAGCCCTGTAAACCAGCGAAACAGGTATCTGGGTGCCGTCGCCGGCCTTTGCCCACAGCCTTTCCGACCGATAGTTGTCCCTGTTGAAGCCACCAAGAATCTCCTCCTGCTTCAGTAACTTCTTTTCCCTGGTGTCCATGTCGTAGTCGAAAACCGAATTGGGCGTTGTGAGTGATGAATAGCTGTACCTTAAAACGTTAGTCGATGGAATACGGTTGATGTTTATACCTGCGGTGTAGGTGTCCTCCCCGAAGTCAATATAATGATCGGTGCCCCGCGCAACGTCAATTACCCTGAGATTATTGAGCCCGTTGATCCGTTCGCTTGCAACTATATGATTATCAAACAACTCAAATCCCTGTAACAATACATCCTGACGGTGGGGTATTACATCAGCCCAGTTGTCCATGGCCCTGTTATTATCGGGAGTCTTTACAAGTCTGAAGTTTGTGGCACCGCCTGAATTCGTCCTGATATAGAAATAACCGCCAAGGTGGTCGGCGCTGTATTCATGGTTTACCTCCCGTGGCTGCAATATTTCTGCCGGCATCTCAGGCTTTGATGCATCAACTATCCTTACCTCATCGCTGAGTGTCTGGTTCGAATGAATAAGGATGTATTTCCCGCTCTTGGTTTTCGTGACACCAACACTAAATGTTTCATCGACCTCGGTAAAGACCTCCTGCCCCAATGATGAGCTGCCTGTTTTGTATCTCATCACCCTGAAGGTTCTCAGTGTCTGCGGATCCCTTACAGTATAAAAGACCGTTTTGCTGTCAGCAGCCCAGACGACCTGTCCGGACGTTCTCTCAATCCTGTCATCCAGAATCCTTCCCGTGGCAATATCCAGGAAGTGTATCGTGTAAAGCCTGCGGCTGAGCAGGTCGAGACCGAAAGCAAGGGTCCTGTTGTCAGGACTGACTGTCAGTCCCGTAACCTGGCAATACGACTGGCCTTCGGCAAGGGCATTCACATCAAGCAGCAATTCTTCGGGGGAATCATCAGCTACCTTTCTCCGGAGGTAAATGGGATACTCCTTGCCTTCAGTGTACCTGGTATAATAATAATAACCATTATCAGGGTAAGGAAACGTTGAGTCATCCTTCTTAATCCTGCCGGTCAGTTCATTGAAGAGCTTCTCCTGGAGGGGTTCGGTATGTTTCATTACAGCCTCCCTGTAAAGATTTTCCGCATTGAGGTAGTCGAGAACCATTTTTGTCTGGTCATCGGGAACCTCCGAATTCTTCTGCTCATCCGAAAGTCTCATCCAGTAATATGGATCTGTTCGCTCATGCCCGTGGCTTTCAAGAATATGAGGAATGACCTGCGCCACCGGTGGTGACATACGTACCCTATCAGAGGTACATGAAGCTGTAATAATAAGGGCCAGTGATACCGGCAATAATCCAAATCTCCTGATCATAATTTAAGTGTTTAAGTATTCCCGATGTATTATTGTTCTATATTCTTCATTGACAGCTGTATCCTTCTCCTCTCCATATCGACGGCCAGAATGCGTACCCTGACATGTTGCCGGAGTTTCACCACGGAAGCCGGATCTGAAACATACCTGTTGCTGAGGTTTGAGACATGGACAAGCCCGTCCTGTTTTACCCCGATGTCAACAAAAGCCCCGAATCTGGTAATATTGGTTACAATTCCCGGGACAATCTCCCCCTCTTTCAGATCCTCGAGTGTGTGAATATCGGCGAACCTGAATTCCTCGATCCTGCTTCTGGGATCACGACCGGGCTTTGCCAGTTCGCTTAGAATATCCCTGAGCGTGGGCAGCCCTGTGGTATCGGTAACATACTTTTCAGGCTTTATCAGCTTTCTCTTCTCCTCATTGCCTATCAGTTCCGCGACACCGCATCCGAGATCGGAGGCCATTCTGTTGACGATGTGATAGCTTTCAGGGTGTACGGCACTGGAATCCAGTGGATTATCTGCGTTTCTGATACGCAGGAAGCCGGCTGATTGTTCGAAAGCTTTCTCACCCATCCTTTTCACCTTCCTTAATTCTTCCCTGGAACCAAATGGGCCCTTTTCCCTCCTGTATTCCACTATGTTGGCTGCCAGCTGAGGCCCCAGTCCCGACACATAGGTCAGCAGGTGCTTGCTGGCCGTGTTGACCTCAACTCCCACGGCATTGACACAGCTCACCACCACATCGTCAAGTGATTTCTGCAGTTTATGCTGATTCACATCATGCTGGTACTGCCCCACCCCTATTGATTTGGGGTCTATTTTTACCAGTTCGGCCAGGGGGTCGATAAGCCTCCTGCCTATTGACACTGATCCCCTCACTGTAACATCATAATCAGGGAACTCCTCCCTGGCAACCTCAGAGGCAGAATATATTGATGCACCCGATTCGTCGACCAGGAAGACACCCACTTCATTGCCGAATTTGATCCATCTGACGAGTTCCTCGGTCTCCCTTCCTGCCGTTCCGTTGCCTATTGCAATCGCTTCAATGGCATAGGACTCAACCATATTTACGATCTTTTTTACCGATAGGGCTGTCTGATTCTGAGGCGGATGGGGGTAGATTGTCTCGTTATGCAGGAGGTTTCCCTGTGGATCGAGACATACAATTTTACACCCGGTGCGGTAACCAGGATCGATGGCCATTACCCTTTTCTCTCCGAGCGGGGAGGCCAGCAGCAGTTGCCTCAAATTAACGGCAAAAACGGCAATTGCCTCTTCATCCGCCTTCTCCTTATAAGCTGAACGGAACTCTGTCTCCATCGATGGCATGAGCAGCCTGCCAAAAGAGTCTCTTACCGATGACCTCACCAGTTCAGAGGATCTGTTGCTTCCCCTTACAAACATCCTGTCGAGCAGTACCCACACATCATCATCACGCCGTGGTTCTATCTTCAGTTTAAGAAAGCCCTCCTCCTCGCCCCTCATCATTGCCAGGAACCTGTGTGACGGACATCTCTTGAGTGCTTCTGACCAGTCGAAATAATCGCTGAATTTCACCCCCTCCTTCTCCTTATCCTTAACCACTTTTGATATTATTACCGCCTCGCGTTCCAGGTATCTGCGAACAGCCACCCTTGCCTTCTGATCCTCATTTATCCATTCGGAGATTATGTCACATGCCCCTGCAACAGCAGAGCTAATATCCTTAACCTTATCGCTGATGTACTTAACTGCAAGTGACTCCGGATCCCTTTCATCCTGCCTGAATATTGCAATTGCCAGAGGCTCCAGTCCGTTTTCCCTGGCTACCGTAGCCCTGGTCCTTCTTTTTGGCCGGAAGGGCAGATAGA
This sequence comes from Bacteroidales bacterium, assembly GCA_034004335.1. Classification (GTDB taxonomy): domain Bacteria; phylum Bacteroidota; class Bacteroidia; order Bacteroidales; family VadinHA17; genus SLNP01. The sequence goes on along the minus strand of JAVEWX010000055.1, from coordinate 12,898 downwards.
TATCCTCAAGTTCTGCCATGGTTCCGGCAGCCTCAAATCGCGAAAGCAATTCCGGCGTCATTTTGCCCTGCTCCTCTACCGACCTGATTACTGCTGCACGTCGTTTGTCGAGCTCCCTGAGCCTGTCATACTGCTCCTTGATCTGGAGGATGACAACCTCATCGAGACTCCCGGTCATCTCCTTCCTGTACCTGCTAATAAAAGGAACGGTGGAGCCTTCGTCGAAGAGCCTGAGGGTATTCTCAACCTGCCACTCCTGCAATGAGAGCCGGCTGGCAATTATCTTTATGTTCTTATCTGCCATGCTGTTATTCCACATATAGTACAAGACCCTTCAGGTATTCACTTTCAGGATGGAATATATTGACCGGATGGTCAGGCGGCTGACTCATCTGATGAAGGATTCTTACCCGTCTGCCTGCATTTGCTGCCGCGACAAAAACCGACTTCCTGAAGTTCTCGCGGCTGACCACCTGGGAGCAGGAAAAGGTAAATATTATACCCCCCGGTAAAATGTTTTCAATGGCCTTCATGTTAAGCCTCTTATAGCCCTGAAGGGCGTTGCCCAGAACATTGTTGTGTTTGGCAAAGGCCGGAGGATCAAGAATCATCATATCATATTTGCCGCTGCTTTCGGCAAGGTAACTGAAGGCATCAGTGCTGTATACCTCATGCGCAGGATTGTCGGCACTATTCAGCAGAACATTGCTGCGGGCCATCTCAGATGCCTGAACCGAACTATCAACACTGTGCACCATGCGGGCATTGCTGATGCAATAAACTGAGAATCCCCCGGTATAACCGAACAGGTTCAACACACTCCTGCCCGTGCTGTATTTCGATGCGAGCATCCTGTTCTCACGCTGATCAATAAAAAAGCCTGTCTTCTGCCCGTTGATCCAGTCAATCTCAAACCTGTAGCCGTTCTCCATGACAACTTTAGGGCAGACGGCATTTCCTTTTATCCAGCCATTGACGGAACCTATTCCCGATCTGAAGGGAAGAGTATTTTCACTCTTGTCATATATGGCTTCAAGCCTTTCTCCCAGTCTCTTTTCAAGGATCTCCGCAATCAGCTCCCTGTGGCGGTACATGCCCACCGAGTGAAACTGCAGAACTACGACACCGTCATAATAGTCTGCTATCAACCCGGGTAGCCCGTCGCCCTCACCGTGAATGATCCTGAACATGGTGGTGTCGCCCCTGCCGTCGAAACCCAGGCTCCTGCGATAGTCGACAGCCCTGCCGATCACTGAGTCAAAAAAATCAGGATCGATATCCCCCTTTCCGAAATTAAGCAGTCTAACTGCAATCGATCCGGGAGAAAAATGGCCGGTTCCAAGCAGGGTATCCTTGTTGTCAAAAACCCTTACGAGATCACCCTCCGAGGGTTCTCCGTATATTTTTTTTATTGCACCGGAAAATATCCAGGGATGAAAACGAATCACTGACTGGTCCTTCCCCGACTTCAACACTATCTTAACAGTCTCTCCTGCTGCCGATGGAACCTTCTTCATATCCCTGTGGTCTCCTTTCCCGATAACAAACCGTTGCCCGACAATTCCCGGTATATCTCATGGCATATCCATGCATCGGTTGCCGCATACAGGAGCTGCGCTTCGGTAAGTTGAGCTGCCTCCCAGTCTGTAACCTGCTGCCTTTTCGAAATCCTGAATCCCAGCACTATTGCTGAAAGTTTTTTGAGACTTATGTTCATAATGCCATTTTGCCGGGCAATAGTCTGCAGGTCAATGAACCCTGCCGGTTCAAACTTCCTGTAGTCCTGCAACACCTTTAAATCATCACGGACAGCCACTCCTGCCTTCACTATGCTGCCATCCGAAAGCAACCCGGCCAGAGCCTCAGGGAGTCCGATCAGGTTAAGCCTGAAAAGGTAAGCATGCGATGCCGTTGAGAGCTGGATAAGTGCCACCTTGTTTTTCCTTCCCTTTTTGAAGCTTGGCTTTGTTTCAGTATCAAAACCAAAGACTCCTTCTGATTTAAGCCCGGGGATTACCTGCCTGAATTTCCTGAATGTATCTACCAGTATAATTTTCCCCCCGAAGCTGTTGTAGCTGTAGCTGCTCAACTCCTCATCGCTGATCTCTGCAGGGTAAATGCGGCTATTCTTCTCCATATTCCTGCTGTCTTCTTGAGATAAACCATGATGATCTGTCGGGATCAGAAACCTGACTGCCCTCATCAACCTTCATGTCATTACCGACAATTTCCTGCCCGGAGTAGAGAACGCGGTGAATTGCCCTCATTACGCTCAGCAGCCTGGCTCCCCATATGGTCTCAAAGTTCAGGGAGCATTCCCATATGGCATCATTCATCACCTCTTCCGTACCAGTGCGGTATTGAAGTATGCAATCCTTAACATCCTGGTAGATGTCCGCAAGGTATTCCGATATCGATCCGGCTACCGGTTCTCCGTCAGCATGCATGGTATAATCATAAGGTTCCTCGAAGCTGTCTGAAGAACCAAGCATTGCGGAAACTGACTGTTCAATCGCGTTATACTCATCCTCTCTTACGAACCGCTCATTCCCCTCTTCGAAAAACGGTTCAAACCGGGGCAGATTAACAGTCTTCAGGTAAAGCAAAGGCAGAACGCGCTGCATTACAAAGAGAAATTCTGAGGGTTTGTATCCGCGAGCCCTGGTCAGATGCTTGCAGTATTGATCCGCAACCGCAATAAATTCAAGTACATTGGAAGAACCTGCTCCGCTGTTTGTCTCCTCCATCCCGATAATAATTAACAGGGCAAAAGTAATCCAATTATCGCTGAGAAAACAGACATTACTGACTCTTCCACCTCAATTTATTCATTACATCGTTCTCAAGCTTATTATGATCGAGCAGCCACCTGATAACCCTTACAACCTTATCCTGCTGATAATCTATGGCTTTTGTAAGAGAAAGGACATCATGATCCCCCTTTTCAAGATTTACCTTAATTTCCTCAAGGATAATGTCAAATTCATATTTACTGATTTCCAGCTCATTACTACTCTTACATGTATCACACTTGCCACATCTGTCACTTTCCTCGCCAAAATAGGCGAGAAGCATTACACTGCGACACCGGGTCTCGTTTTCAACGTACTCAAGCATCCTGTCGAGCCGGAAAATATATTTTTCCTTTACTATCCGGTAATTATCCGGTGATATGACCAATGATCTCCGGTCGAGCCTCTCCTCGGTATAGATCACGAGGGGTGTCTTTTTCCCGGGTATATAACTGATTATATGATGGGAAGAAAGTCTGACGAGATACTGATATATGGTGTCCCTCGACACTCCGGTCTTTTTCGAGAGAAACTCCTCATTGACAGGGACATAGTCTGAAAACATACCGGTATAGGATCGTAGTAGCAGTTTGATAAAACTGTCGAATGACTCATTTGCAACCTGGAACTTGTAAAGGTCATCCCTGCCGACAAGAAAATGTATCCTTGACGGATTGTTAATCTCCTCAGTGAATTCAATGTAACTCTCCCTCTGCAGGAACCCCAGGCTGTTGTATGTTTCCGACACAGGCAGCCTGTATTTCATTACAAAACCCTCAAGGTCAAAATCATAAACATTATTTTTGCCGCCACCCACGGGAATATCCAGGAAATTGCCAAGGGCATCATAGATATCCTTGATCTTTTCAAGAGGCGGAAATTTATGCCTGACCGTGTCGAGGAGGCGGTTTTTGTCCTCCTGGTTCCATATCAGCACAGCCCATGCCGGCTTTTCATCCCTCCCGGCCCGGCCGCTTTCCTGGAAATAGGATTCTATGCAATCGGGTATATCCCAATGAATTACAAATCTAACATCAGGCTTGTCGATGCCCATTCCGAAAGCATTGGTGGCTACGATTATCCTGGTATCACCGGATGTCCAGGAGGACTGTTTTTTCTCCCTCAGTTCCGTAGTCAGTCCGGCATGGTAGAAATCTGCAGGTATACCCTTCCTGACCAGCATTTCAGCTATTTCTTTGGTTTTCTTCCTGCTGCGAACATATACTATCCCGCTTCCCCTGATCTTTCTGAGAGTCTCGGTAAGGTAACTGCCCTTATCCTCAACCTTCCTTACTACATAGGAGATATTGGGTCGGACAAAGCTTGTTCGCAGGACATTCCGGTCCCTGAATTTCAGTTTGTCCATTATGTCGGATACAACCCTTTCGGTTGCAGTTGCCGTAAGGGCCAGTACCGGTACCCTTTCGTGAACCATTTCCCTCATTTCTGCAATCCTGATATAGGAGGGTCTGAAGTCATACCCCCACTGTGAGATGCAATGCGCTTCGTCAACAGCAATGAGGTTTACGTTCAGTTTTCCTATTCTCGATTGAAAAAGTGGTGAGGATATCCGCTCGGGTGAGATGTAAAGAAACTTGTAGTCGCCATAGGCGCAATTATCGAGAGCGATGTCAATCTCCTCCCTGGTCATTCCCGAATGGATAGCCTGGGCCTTGATATCCATGCTGAGAAGGCGGATTACCTGATCGCGCATCAATGCAACCAGTGGCGTTACCACTATGCAGATACCCTCCATGGCAAGTGCCGGAACCTGAAATGTCACCGATTTGCCGCCGCCTGTCGGCATAAGTGCCAGTGTATCCCTGCCCTGCATCACGGATGTGATTATTTCCTCCTGCAGGGGTCTGAATGAAGTATGGCCCCAGTACCTGGTCAGGATCTGTATCAGTTTTTCCTTATCGGGAACCTGCGGCAGTGCCATGATGGTCGGGTGATTTGCATATAACAGGGTGAAATATAATACAATTTACAAAAATACCAACTGTAGTTCAATTTTTTAGCCCTCTTAAAAATAAAGAGGACTGACTTTAACAAGCGCCGTTTTTTTTGTAATTTGCGCCCCGAAAACCAAAGCCCACAACAATGTCATTCATAGATGAGAAGATACTGTTTGAAGGACTGACTTTTGACGATGTACTCCTGGTTCCCGACTACAGTGAAGTACTGCCGAGAGACGCAAATCTATCCACAATGTTTACCCGTGGCATAATGCTGAAGGTACCTATTGTTTCTGCAGCCATGGATACCGTCACCGAATCTGATATGGCAATAGCCCTGGCCCGCGAGGGAGGCATAGGGGTTATTCATAAGAATATGTCGGTTGAAAAGCAGGCTGCCGAGGTTAAGATTGTGAAAAGAGCCGAAAACGTGATGATCTATGACCCTGTAACTATTAATGATGACGCAACCGTCGGGGAGGCCGTCAACCTTATGAAGGAGTTCCATATAGGCGGCATACCAGTGGTTGATGCCAACAGGGTACTTAAGGGTATCGTCACGAACAGGGACCTCAGGTTTGAAAGGGATTACCAGAGAAAGGTCAACCAGGTCATGACAACCGACCTTATAACCACCGATCAGCAGACTAACCTTGAGAAAGCTGCCAGGATCCTCCAGAAGCATAAAATTGAAAAACTTCCGATTATCGACGCTGATGGTAAGCTCATTGGGCTGATAACCTACAAGGATATTACCAAAGCCAACGACAGGCCCAATTCATGCAAGGATGACAAGGGTCGTCTTAGGGTGGCAGCGGCCGTGGGAATTGCCTCTGACACGCTCCTAAGGGTGGAAGCCCTTGTAAATGCCCAGGTTGACGCCATATCGATCGATTCTGCACACGGGCATACGGGGGGTGTAATAAATATGCTCAGGGAGATAAAGAAGGCATACCCGTCACTGAACGTTATAGCCGGCAATATAGGCACCCCCGAGGCTGCCAGGAAGCTGGTCGATGAGGGTGCTGACGCAGTCAAAGTCGGGATAGGGCCCGGATCGATCTGCACAACCCGTGTCGTCGCAGGTGTTGGCATACCACAGTTATCGGCAATCTACAATGTTGCAATGGCAATCATGGGATCGGGAGTGCCGGTTATTGCTGACGGGGGAATAAGGTACTCAGGCGATATCGTTAAAGCCATAGCCGCGGGAGCAGACACAATAATGGCCGGGTCACTCTTTGCCGGCGTTGAGGAGTCTCCGGGTGAAACGATCATCTTCAGTGGCAGGAAATTCAAATCATACAGGGGTATGGGTTCCATTGAAGCCATGCAGATGGGTTCAAAAGACCGTTATTTCCAGGATGTCGAAGATGACATTGGCAAACTTGTGCCGGAAGGCATTGCTGCGAGGGTTCCCTACAAAGGAACGCTTTCGGAAATAGTTTTCCAGCTGATCGGAGGACTAAGAGCCGGGATGGGATACTGTGGTGCGGCAAATATTGAGATCCTGAAACAGAAGTCAAAATTCGTCAAGGTAACAAACGCAGGAATCATCGAAAGCCATCCCCACGATGTTACGATTACAAGGGAAGCACCCAACTACAGCAGGAAATCAGTTGAATAACCAAAGACAGATGCTCATGCTAAGGACCATAATCCTTTCCATCCTTTACGTATTTATCTGTTTGTCAGCAGCCACAGGGCAGACTGATGAACGGATACTTATCAGGGTAAACGAAACCGAAGTTAATGCAGAAGAATTCATTCGCCTCTACACCAAGAACAGGAATATTGAAGAGAACCCCGATTTCAACGAATATTTCAACCAGTTCCTGGTATTCAGACTTAAGGTGGAGCAGGCAATGGATGAAGGCCTCGATACAGTTGGCTCATTCAAACAGGAATTTGAGGGTTACAGGGCACAGCTTGCAAGGAACTATCTCACCGACAATGAGGCACGCGAAGCAGTAATGAGAAAAGCCTGGGAGAGGCTGAGGCAGGAACTCAATGCATGGCACATACTGGTGAATTGCAGACCCGAGGCACATCCCGATGACACACTTATTGCACACAGGAAAGCCCTGGAGATAAAGGCCAGGATAATCCAGGGTGAACCTTTCGAACAGATCGCAAGGGCAGTCTCGGATGATCCTTCCGTGGCTTCCAACGGAGGCAACCTGGGCTGGTTTACTGCCCTGCAAATGATACAGCAATTTGAGGATATCGTGTATTCAATGAAACCTGGAGAACTGTCGGACCCGGTACGTACACCCTTCGGCTACCACATAATTAAACTTGAAGGCGTAAGACCTTCCAGGGGGATGATAAGAGTGGCCCATATAATGAAAGCCGTTCCTCCCGGATCAGGTGAGGAAACATGGAAAACAGCGGGAGACGAAATAGTGAGAATCCGGAAGCTGATCTCCGGCGGAGAATCGTTCGAAGATATTGCATCGAAGGAGTCTGATCATCGCGAATCAGCATCAAAGGGTGGTGAACTCGACTGGTTCGGAGCCGGCGACATAGTGCAGGAATTTTCTGACGCAGCATTTGCACTGCAGAAGGATGGTGATATTTCCGAACCTGTCAGAACACCCTATGGCTGGCATATCATCAAAAGACTGGAGAGGAAACCATTGGGTAGTTTTGAAGAAAACAGGGTCCTCCTGGAAGCCAGGCTTTCTGAGTCGCATATGAACAGCATTGCAAGGCAATCGATGGTCGACAAACTGAAAAAGGAATATGGCTTTTCAATGAATCATACCAGCATGGAATGGTTCATCACAAATATTGACAGTATGATTTCGTCGGGAAGAACCAGGCTCGACAGGACAACAATGCCATCGGGAAATATCTTTGAATTCGACGGAGGGAGAATGACCTGCAGATCCCTGGCCGACCTGATAGAACAAAACATTAAAACCTTCGATGGTGTCAACACCAGGATCCAGCTAATGCGTGCAGTTGAAGAGAACGCGGCAGAAATGCTGATCAGGAAGGAGGACAGCATGCTTGAGGAGAAATACCCCGACTTCAGGTACCTGGTTAAAGAGTTTCATGACGGGATGCTCTTGTTCGAGATCAATTCGCGGGAGGTGTGGAACAAACCCTATGTCGATACTGCAGGGCTGTATAAATTTTATCTTGAAAAGCAGGATTCATATATGAGTAACCCATCTGCCGACGCAAAAATATACAGCATCAGGAAATCAGGAGTAAAGGTTAAGCCACTGACAAAAATGGTGTCAAAGTTTGGTTCCAGGGAAGGAGGTGATAAGAAGATACTTGACAGATACATTGCCGGAGGAGACACAAACCTGGTAATCACCACAGGCAAATGGCAGGTTGGTGATCACCCCGAAATTGACAGACATCTGAGAAAAAGAGGCACAAGCAACATCCAATGGAATGGGATGGAATCTGTTCTGCTGGTAGAAAGAACCTGGCCATCAGAACCAATACCGTTCGAAGAGGTAAGGATGGATGTGGCTATGGCATACCAGAACCACCTTGAGGAAAACTGGATTGCGCAATTAAAGAAAAGATATCCCGTTTGGGTAAATGATACACTACTTGAAGAGCTAAGACTTAAACTCGATGGAAAGAGGTAAACTCTCAGCGCTCCTGCTTCTGATATCCCTGGCAGTTATTTCGTGCAGGAACTATCAACCTCAGGCACAGCGCATTGCCATCGCCAGGGCGGGCGATAAAACCCTTTTCTACGATCAGATCCCGGGCCTGATACAACCTGGTATGTCAGCGGCTGACAGTACGGCGCTGGTTCAGAACTATATCAACAAATGGGCAAAGAGAGAAATCCTTAAACTGAAGGCAATAGAGAACCTCACTCCTGAGTTTCGCACGGAGGTCGAGGGACAGATTGATGAGATTCGCACCAACCTGCTTATTCACAGATATCAACAGCAGATGATAAACCAAAAACTCGACACCCTTATTACCGAAGAGGAGATCGAGAGTCATTATGCCTCCAATGAATCCACTTTCGTTCTGAATACAAATATCGTTAAGGCTCTCTTCATTAGGGTACCGCTGGACATTCCAAACATCACAAGGGTAGCTGAACTCTACAGGTCAGATAGTCCGGATGACCGTACGCAATTGCAGCTATTCTGCTATCAATATGCTGACAGGTATGATGACTTCGGTGATGATTGGATCCCCTTCAATTTTCTTGTCGCCGAACTGCCGTTAACCATCGATAACCAGGAAGAGTTCCTCAGAAGGAATACCTGGTACGAGACCAGTGACTCAACCTTCAGGTATTTTGTCAGGATAAACGATTACAGGCTCAGGTCGGCCACCGCTCCTTATGATTACGTAAAGAACAATATAAGGTCCCTTATACTGAATTCCAGGAAAATGGCATTTCTTCAGGATCTCGAGACCGGAGTCTTCAATGAAGCCATAAGATCCAATAAATTTATAACATACCAGAAACCATGACCAGATACACCCTTGCATTTATAACCATATTCATTGCTGCATCATTCAACATGAGAATGTCGGGACAGCTTGTTGAGTCAGTAGCCGGCATAGTCGGCAATGAACTTATCCTGCTTTCCGAGGTTGAGGAACTGATTAAGCAGATCAGGGAATCAGGAAACAGGACCCCGGTTGATCAGTTAAGGTGTCAGGTCTTCGAGAACCTCGCGGTCAAGAAGCTGTATGTCGATCAGGCCAGGCTCGACAGCATAATTGTGTTGCCTTCACAGGTAGAGGCTGACCTGAATCTCAGGCTTAACTACTATGTCATGCAGGCCGGATCGGAAGCTGCCGTGGAGGAATACTTCAAAAAATCGATGTTCGACATTAAGTCCGACATACGCGAATTGATGATAGAGGAACGCATGGAGGAGGAGATGAGGACAAAGCTCAGTGAAGGGATCGAGGCTGCTCCCGTTGATGTAAGGAGATTCTTTAATTCCATACCAAGGGACAGCGTGCCACTTGTGCCTGCAAGGGTGGAGTTAAGTATTATACAGATCGACCCGCCTTCTAATGAAGAAAACAAAATCATTGCAAGGCAGAGAATCCTGGATCTCAGGAGTGAGATCCTCGGTGGGAAGAGTTTCGAAGTAATGGCCAGGTTGTATTCCGAAGATGACGGGACAGCTGTAAGGGGTGGCGAGGTCGGGTTCCAGCCGAGAGGCGGTCTGGCAAAGGAATATGCCGATGTAGCCTTCAGCCTGAAGAACAATACGGTCTCAAAGGTCGTTGAAACCGAGTTCGGGTTCCATATAATACAACTCATTGAGCGCCGGGGCGACCTTGTCAATACCAGGCACATACTTATCAAGCCCCGGCTGAGCGTGAATGATGTGATGACAGCAACGGAGAGGCTTGATTCCATATCTGCCCTCATAAGGCTCGACAGCATCACTTTTGAGACTGCTGCCAGGCAAATGTCCACCCACAAGGAGAGCAGGATAAACGGAGGTAAACTTGTTACGGGAGAAGCAAACGCCCGTACCAGTATTTTTGCCCTCGAAGAACTCGACATGGACATGTACCAGGTTGTCAGAAACATGAAAACGGGAGAAATATCACCCGCTTACAGAACGGTTGACGAAAACAATAATACTGTTTTCCGTATCGTAAAGGTCGACAGGGAATACCCTGCCCACAGGGCAAATCTGGACGATGACTATCAATTACTGCAGAATATGGCACTCCAGGAAAAGTTTGCAAAGAAATTCCTTGAATGGGAAGAAAAGAAGCTGGAGGTCACATATATAAAAGTCAGTGAGGAATTCAGGCAATGCAATTTCTCTCACGGCAAATGGCTGAGATAAAGGGTATATTATTATCGGTCACCCAGTTAAGATCATGGCTCGCCATGATCTTAATATTAAATACCCCATTGCTCTTTCACCAGCTGGATGCACAGGAAGCCGCCCCGCAGCAGCGGAAAATAGAAATCCTCTCATTTGGCAGGATGGGGAAAAATGATCTTGTTGACCCCGACCTGATTATCTTCACCGGGAATGTCAGGATAAGACACAATGAAGCCATTCTGAGTTGTGACAGTGCATATCACTATGACAAAAAGAACCAGGTTTCGGCCTACGGAAATGTTCACATAGAACAGGGTGACACCCTTAATCTTTATGGCGACTACATATTCTATGACGGCAATACGGAAAAAGCATTTGTTAAAGGCAACGTCAGACTTGTTGACAAGGAGACCACCCTGCTGACCGATGTTATCAACTATAATGTTAACGATCGTATTGCATTCTATGATTCCATGGGGAGAATATTCAACGGTGATGATGAACTGGTAAGCGAGAAGGGGGTCTACTACTCCAATGACAGATTGTTCCATTTCAGTCGCAGCATAACGATCACAGGTCCGGATTACGTGATCACAGCTGATACCATGAACTATAACACCGAGACCGAAGTGGTATTTTTTACCGGGCCGACGAATATAGATGGCGACAGTATCAGGATCTTTGCCCACCGGGGATGGTATGATACCCGAAATAAAACTTCCCGTATATGGGATAATGCGCTTGTTGATAATTTCAGCCAGATCATTGAAGGCGACACCCTGTACTACGAGGAGGTAAGCGGCTTCGGGGAGGCTACCGGAAGAATCTGCATAACCGACACCGCCAACAATTCGAGGGTAACTGGAAACCATGCACTTTACACTAAGGAGCCTGAAAGCTTCATCGTTACTGATAGTGCCCTTTACGTAATGGAGGGCGACAGGGACACCCTTTATATGCATGCTGATACACTATGGGCAGTCACCGTTACCTGTAAGGCTGACACCAGCATCAACTACCGGTTGGTGAGGGCATATTACGGAGCCAGAATCTTCAGCTTTGATTTTCAGTCAAGTGCCGACAGCCTTTCATATTCATTCAGGGATTCAACGATACGATTGTACGGTAACCCGGTAATCTGGTCGGAGGAGAACCAGCTCACAGCAGATTCAATGCTTCTGTTTACGGAAAACAGCAAAATGGACAGAATGGAGCTTTATGACGGAGCATTTGTTATCAGCCAGGTTGACTCACTGCGGTTCAACCAGATTAAAGGCCGCTCACTGACCGGATACTTCGAGGAGAACAAACTAAGGAAGGTGGTTGTAGAGGGTAATGGTGAATCGATATATTTCCTTATTGAAGGTGATGAACTTGTGGGTGTGAACTATTCCAAAAGCTCAACCATAGAAATACTGGTGGATGAGGGCAGGATACAGGAGGTTACCGAATACGGCGACCCTGACGGAGTTCTTGATCCCCCGCTGGCTAAAATCCCGGAAGAGATGATACTGCCGGGATTCAGGTGGCTGATTCAACTCCGGCCCGTCAATAAGAATGACCTATTCCGTAAAAATGGCGAAGGCCCCTGAAAGGCCTCCTTATCTCTTAATACTCATCTTCATTGAAGAAGAAATCATCCTTGCTCGGATAGTCGGGCCAAATATCTTCAATGCTTTCATATATGTCACCCTCATCTTCAATCTCCTGAAGATTCTCAATCACTTCCATAGGGGCACCTGACCTGATAGCGAAATCTATCAGTTCATCCTTTGTCGCAGGCCAAGGAGCATCCTCAAGTTTTGATGCAAGTTCAAGTGTCCAGTACATAACCTGTATTAATGATCAATTTTTAAAATCCTATATAGAAAGGTGCAAATATAAAATTATTTTAACAATAAAAAATTTTAGTGTACTTTTTGGAAGAGATAATCACCTCTCCCATTTAATATCCTGATTACCTGATACATGTAGAGTGTATCGGCCCAGGACAAAAAGCAGGTCTGAGGTCCTGTTAAGCAGGCGTGTGATAACCGGGGAGACCTTCTCCCTGGAACCAAGCTTCACTACCGCCCTTTCAGCCCTACGGCACACGCATCTGGCTATATGGCAGTACGATGAGGTTTGATTACCTCCGGGAAGTATGAATGCCTTTAGCTCAGGCAATGATGCCTCCATCATGTCGATGAGGCTCTCAATGACCTCAATACTCCTCTCTTCAGGCAGGATAACATTGCGGGGAGGATTTTGGGGATCGGTTGCGAGGGCAGCCGCTGCGCTCATGAGTTGTCCCTGGAGATAGAGCAACTGCGATCCGAACTCCGCTGTTTCACTGCAGCCTCTTAACAGC
>JAVEWX010000054.1:0-19720 GCA_034004335.1 Bacteroidales bacterium | reverse complement strand
GAAGATCATGGGATTACAGATAACTTTTGTTACCAATGCAAGGAGTGATGAAGAGGCTTTCGCTCTCCTTAAGCATTTCGGATTACCATTTAAAACGAACAAAAACTAGACAGTATGGCTAAGGAAACAATGAAGGCACGTGAAGTGAGGCGTGCAAAACTGGTTCAGAAATATGCAGCTAAGAGGGCACAGCTCAAGGCCGACGGGGAATATGTTCTGTTGAGCCGGCTGCCGCGGAATTCGAATCCCATTCGTCTGCGCAACAGGTGCAAGCTCACCGGCAGACCCAGGGGTTATATCAGGCAGTTTGGCATAAGCAGGATAACCTTCAGGGAGATGGCTTCCAAGGGTCTTATACCCGGTGTCAAGAAAGCCAGCTGGTAGTTTTGGAATTTGTAAACAAATAAATTAAGATAGAAAATGACTGATCCAGTTGCTGATTTCCTTACCTGAATACGTATGCCGTGATGGCAGGTCATAAAGTAGTGGAGATACCTGCATCCAATATCAAGAAGGGTATTACGAGGATACTGTTTGAAAAAGGCTATATCCTCAGTTACAAGTTTCTTGAAGAGGGTCCTCAGGGCACCATTAAAATAGCCCTGAAGTATGACCCAAGGAGCAAAAAGCCGGCTATCAAGAGTCTTGAGAGGGTGAGCCGTCCGGGTTTGCGCCGATATACAGGTGTCGATGATATTCCAAGAGTTCTCAATGGCCTGGGTATAGCCATAATTTCGACTTCGAAGGGGCTGATGACCGACAAAGAGGCCAAAACTGAAAACCTTGGGGGAGAAGTGTTGTGTTATGTTTATTAAAAAGGGAGGAGCGCTTTAATGTCACGTATAGGAAAATTACCTGTAAACCTGCCCAAGGGAGTCACCGTAGAGGTGAGCGACTCAAACAGGGTAAGTGTGAAAGGCCCCCTGGGAACCCTGATCCAGGATGTGAACAGGAACATAAGGGTGGAAGTTTCGGGAAACCAGATAATCATATCGAGGCCTTCTGATACAAAGGAACACAAGTCACTCCATGGCCTCTACCGGGCCCTTATTGCCAATATGGTAACGGGTGTTTCGGAGGGTTACAAGAAGGAACTCGAACTGGTGGGAGTGGGATACCGCGCCGAGGCTGCCGGCCAGAGGCTTTCAATGAGCCTTGGATACTCACATGATATTGTAATTGAGTTGCCGAAGGAGGTTAGTGTTGAAGCCAGGACTGAAAAGAGGAGTAATCCGATAATCACCCTGAAGAGCATTGACAAGCAGCTTATCGGACATGTCGTGGCCAAGATAAGGTCACTGAGGCCACCCGAGCCATACAAGGGCAAGGGGATTAAGTTTGTAGGCGAACAGCTTAGAAGGAAAGCCGGAAAATCGGCAAGTGTATAATATGTTAACAGGAAGAAGAGATGGCCCTGACAAAACTAGAAAGCAGAGCGCGGATAAAAATGAGGATCCGCAAGACAATAAAGGGATCACCAGATAAGCCCCGTCTGTCGGTATTCAGAAGCAACAGGCAGATATATGTGCAGTTGATCGATGATCTGAATCACTCTACCATTCTGTCGGCCTGCTCAAAGGAGAAGGAGATTGCAGGTCAGCCGGGAAATAAGAAGAACCAGGCTGCCAGTGTAGGTAAACTCCTTGCTGCCAGGTGCAAGGAAAAGGGTATAGAAACCGTGGTTTTCGACAGGAATGGCTACAGGTATCATGGAAGAGTAAGATCATTGGCCGAAGCAGCGCGTGAAGGCGGATTAAAATTCTAGAAAGGTATGACAGAAGGAATCAGAAAAGTTAAGACCAGCGACATTGAATTGAAGGACAGGCTGGTAAGCATCCAGAGAGTTACCAAGGTGACCAAGGGTGGACGCACATTCAGCTTCTCGGCCATCGTTGTGGTCGGAAATGAGGATGGAGTTGTGGGCCACGGACTGGGTAAGGCCAATGAGGTTACCACGGCAATAGCCAAGGGTATTGAGGATGCCAAGAAGAACCTTATAAAGGTCCCGGTATACAAGGGCACCATACCTCACGAGCAGACCGGAAAGTTTGGCGGTGCCAGGGTCTTCATCAAGCCGGCATCGGAGGGAACGGGTGTCAAGGCCGGGGGCGCAATGCGTGCCGTCCTTGAGAGCGTGGGAGTAAGGAACGTGCTTGCCAAGTCGAAGGGATCTTCAAATCCACATAACCTTGTTAAGGCAACCATTGCCGCGCTGCTCGAATTGCGCGACGCACATACTATTGCAGGTCACAGGAGTGTCAGCATGGAAAAGGTGTTCAACGGATAAGATTCACTATAGATGAAAAGAATACGTATTACACAGGTAAGAAGCAAAATAGGCCGGCCCGAGAACCAGAAAAGGGTTCTTGAGTCGCTTGGCCTCAGAAAGCTGAACCAGAGTGTCGAACATGATGCCTCAAAACCGATACTCGGTATGGTGGATAAGGTCAGGCATCTGGTGAAAGTTGAGGAGATTTAACATATAACCTTATTTATTACAGGAATCATGGATCTAAGTAACTTAAAGCCTGCAAAGGGATCGGTTAAAAGAAAAAAACGCCTGGGACGTGGAGAAGGATCGGGTAGCGGTGGTACTGCTTCAAGGGGTCATAAGGGTGCAAAATCACGCTCGGGTTATTCAAAGAAGGTCGGATTTGAGGGTGGCCAGATGCCGCTCCAGAGAAGAGTTCCCAAGTATGGCTTTACCAATATCAACCGCAAAGAGTACAAGGCAATCAATATAAGTACCCTGGAGTCGTTATCGCAAAAGCTTGGTGTTGACAGGATTGATTTTCAGACCCTGCTGAACGCCGGCCTTGTCTCCAAGAATGATAAGGTAAAGATACTCGGCAAGGGTAAACTTGAGAGAAAGCTTGATGTCCATGCACACGCATTCAGTAAGTCAGCCATCGAGTCGATAGAAGCCAAATCAGGAACTGCCGTTAAACTATAGTCAGATGAGACTGGTACAGACCGTTAAGAATATCTGGAAGATTGAGGACCTGAAGGCCAGGATCCTTTATACCCTTGGTATAATCGCTTTATATCGCCTTGGTTCCTACATAACCTTACCCGGAGTGGATCCTGAGAAGCTGAGCCTCCTCAGGGACCAGACCTCGGGAGGCATAATGAGTCTGCTTGACATGTTCTCGGGAGGAGCATTTTCCCAGGCATCAATATTTGCCCTTGGAATAATGCCCTATATTTCAGCGTCAATTGTAATTCAGCTGCTTACGATCGTTTTCCCCTACTTTCAGAAAATGCAGAAGGAGGGAGAGAGCGGCAGACGCAAGATGAATCAGTATACAAGGTATCTAACCGTTTTGATACTTGTATTGCAGGCTCCCACCTATCTTATTAATATTACCAACGTTCTGCCGGCTGATGCATTCGTGATTTCAGGCCGGTTCTTTGAGATATCCTCGGTGATCATTCTCACGGCAGGAACCATGTTCGTAATGTGGCTGGGAGAAAAGATTACCGACAAGGGGATCGGAAATGGTATTTCGCTGATCATTATGATTGGTATAATTGCCAGGTTCCCTTCAAGTTTCATCTTTGAGTCGGGAATACGCATGAATGGATCAGGCGGCCTTGTGGCTCTCCTTGTTGAGATAGTGGTACTGTTTGTGGTTATTCTCGGAACCATCCTGCTGGTGCAGGGAACAAGGAGAATTCCGGTTCAGTACGCCAGAAGGATCGTCGGCAACAAGCAGTATGGTGGCGTTCGTCAGTATATACCCCTGAAGGTCAATGCGGCCGGAGTAATGCCCATAATCTTTGCCCAGGCCATCATGATGTTGCCGATAATCATTGTCGGCTATTCCAGCAAGGGAGGAGGTTTCATCACTGCCTTCTCGAACATGTTCGGATTCTGGTATAACCTTACGACAGCACTGCTGATCATAGCTTTTACATATTTCTATACCGCCATCACCATCAACCCGGTACAGATGGCTGAGGATATGAAAAAGAACGGGGGATTTATTCCCGGTATTAAGCCCGGAAGGAAGACGGTTGAGTTCATCGACAGCATAATGTCGAGAATAACACTCCCCGGGTCCATCTTCCTGGCAATGGTAGCAGTCCTGCCGTCGATAGCCGTTAATTTCGGTATTAGTCAGCAGTTTGCACAATTTTACGGCGGCACATCGCTGTTGATACTTGTTGGGGTTGTCCTCGACACCCTCCAGCAGATCGAAAGTCATTTGCTTATGCGACACTACGACGGACTGATGAAATCGGGACGCATCAAGGGTCGTACGGGCGGTGTGGCAATGTAGCAGAAATGAATGGTTCTTTGATGTCGTATTTGAAAAGCGGTGAAGAGGTTGAGCTGCTCCGGGCAAGCAACATGCTGGTCTCAGAGACTCTGGGCATGCTTGCTGCAGAGATAAGACCGGGCATAACAACCCTTATGCTTGACCGCCTTGCTGAGGAATTCATTCGTGATCACAGCGCCCTGCCAGGGTTCAAGGGATATAATGGTTTTCCTGCTACCCTCTGCATTTCCGTTAATGATGCGGTGGTTCATGGAATACCTTCAGGGTATGTGCTCAGTGATGGTGATATAGTGTCGGTTGACTGCGGGGTTATTCTCAATGGCTATTATGGCGACAGTGCCTTTACTTTTCCGGTTGGAACCATAAGACAGGAGGTTAGGAAGCTCCTGGATGTCACCAGGGAGTCGCTCGAAGCCGGTGCACGCATGGCAGTTGAGGGCAACAGGATCGGAGATATTTCGCATGCAGTTCAGACCGTGGCAGAGAAAGCAGGCTACTCGGTGGTTCGCGAACTGGTTGGTCATGGGATAGGGAAAAGGCTCCATGAATCACCCGAAGTACCAAATTTCGGAAGAAGAGGATCAGGTTCCAGGCTTCAGAAGGGTCTGGTCATCTGCATTGAACCGATGATTAATATGGGCAGGAGGAACACTATACAGGGCGGTGACGGCTGGACGGTGAGGACGGCCGACGGGAAGCCATCCGCACATTTTGAATACGCAGTAGCTGTTGACAGGGGTAAACCCGACATATTGACTACATTTGATTATATTGATAAAGTGTTGAACAATAAGAAAGATTAAATGGCAAAACAACCGTCGATAGAGCAGGATGGGACCATTATTGAGGCATTGTCAAATGCAATGTTCAGGGTTGAACTTGAGAACGGCCATGTTATAACGGCTCACATCTCGGGGAAGATGAGAATGCACTATATCAAAATACTGCCCGGTGATAAGGTAAAGGTTGAGATGTCACCCTATGACCTTACAAAGGGCAGGATAACGTTCAGATACAAGTAAAAAGGAAAAATATAAGACAATGAAAGTAAGAGCATCAGTGAAGAAACGCAGTGCCGACTGCAAGATAGTCAGGAGGAACGGACGTTTGTATGTGATAAACAAGAAAAATCCCAAGTATAAGCAGAGGCAGGGATAATTTTAACTAATTTTGCACACTTATTAACAAAAGTTATATGGCGCGTATAGTTGGTGTTGACTTACCAAGAAACAAAAGGGGCGAAGTAGGCCTTACCTATATTTATGGCATAGGCCGGAGTACGGCGAGGAACATCCTTGAACAGGCTGGCGTGGACAGGGATAAGAAGGTACAGGACTGGAATGATGATGATATCAATTCAATCCGCAAGATCATCAGCGAGACCTACAAGACTGAGGGAGAACTTCGCTCGGAGGTTCAGCTTAACATTAAGAGGCTGATGGACATCGGATGTTATCGCGGTGTGCGTCACAGGATAGGTTTGCCGGTTAGGGGACAGAGCACCAAGAACAATGCGAGAACCCGCAAGGGAAGAAAAAAGACTGTTGCAAACAAAAAGAAAGCTACTAAATAGTTAAATCATGGCAAAGAAGACTGGAGCAGTTAAGAAGAAGGTCGTTAAGGTCGAACCAACGGGTCAGGCTCATATTCATTCATCATTCAATAACATTATCATCAGCATGACCAACAATTCGGGTCAGGTTATCTCGTGGGCTTCGGCTGGAAAGATGGGTTTCAAGGGTTCAAAGAAGAATACTCCGTATGCAGCACAGATGGCTGCAACCGACTGTGGTAAGGTAGCATATGACCTCGGATTGAGGAAGGTCAAGGTTTTTGTCAAGGGTCCGGGCTCCGGCCGTGAATCGGCTATGAGATCGATAAACGGTTGCGGCATTGAGATTACCGAGATTGTTGATGTTACACCACTTCCCCATAATGGCTGCCGCCCTCCCGGAAAAAGAAGGGTATAGTGTTCAGCTTCCTACTGTTTAAACGTTAAATCAAATACTTCAGATGGCAAGATATACCGGTCCAACAACAAAGATTGCAAGAAAATTTGGTGAACCTATTTTCGGTTCAGATAAATACCTTGACAGGAAGAATTACCCTCCGGGACAGCATGGACAGACAAAGAAAAGAAAGAAAGTCTCGGAATATGGAACACAGCTCAGGGAGAAGCAGAAGGTGAAGTATATATACGGCATCCTTGAGAGACAGTTTCGCAATACATTCGAAAAGGCACAGAGGAGCAAGGGGGTTACCGGCGAGGTACTCCTTCAGATGCTTGAGTCGAGGCTCGACAATGTGGTGTACCGGCTCGGGATAGCCCCCACAAGGGCATCTGCCCGCCAGTTCGTCGGACACAGGCATATTACCGTTAACGGTAATGTCGTCAATATATCCTCAATGCAGCTCAAGCCGGGTGATATTGTCGGTGTCAGGGAAAAATCAAAATCACTGGAGGTAATTACGGAATCCAGGGAGACCAGAAGGTTCTCTAAGCTTTCCTGGCTGGAATGGGATGATGCACAGATGGCGGGAAAATTCTTGAACTATCCCGAGCGCTCTGAGATTCCTGAAGACATAAAGGAACAACTTATTGTAGAATTGTATTCCAAGTAATAATATTATATCTAGTCCTATGGCCATTTTAGCATTCCAGAAACCTGACAAAGTAATAATGCTGGAAGCGGACGAGCGGTACGGCAAATTTGAATTTCGTCCACTCGAGCCCGGTTACGGTATTACCGTGGGAAATGCCCTGAGGAGAATACTCCTCTCATCACTTGAGGGCTATGCAATCACCACCGTAAAATTTGATGGGGTAGATCATGAATTCTCAACGATAACCGGTGTAATTGAGGATGTTACTGATATTATCCTCAACCTTAAGCAGATACGATTCAAACAGACGGTTGAGGGTACCGACCAGGAGAAGGTCGTCATTAAGGTAACCGGAACCGATACCCTTAAGGCAGGGCAATTGAACAGTGTTCTGAGCGCATTTGAGGTGCTGAATCCGGAACATGTCATCTGCCGCATGGAAAATGATGTCAAACTGCAGATGGAACTGACCATAGCCAAGGGACGGGGATATGTGCCTGCTGAGGAGAATCAGCCTGCTGAAGCTGAGTTCGGACTGATTGCCGTTGATTCGATTTTCACCCCCGTACGGAATGTTAAATATGCCGTCGAGAACTATCGTGTTGAACAGAAGACCGATTACGAAAAACTGGTAATTGAGATATCCACCGACGGCTCTATTCATCCCAAGGAGGCCCTCAAGGAGGCAGCCAAAATACTGATATACCATTTCATGTTGTTTTCCGATGAAAAGATAACCCTTGACTCGGATGACAAGATGTCGAATGATGAATTTGATGAGGAGATACTTCATATGAGGCAGCTTCTCAAGACAAGGCTCATAGACCTCGATCTTAGCGTCAGGGCACTCAATTGCCTGAAGGCGGCAGAGGTTGAAACACTGGGCGACCTGGTCAAGTTCAACAAGAACGATCTCCTCAAATTCAGGAATTTTGGCAAGAAGTCACTCACCGAACTCGATGAGCTTCTTGAGAACATGAATCTCTCATTTGGCATGGAGGTGGGCAAATACAAGCTTGATAAAGATTAGTTTGAAACAGGTAAGGATTAAGAGAAATGCGACATCTAAGAGTAGTTAACCATTTAGGAAGAACCAGTTCACACAGGAAGGCGATGCTGGCAAACATGGCATCCTCGCTGATAATGAATAAACGTATTACCACCACTGAGGCCAAGGCCAAGGCTCTGCGTTCATATCTGGAACCCCTCATTACAAGGTCAAAGGAGGATTCCACACACTCCCGGAGGGTTGTCTTCAGCTACCTCCGCGACAAGAAAGCAGTAGCCGAGCTTTTCCGTGAGGTGTCACCAAAGGTTGGGGAAAGACCCGGAGGATATACCCGGATACTCAAACTTGGCACCCGGTTTGGCGACAGTGCAGATATGTGCATCATTGAGCTGGTTGATTTCAACGAGAATATGCTCGCAGCCGAAGATTCAAAATCGAAATCCACCAGGCGCAGGAGAAGCACACGGAAGAAGGGTGAGTCCCCTGCTACGGCGCCTGTTGCAGCAGCATCCGCGGTTAAAAAGACACCTGCAGCCGAACCGGTTACTGATGCAGTTACCGATGCAGAGATAGTCAGCGACGATGATGCTGTTATTGAGGAACAACCTGAGGAGAAGGAAGAACAGGATAATAAGGATTGAAAAACAACCTATTATAGCAGGGGATAGTTATCAGGATGCTGATATTATCCCCTTTTGCATAAGAAACAGGTAAAATTAAAAACATAATCACATGGGACAGATAGTTAATGTACATGCCAGGGAGATCCTCGATTCGAGAGGCAACCCCACAATAGAAGTTGAAGTGTCAACGGCCAGCGGATTTACGGGCAGGGCAGCTGTCCCCTCAGGA
This sequence comes from Bacteroidales bacterium, assembly GCA_034004335.1. Taxonomy (GTDB): domain Bacteria; phylum Bacteroidota; class Bacteroidia; order Bacteroidales; family VadinHA17; genus SLNP01. The sequence continues at coordinate 10,972 of JAVEWX010000054.1, read as the reverse complement.
GCTTCTACAGGTGAGAATGAGGCTATTGAACTGCGCGACGGCGATAAGTCGAGGTATCTCGGTAAGGGCGTACTCAAGGCTGTTCATAATGTGAACAATGTGATTGCGGAAGAACTCCTTGGAATGGAAGTATCAGACCAGGCGGGAATCGACAACATGATGATAGCTCTCGATGGCACACCCAACAAGAGCAACCTGGGTGCCAATGCCATCCTGGGAGTCTCCCTTGCAGCCGCCAGGGCAGCGGCAACCATGCACGGACTGCCTCTCTACAGGTATATCGGAGGTGTCAATACCTTTACCCTTCCGGTACCGATGATGAACATTATTAATGGCGGTTCACACTCGGATGCCCCGATAGCATTCCAGGAATTCATGATCAGACCCGTCGGGGCACCCTCATTCTCGGAGGGGCTTCGCATGGGAGCAGAGGTTTTCCATTCACTTAAGAAGGTATTGAAGGAGCGTGGACTAAGCACCGCAGTAGGTGATGAGGGTGGATTTGCACCGGCGCTGACAGGTACTGAGGATGCTCTTGAGAGCATTATCAAGGCAATAAAGGGAGCCGGCTATGAACCGGGCAAGGATGTAATGATAGCCCTCGATTGCGCTGCCTCAGAGTTTTACGTCGATGGAATGTATGACTACACTAAGTTTGAAGGTGCAAAGGGCAAGAAGCTTTCATCAGCCAGGCAGGCCGAGTACCTGGCAGAGCTTATGGAAAAATTCCCCATTGACTCAATAGAGGATGGAATGGCTGAAGGCGACTGGGATGGATGGAAGTTGCTGAATGACAAGCTGGGCAGTAAGATACAGATAGTAGGTGACGATATATTCGTGACAAATGTTGAATACCTCCGCAGGGGAATTGAACTCAATTGCGCCAATTCAATACTCATTAAGGTGAACCAGATAGGATCGCTGACGGAGACCCTGAATTGTATTGAGATGGCTCACAGGGCAGGTTGGACAACGGTTATTTCACATCGCTCGGGCGAAACAGAAGACAGTATAATTGCCGACATATCCGTAGCAGTGAACTCGGGACAGATAAAGACAGGTTCACTGAGCCGCTCTGATCGCATGGCCAAGTACAACCAGCTTCTCAGAATCGAGGAAGGTCTGGGTGACCTTGCCGTTTACGGGTACAGGAAGTAGGTTGCTGGTTGCCGGTTAAGGCGTAAAGACATAAAGGCGTAGGAGGGGTCCGCGTTGCGATATTCCCTGTTAAGCTGGCCCGGTTAAGTCATACTGTGGTGCAGGGAGAAGGTTGTTAACATTTGTTAATAACTCCTGTTAAAACTCCGTTTAAATCTCCGACTCAAAACATTTGGTCTGAGGACCATCAATGATTATTTTTGTTATACCAGGTGAGCGATAAAAGGTTGCTCTGAAGGTGCGGGGGTGGTGAACCCTTCTTAAGTGAAGCACTAGTCACCTCGTACAGGTCCTCGGACCTGCCGCCGGAAGGGCCGGAGTCCTGAAGACTGAAGCCGGGTGGCAACACCGGGTTGACGACGACGGGAGAACCCGCAGAGATTCGCAAGAGTTCTTTAAAGGTTTGGTCAGAAGGGGTAAACAGGCAAAGGATGACTTCGGTCACACCTGGCAGGTTTGCAATGACACACGGATCTCGGTCCGCATTGTCAGGTTCCGGTGATGATGACTATCGCAAGACACTCAAAACTGCCGGAATTGTCCCGCGACGCTCCGTTCCCCAAGGTAAATCCCGCCGGGTTTGCCCAAGGAACAACCGGAAAGTGATGCCGTAAAAAGTGTCACCGGATGGTTCGGGCTGACGGCCTCCGAAAGGAGTAAACCGAAGGCCGGCCATAATAACAGTAATCTGGCATTCGATGCAGCTTCGGCTGCTGAAAATGAACGGGAACTATTCGACAGAATGGTTCCCGTTACTGCTTTATGATACCCCCTTTGGCAATGCACCGTCTATCCGGCACCTTTACCGCATTTTGTTTATCTTTGCCCCCTGATACGGCTCATGTGGTGAAGAAATCCAAACATACCGGACTGAAGGCTTTCCTGACCAGACTCGAAACAGAGGGGGAACTGTTAACCATAAGCGCACCCGCCGACCCTGTCCTGGAGATTACTGAAATTACTGACAGGATTACCAAGTCGGGGGGTAAAGCCATACTGTTCAAAAATACCGGAACCGATTTTCCGCTGCTGATAAATATGTTCGGCTCTGAAAGGAGAATGGCAATGGCTATTGGCCGAACCAACCTTGATGAGGCAGGCAGGGAACTGGAAATGCTGATGGCTTCGGTTGGCGGAGATTCTGCCCGTAAACCTTTGTCAAAACCGGGACGACTTTCCCGTCTTCTCAGGTATGCAGGACTCATGCCTGTAAAAAGAAAAGGCAGGGGAATATGCCAGCAAATCGTGATGGAGGATCCTGATCTCAACAGGTTGCCCGTAATGAAATGCTGGCCTTATGATGGCGGACGTTTCATCACCCTTCCTGCAGTACATACCTTTCACCCCGAAACAGGACACAGGAACACAGGTATGTACAGGATGCAGGTTTTTGACTCCACAACTACGGGAATGCACTGGCACCGCCATAAAACGGGAGCCAGACATTACGAAGCCTGGAAAAAGAAAGGCGGCAGGATGCCGGTAGCCGTTACCCTCGGGGGCGACCCGGTATACATATATGCTGCGACGGCACCCCTGCCTGAGAACATCGATGAATATATCCTGGCAGGATTCCTCAGGGGAAGAAGAGTGGAACTTGTCAGGTGCCTGACACAGGACATCTGGGTGCCTCATGACGCTGATATGGTTATCGAAGGATATATCGACACCGGTGAGGATCACAGGCGGGAAGGTCCCTTTGGCGACCATACGGGAGTCTATTCCCTCGCCGATGACTTTCCCGTGTTTCATGTTACTGCAATAACCCATTCTTGCACGGCTGTATATCCCTCAACAATTGTAGGGGTGCCTCCCCAGGAGGATGCGTGGATAGGCATGGCTACCGAAAGGCTTTTCCTGACACCAATACGGCTGGCACTGTCAACGGAAGTAGTCGATATTCACATGCCACCGGCGGGTAATGCCCACAACCTGGTAATTGTAAAAATCGACAAGAAATACCCCGGACAGGGTATGAAGGTGCTGAATACCCTTTTCGGGGCAGGTCAGATGATGTTCAGTAAGTATATTGTTGTCACCGACGGAAGCGCTGATATACGGAACCCGGCCTCTGTGCTGTCGGGGGTAGAAAAAAACTGCAGTTTTCAACGGGATCTGATGCTTCTGCGTGGGCCTCTTGATATTCTTGATCATGCCGCGGATAATTATTCATTTGGCGGGAAGATGGGTATAGATGCAACGGTGAAATACCCCGAGGAGAAGGAGGAACCTGAGTTGCTTCCATTCAGCAGTGTTGAAGAGCTGAAGGCACTGGGAGAAGGAATTATCTCGGTATCAGGCCATTCTGTAGCAGGATTCAGTGTCCCCGCCAGGGGAGTCCTGATAATTGCTGCACGCAGGAACAGGACATCCTCTGAAACTGAGGAACTGAAGAAGCACCTGCTCTCGCTGAGAACAGATGATTCGAGGTCAGTGATGGTTATACTTGAGGAAGGTACTGATCTGGATGATCCTGACATGGTTCTGTGGCAGGCGACGGGGAACAGTGATCCTGTTAGAGATATAGTGGTTAGCGGAAATATCATCATTGATGCCGGCTTCAAACTGCCCGTAAGGGATAAGTTCAGAAGAGAATGGCCCAATGTAGTGGTTTCTGACAGGGAAACAATCGGGAAGATTGATGGTAAATGGGAAATAATGACCGGGCTTGATTTTATTGCGTCGCCTTCGGGCAGGCTTGAGGGACTCGTAAGGGGAAACGGGCCCTGTGCCGACTAAACGGCCGGTAGTGGGAGATGTGCTGTCTGACATTTATAGAATTGCGGGTTGCCTTGTTCCCGGTTGAACTGGCAAATGAGGGACTGTTCAGGTTTCTGTTCCTGATAGTTGTCGTTATTGCATTTAGCTACATAGTGGTATGGGGTCAGACGAGAAGCCTGATGAAGGCTCACCGGCTCCTCAGGGAGAAGGAAGATGCCCTTGATGAGGTTGCAAGGCAGAGAGAGGAGCTCGCACGAAAAAACAAAAATATCACCGATAGTCTTATTTATGCCAAAAAGATTCAGGAAGCCCTCATACCGTCACCAATATTTTTCGGGAAACATTTTTCGGAGTCCTTCATACTTTTCAAACCACGTGACATTGTCAGCGGTGATTTTTACTATATAAGCGAGAAACGCGGAAGGATATTCATAGTTGTTGCCGACTGCACCGGCCACGGCGTTCCGGGGGCACTCATGTCGATGATCGGGTTGCAGACCATTGACAGGATAATTAGCATGGGTGATATCCTTCATCCGTCATCGGTGCTCGACAGGCTTAACATGGAAATAGAGTCGGCATTTCACAGGGAGGATGATTACTCACAAGCCATCAAGGATGGTATGGACATCGCCATCTGTTGCATTGACAGGAAGGCAGCCAGGGTAGAGTATGCAGGTGCGTTCCTGCCCCTATACATAATCCGTGATGGCAAGCTGATGGAGTTCAGGGGCGACAAGTTTATAATCGGCAGGAGGATATCGGGTCAGATATATACCAATCATGAGCTTGTGCTCGAGGATGGTGACATCTTCTACATGATGAGCGACGGTTATGCCGACCAGTTTGGCGGCATGGAAGACAAGAAATTCATGAACCGTCGCCTGAGGTACCTGCTCGTCACCATACACAAGTATTCCATGGGTGATCAGATGGAGATCCTGGCTGATAATTTTGTACAGTGGAAGGGCAGCAACGACCAGGTTGACGATATAATGGTAATAGGTTTCCGGGCTTAGGAGGTGACCCCTACAGGAACTTTCTTATCTTTTCGAGCAGCATGCCGGGCTGAAATGGCTTGCTGATATAATCATCCATTCCGGCTGACAGACACCGCTCCTTGTCCCCCAGCATTGCGTTGGCGGTAATGGCTATTATCGGTACATGCCTGCCCGTGCTTTTTTCCAACCCCCTTATTTTTTCTGCAGCGACCAGTCCATCCATTACCGGCATCTGTATGTCCATCAGGATAACATCATAGTTGGCGGAGGCTATCTTGTCGAGAGCCTCCTTACCATTTGATGCGGTATCTATCAGTTTCACCAGTGGTTTAAGCGTGAGGAAGGTTATTTTCTGGTTTATTGCATTGTCTTCCACCAGCAGAAGGCTGAGTTCACTGAGGTCCTTCTTCTTTACCATTACCCTCTCGAGCTCTGCCAGCCGGCGCGATGCTAATGTCTCTTCTGCACCGGTGGACTCGGGCCGCCCGAATGGAAGGGTTACCGACAGTGTGGCGCCTTCCGGTGTCGCGGTATATGAATAGCTGCCTTCATTTGCCTCTGTGAGCTTCAGGGCCAGGGACCTGTTGTCTGAGTCGGGGTCATCGGTGATGAAGCCCGATGCAGCGCTGAAGGTAAGAGTGACATTCAGACGGTTACCGTCATAGTCAGGTATCCTGACGGCGATTTTCAAGCCGGGTTTCGGTAAGGCAGGGCCCTTGGAAAGGGTGTTCAGAATATCCAGTATTATCTGTTTTATCACTATGGGATCACCGATAAGGTCGACTCCCTCTTTTACCTCCGATTCAATAGAGTAGGATATACCGGCATCGTCTCTCAGGTTAAAGAGCTCAAGGGTGTTATGGATTGCAGATACCAGGTTGAACCTGATGGGTTTCCTTCGTTCGGGATCTGTGGTTCCGGCACTCTGCATTGCCATTTCGTTGACGGTCGACACCATATTGGTGGTTGATGCAATCAGCGTCTCAACCATATCCCTCTGTCTTGATGAAAGATCAGTCTCGGAAAGCATCTCGCCAATTATGACCAGGTTATTAAGGGGCTCCCTGATGCTGTGAGAAAAGTATGCCATCAGTTCTCCCTGGTTGATCTGCATGTCCTTAATCTCTGTGGAGGATCTGTCAATGTTCCTGATAGAAGAGAACAGGGTCTTGAATGTAACAATACCTGATGCCATGGTGGCAAGTGCTGCAAATATGGCCACCAGATGCATGCCTGTAAGGGAGAATAACAGTGCAATCACCAGTAGAATGCCTGTGGTGATTCCAGGCAGGATAATCCCCCGGGCTGATATTCTCTTCTTTGTGCCGCCGGACATTTTTTCTGATAATCTGGTTAAGAGTGTGCCGCGAGTCATTATTAATGTTGCTGGTCTGAGGTGGTAGCAAAATTAAACATTTTAATCAAAATCATGGCCCGGGAGATATCTACAATAGGATTAATGGGTTAAATTTGCCAAGGGCGGTATGAAATTTGTATATTGAACGACTGAAAGGAGGGTCAATGAATATGGTCAGAATGGTTTCAACTGTTATTATGATAACTCTGGTTCATTCTGCACTTCTTCACGGACAACTTGAGCCTGAAAGAACCGTGAAATATGAACCCGGGTTCAAATTCACCGACGGTATCTATCTCAATTTTGAGCAGGTCAGCTCGAACAGTCCTATACCCAAGGCAAAACTGCTTACCTCGGCTGACTATAACGACAGGGAATTCTTCAACAAGGTTTTCGAGAGCGACAAGATCTATTTTTACGATGAGATGGGAGTGCGCCAGGAGGTTGAGAAATCGGAGATATGGGGTTTTGCCAGGAATGGGGTACTGTACATTCAGGTACAGGAGAACTTTAACAGGATTACTTTCGTCGGCAATATATGTCATTTTGTTGCTGACATAACAATGTATGATCCGAGGTATTACGGTAACTACCCCTATGGGGGATACTATGATCCCTATTACAGCCCCTACGGCTATTCATCCTATAGCTCTTACTATTATCCCTACTCCTACGGTTATCCTTACAGGCAACCTACTGCAGCACGTACCGAGCTGAAACAGTATCTTATTGATTTCGAAACAGGTAAGATACTTGACTACGAGCCCAGGAATGTTAGTCTGCTGCTGATGAAGGATCCGGAGCTTCACGAGGAGTATGCAAAGCTCTCCCGCAAAAAACAGAAGCAGCTGATGTTTGTTTACATCTACAAGTTCAATCAGAAAAATCCGCTTTACCTGCCTTCCAAATAGCTTTACCATGAGAAAGGTCTTTATTTTTCTTTTTGCTTCAGTCATTTACGCAACAGTTTCAGGCCAGGCACCATATCCCACCGCTGAAGAGGGCAAATTGCTCCTGGCTTCAAAAACATGCATCGTGCTGGAAAGCTCCATGTTCTCAGAGTTCAATCCTGCCATAAAGGCAGCTGCCGCGGAGTACTGGACCCTGACGCCCTTTGAGTTCATTGGTGTTGACGAGTTCAACATAAGAAGGCAGGACCCTTCATACTCTTTCCTTGTACTACTGGAAACCGATTATGAGAGGGACAAATCGGGTTCCACCTTTGCATTCCTGAACCTGGTTCTTGGCAAGAAAGTCAGGAACCTTGAGGAGATGCCTGAATTCTGTGCCATACCCCTCGATTTTGCCGGAGAGGATGCAGATGCTGAATATGGATACAAGATGGGCCTGCTGCTCAAGTTCATACAGCAGCATGCCAGGCTTGTAATTGACAATCCAAAGACACCCGGGGTACGTTATCTGAAGTACTACAACCAGTTTGTTCCCGACATTGCCGGTAAGACTATACTGGCGAGGGAGGAGGACATGGAAGCTTCCATCTCAAACCGGGAAGAAATAGGTAAGATCTATAACCAGCCTTTTATGCTTGTAGCCGAAGAAGAAATAAGGAATGCGATAACCGGGAAACGGCCAAACACTCTTATACTTCACAAGGTGGGGCCTGCTGAAGAACTGTTGGGGGCTTATGTATTCAAGATGCTTATCGGTGCGGATGATGCAAGGATGTACTATTTCAATACCCATAAGATTGACCAGAAAAATCCTAATGGGTTCCTGCCTGCCGATCTAAAAAGACTGGCCAGGTTCTGATGCAGCATTTTTCATCTTAAAGTGTCTTTTGAATAAAGAATCAAGTCATGGAAGATACAAGGCAATATTCAGAATCAGAAAGAAACTGGGCGATGCTCTGTCACCTGTCGGCCTTTGCAGGATATCTCTTCCCGTTTTTTGGCGGCATCATAGCTCCACTTATCTTCTGGCTCTCCAGGAAGGAGGAGTCGGAGTGGGTAGATAAAAACGGCAAGGCCAGTCTCAACTTCCAGATATCAATATTCTTATATTGTTTTCTGAGCCTGCCTCTGATCCTGTTGGTTGTAGGGGTGTTCCTTCTGATATTTTTTGCTACCCTCGAGCTGGTTTGTATAATCATCGCCTCAATCAGGGCAGCGGAAGGAAGGGAGTTCAGGTATCCCCTCAGTATACCATTCATTCAGTAAGCTATCCCGTATTCCGGAAATAATAAACCAGGAACCCTGATTTGAGGGAGCATATCTCCTATTCTCAAAAAAAGATACCTGCAATAGCAGTATTGAGTTTATTTTCGTAAATTTCAGTATCATATCGTTTTTGTTGAAGTTTACTTAATGATCTGTTATCATGTCAGAAAAGAAACCTAAGAAAAAGAGCAGTGAGAAGTTTGACCGGTCGAAACTGTACCACGACATCAAGGAAGAACATGAGAAGAAACTGAGCAAGGATTTCTATTTCAGCGAGCTTGCCAAATATGAAATAGAACTCGTGAAGCTGCAGGAGTGGGTAAAATTCAGGAAACTGAGGGTTATTGTAATCTTCGAGGGACGAGATGCCGCGGGAAAGGGAGGAGCCATAAAGACTATTTCCGGATGCCTTAATCCACGTATCTGCAGGGTGGTAGCCCTCGGCACTCCGACAGAAAAGGAGAAATCGCAGTGGTACTTCCAGAGATATGTTCAGCAGTTGCCATCCGCAGGTGAAATTGTGATATTTGACAGGAGCTGGTACAACAGGGCCGGCGTGGAGAAGGTAATGGGCTTCTGCACCAACGAGGAATATGAGGAATTCCTTCGTTCCTGCCCCGAATTCGAAAGAATGCTGATACGATCGGGTATTATACTGATAAAATATTGGTTTTCAGTGAGTAATGTGGAGCAGGAAAAGCGCTTTCAGGACAGGATAAATGATCCGACAAAACGCTGGAAGATCAGTCCTATGGACATTGAATCACGCGATAAATGGGTTGAGTACTCCATGGCCAAGGACAAGATGTTCTCGTTCACCGATACCAAGCAGTCGCCATGGTATGTAGTTGAAGGAGATGACAAGAGACGGTCGCGACTGAATTGCATTCACCATCTGCTCAGCCTTATACCTTACGAGGAGATACCGGCTGACCCCATTAAGCTTAAGCCGAGGAAGACAGATATAGCATACGTGCGGCCTCCCAAGGACGAGCAGACATATATTCCCAAGGTATACTGAAACATTTTTATCTGACAGTAACACCTCTTCCCTGAGGAGGTGGATAGATTTTTGTATTTTTACCCGGTTAAATAATCTTTCTTATGCCGGCTAAACCTGCCATTCCAAAGGGAACACGTGATTTCTCTCCTGAAGAGATGCAACGGAGGTATCATATTTTCGATACCATAAAGTCAGTATTCACCCTGTATGGTTACCAGCCTGTTGAAACGCCCGCCATGGAGAACCTCTCCACATTGCTGGGTAAATATGGGGATGAGGGTGACCGGCTCCTTTTCAGGATACTTAACTCGGGTGATTTCCTCCGGGGTATTGACAGGAATGACCTTCTGTCAGCCGACAGCGCACCGCTCTCGTCGCTGATATGTGAAAAGGGTCTGCGGTATGATCTTACTGTTCCCTTCGCAAGGTATGTGGTTCAGCATCGCAACGAAATTGTTTTCCCGTTCAAAAGATTCCAGATACAGCCGGTATGGCGTGCCGACAGACCTCAGAAGGGCAGGTACCGTGAATTTTACCAGTGCGACGTCGATGTTATTGGCAGTGACTCAATGCTCAATGAGTACGAATTGATACTCATAATCAGGGAGGTATTCAGGAGGTTAGGCATGACGACCATCATTAGGCTCAACAACAGGAAGATACTGACCGGCATGGCAGATGTTGCGGGTGTCGGGGAAAGGATTACCGACATAACTGTTGAGATAGACAAACTCGAAAAGATTGGTGCTGACGCAGTAACTGATGCCCTTAGGAATAAGGGAATTGCCGACAGGGCAATAAGTCTTCTCATGCCCCTGCTGAATGTTAGCGGTACCCTGCATGATAAACTGGATTACCTGGAAGGGGTCTTCAGTGGTTATGATGCCGGAACCCGGGGCGTCAGTGAGATGAGGCAACTGTTCTCGCTCCTGGGTGAGGAGGAGTCGGAGGGAGTGGAATTTGATCCGGCTCTGGCCAGGGGATTGAACTACTATACCGGTGCCATAATTGAAGTCAAGTCTCTCGATACCCAGATAGGAAGTGTCTGCGGGGGAGGCAGGTATGATAACCTGGCCGGTATTTTCGGTCTTGAGGGTGTGTCGGGGGTAGGAGTCTCATTTGGCGCCGACAGAATTTACGATGTGATGATGCATGCCGGTCTCTTTCCTCCCTTTTCCGCAACCGGAACACGTGTTATGATTGTCAACTTCGGAGGGGAGGAACTCAGGTTTGCGCTTGAGCTGGCAGGTATGTTGAGGAACAGGGGGGTCAACACTGAGTTGTATCCCGATGCTGACAAGCTCAGGAAACAATTCGGATATGCTGATTCCAGGCACATTCCGGAAGTGATTGTTGCAGGCGAGGAGGAGATTGCCTCAGGTTCGGTAACCCTCAGGAATATGGTTACGGGTGAACAGCAAAGACTTGTTGTCGAAGAATTACTTGGAAGATATGAGCGGTAAATTCAGAATCTCCCCTGCAGAGCTTACCATCGCTGAGATTGAAGAGATACGGAATCGGGCATTGGCCTTGAACTGTCCGATGAATCATTTAA
>JAVEWX010000053.1:0-19742 GCA_034004335.1 Bacteroidales bacterium | reverse complement strand
CTTGGGCTGACCATCGCCAGCATTCACAACCTGACATTCTATCAGTGGCTCACTGCCACCGCCAGGGAAAAGATTGCAGGTGGAAATTTCACATCGTGGAAGCAGGAGATGGCGGAGAGGCTCAGGGGAAGGCTGTAACATAGAAAAGATGAAGCTGATAGACCTATATATAATCAGGAAGTTCCTTGGAACCTTCGTTTTTGCGCTTGCACTTATCCTGCTGATTGCTGTCGTCTTTGATTTCGCGGAAAAGATTGATGACTTCATGGAGAAGGAGGCTCCGGTACATGCCATCATCTTTGACTACTACCTGAATTTCATCCCCTATTTTGCAATACTTTTCTCTCCGCTTTTTGCATTCATCACGGTCATCTTCTTCACATCGAGGATGGCCTATAATACTGAGATAGTGGCTATTCTCAACAGCGGCATGAGTTTCAGGAGAATGATGTGGCCCTACTTCCTCTCATCACTGGCAATAGCGCTCTTCACCTTTCTTCTCACCAATTTTGTTCTGCCAAGGAGTAACCAGAAGAGGCTTGATTTCGAGGACAAGTACTACAGGAACCGGTACCGGAGCACACAGCTAATGAGTGTTCATCGTCAGGTCTATCCCAACATTTACATCTACATGGAGTCTTATAACCCCGTCAACAAGACCGGGAGGAATTTCACCATAGAGCATTTTGATGACGAAGGAAAACTGCTGTCAAAACTCTCCTCCACAACGGTCAGGTGGGATACTGCAGGCAATAAATGGAGCGCCTGGAATTATTACATCAGGGATATAGGCGACTCGGCAGAGACCATATCGACGGGAAGGAGGATCGATACCACGCTGATTATCAGGCCGGAGGACTTTTCCCGGAGTCCCGAGTTTGTCGGAACCATGACCTACCGGGAACTGTATGAATATATCGATGTGCTTAAGATGCAGGGTTCGGAGGAGCTGAAGCTGTTCCTGGTGGAAAAGCACCGGCGATATTCGGTTCCATTCTCGGTATTCATTCTTACACTTATCGGCGTTTCCGTGTCGTCGAGGAAGGTACGCGGAGGAATAGGCATGCAGATTGGCATAGGCCTGATGCTGAGTTTTTCATATATCCTTTTCCTGCAGTTTGCCTCCCAGTTCTCGGTTAAGGGTAACCTTGACCCGATGCTGGCCATGTGGATACCAAACATCATATATGCTTTTATTGGCCTTTTCCTGTACCGGATAGCCCCTAAATAACCAGGCTGGTTCGAAAACCTCTCTTATTGTATTATGCAAATAACCAGCTGATTTGCCATACTCGTTGGTTAGAAGTGACCTTGTTGTTCGAAAAAACAGCGGATATCATGGAATTAGTCGGGTTATTTTATTAAAATTGCACCGTTTTTGTCAACCGCCTTCCCGGCAAACGGATGAAGGTACGATGACAGCCATTTCATGGAACAGGTAACCATAAAAACAATATTGAGAGATGCCACTTGACAACAAGATTGACGAGCTGAAGGAGAAGCGCCGCAAGGCACTCCTCGGAGGGGGTGAAGAGGCCATCGGGAAGCAGAAGGCTATGGGCAAGAATACTGCCCGCGAACGAATTCTGTCACTACTCGACGCTGACACTTTCAATGAGTATGACATGTTTGTGGAGCATGATGCCCGCGACTTTGACATGCACAAGAAGTCCCTGCCAAGTGATGGTGTGGTGATAGGAACCGGTACAATTCACGGCAAGCCTGTGGCTGTATTTGCGCAGGACTTCACTGTCGCCGGAGGGTCACTGGGACTGATGCACTCGAGAAAGATAACCAAAATAATGGACCATGCCCTGAAGATGAGGATCCCGTTAATCGGTATCAACGATTCGGGAGGGGCAAGAATACAGGAAGGGGTTAACTCACTTGCAGGGTATGGGGAGATATTTTTCAGGAATACCATATCAAGCGGGGTGATACCCCAGATATCGGTTATACTGGGGCCATGTGCGGGAGGAGCCGTTTATTCCCCGGCTCTCACCGACTTTGTATTTGTGGTCGACAATATATCAAAGATGTTCATCACCGGACCCGAGGTAATAAAGACCGTTCTCGGCGAGGAGATATCGATGGAAGACCTTGGCGGGGCAAGGGTTCACTGCGAAACTTCGGGGAATGCACATTTCTTCGCCAATACCGAGGATGAATGTTTCACCCAGATTAAGGCTCTGATCAACCTTCTCCCTCCCAACAATGAAAACAGGCTTGAGAAGGTTCCAATAGCTGAGCCGATAACGGATTACGACATAAACAATATCGTTCCTGATGATCCCACACTTCCGTATGATGTGAAGGATGTTATAAGGGCCATTGCCGACAATTCGGAGTTTATAGAAGTGCAGGAGATGTGGGCGAAGAATATAGTCATCGGTTTTTCGCGACTGGGCGGATGCACTGTGGGCTTTGTAGCCAACCAGCCTCTTGAGATGGCCGGGGTGCTTGATGTGGACTCGTCCGATAAGGCTGCAAGGTTCATAAGATATTGTGATGCATTCAACATTCCCCTGGTAACCCTCGTTGACCTGCCCGGATACCTGCCGGGTGTCGATCAGGAGCATGCGGGAGTGATCAGGCACGGGGCCAAGGTACTGTATGCCTACAGCGAGGCCACGGTTCCCAAGCTTACGGTTATACTCAGGAAGGCTTATGGTGGCGGATACATAGCGATGAGTTCGCGGCACCTCAGGGCTGACTTCGTTTTTGCATGGCCTACCGCCGAGATTGCCGTAATGGGTCCCGAGGGAGCCGCCAACATCATTTTCCGCAAGGAGATTATGTCGGCCGAGAATCCCGATGAGATGCGCAAGGCGAAGGTTGAGGAGTACAAGGCCAAGTTTGCCAACCCTTATGTTGCTGCCTCACGCGGATATATCGATGCCGTCATTGAACCCTCAGAGACCAGGAGGTTGCTGCTTCATGCCATTGAGGTCTCGGAAAACAAGGATGTGACCATGCCACGCAAGAAGCATGGAATACCTCCGTTTTGAAATTAACCGGTGAGAGTTATGAGAAAGCATGAAAACCTGGAATCACTGAATATCAATTTCACCGATTACAAGACCAGGCTTAGCAAAAAGTATTTGAACCGCAGGAAATATCAGCCGGAGACTCCCGGACTGGTAATGAGTTTCATCCCGGGCACCGTTGTGGAACTGCTTGTCAGAGAGGGGGATCAGGTCAGTAAAGGACAGGAACTCCTTGTCCTCGAGGCTATGAAGATGAAGAACCGGATTCTTTCGCATTGGGAGGGAACGATCAGATCAGTACCTGTAAAACCAGGCGACAAGCTACCGAAGGGGGCACTGCTGCTCGAGATAGATGTAGAAATGAAGGGGTAAAAGGAGTTGCGGGTTCCGGGTTCCGGGTTCTTCGTTCCTGGTTCTTCGTTCCTGGTTCATCGTTCATCGTTCCTCGTTCCTGGTTCTTCGTTCCTGGTTCTTCGTTCCTGGTTCTTCGTTCATCGTTCCTCGTTCCTGGTTCTTCGTTCCTGGTTCTTCGTTCTTCGTTTGGGGTTCTTAGACCGATTACCAAATACCGGTGTGAAAGTCGTCTGAGGCGCAAACTATAGCCATCCCTGCCAGATAATATTGCCGCGGGGCGGAGACACCGGTTCCTTACTGAATATGCCGAATATGGCCGAACCGCTTCCCGACATTGAGCTGAACAGAGCGCCAGCTTCATACATGCCCTGCTTAAGATCCTGCAGGCGGGGATGTTCCCTGAAAGCATATTCCTCGAAGTCATTCGCAATGCTGTCTCTCCATTTTTCCAGGGGTGCCTTTATCAGCTCTTTAAGGCCGGAAGAGCTGCCTCGTGGTTTGCTGTTGGCGTAGGCCAATGGGGTGGATATATGGATGTTCTCCCTGACAATGACGATATAATACCCGTTCAGGAAGCAGGGCAGTGGGGTAAAGAGCTCACCCCTGCCGATGGCAAGAACCGGTGTGCCCTTGATAAAGAAGGGACAATCGCTGCCAAGCATGAGTGCCAGCGTGAGAAGCTCCTGTTCATTTGCCCGGAGACAGAAGTAACGGTTCAGAAGCATCAGCATTGATGAGGCATCTGATGAACCCCCACCCAGCCCGCTTCCGGGAGGGATCATCTTATGAAGGTGAATCTTCAGACAGGGGAACTTATATTTCTCACGCATAAGTCCTGCTGCCCTTACGACCAGGTTATCAGCTGTGGCACACCCGGCGCCGGTTCCGGTAACAGTCAGCCGGTCGGCAGAACCAGGCTTTGCCGGAACTATGAACTCAAGGGCATCGGTCAGGCCGACGGGATAGAAGATTGTTTCAATATCGTGAAAACCATCATCCCGCTTTCTTACAATTGTAAGCCCTATGTTTATCTTTGCCCTTGGGAATACGATCATTTCTCCGGCGCTTTGAGGTGTAAAAATAGAATTATCTTTCAACATTTTATAAACAGGATTTTGTTTGTAACAAAATCTTTTTAATGACGACCGGGCATGGGGCAATTGTTAAATTTGAACTGGCAGATTATAGCTGCCCTTTATAGTTAACCATCAATCTATCAATAGTATAATGGCCAAACAACGCACTGTTCAGCGTCCCATTCACTATCCCTCTCCTGATCAGGGTCGGGTACCTCCCCAGGCACTCGACATGGAGGAAGCCGTATTGGGTGCCGTGATGCTCGAATCCGACGCTGTGATAACAGTAATTGACCTTTTAAAGCCGGAGAGCTTCTACAAGGAGGCTAACAGGAAGATATTTATCGCCGTCAAATCGCTTTCAACCAAGGAGATACCCGTTGACCTTTATACCGTAACGGAGGAACTGAAATCGACAGGTGAGCTTGATTCAGCGGGTGGACCGCTGTACCTAACCCAGCTCACATCGAAGGTTGTATCGGCTGCCAATGTCGAGTACCATGCCAAGATTGTAGCGCAGAAATATATACAGCGCGAGCTGATAAGGGTTGCGACCGACATTCAGGCTATGGCCTATGATGACAGTTTTGACATTACCGACCTGCTTGACCGTTCCGAGAATGAGCTGTTCCAGATAGCAGAGGGTAACATAAAGCGCGAAGTGCTGCCGATCAATGTTGTCATAAAGAAAGCCATTGAGGAGATGGAAGAGGCAGGAAAGCAGGAGGATGGTCTCATTGGGGTTCCTTCGGGCTTCAGCAAACTTGACCGCCTGACCTCGGGATGGCAGAAGTCGGATCTGATCATAGTGGCGGCAAGGCCCTCAATGGGAAAAACTGCACTTGCATTGTCGATGGCCCGCAACATTGCGGTAGACCATAACCGCAAGGTGGCTATCTTCTCACTCGAGATGGCCTCTGTGCAACTTGTCAACAGGCTCATTACGGCAGAAACTGACCTGCCGGGAGAAAGGATTAAGAACGGAAGGCTGTCGGAGGCTGAATGGAAGCTGCTCGACAAGAGGATAAGAAAACTTGAGGAGGCGCCGATTTACATAGATGATACTCCTGCCATTTCAATATTCGAGCTGAGGGCAAAATGCAGGAGAATGAAGGCTCACGACAGGCTTGACATTGCCATTGTCGACTACCTGCAGCTTATGGCGGGGCCACCGGATGCGGGTAGCCGCGAGCAGGAGGTTAGCCTCATATCGAGGTCCCTCAAGTCAATAGCTAAGGAGTTGGGCATACCCATCATTGCTCTGTCACAGCTCAACAGGTCGGTCGAACTCAGAGGGGGGGCGAAGAGGCCGCAGCTTTCTGACCTCAGGGAGTCGGGGGCTATAGAACAGGATGCCGACATGGTGATTTTCATCCATCGTCAGGAGAAATACGGATTGCTGGAATTTGAGGATGGCGTGCTGACAAAAGGTATAGCTGAGATAATTCTTGCCAAGAACCGTAACGGTCCCGTAGGTGACGTAAGGCTGAGGTTCAGGGAGGAGAAGGCACAGTTTGCAGAGCTCGACGAATTTGAGCTCGATGAATTGACCGAGGCCGCCCCGGCGAAGGCAAAATCATATACAGTGGGATCAAAGATGAATAACGACCATTCATCGCGCGACCGCAGCGGGTTTGATACAGACATTGATGAATACGGGGAACCTCCCTTCGCGTAGAATTGCCATGTGAAAACCCGGTTTGTTAACCGGAAACGAAATGTATATCAGCATGTTGACTCCTTTCATCCTGATCCTTGCAGGTGCCCTGACGGGAGCCCTGATCGTGTTTCTCGTCCTGAAGTCACGCTTTTCCTTTGAGCGCTCACTGCTTGAAAAGCGAATAGCCGACATTAAAACTGAACTTGAAAGGTTGAAGGTGATGCTCACCGGCAAGGAGGAATCCATAGTCTCTTTATCCTCGGCACTTGCCGGCAGGGAAGCTGAGAAGGAGCAGCTTACAGAAAGGATCAGGGAGATGAAGGAGGAGGCAGAGGGGATTCATGAAAGGCTCAGGAACGAATTCAGGGTTCTTGCCGGTGAGATACTGGATGTGAACAGCAGAAAATTCACCGAGCAGAACAGGGAGAAGCTTGACGAACTGCTCCGTCCCCTGAGCGAGAACCTGAAGGATTTCAAAAAGAAGATTGAGGACACACACATCCAGGATGTGCAGGGCAGAGAGTCTCTTTTCTCCAAGATCAGGCAATTGGAAGAGCTTAACCTTAAGATCAGCAATGAGGCTACTGCTCTTGCCAGGGCGCTCAAGGGGGAATCGAAGACCCAGGGTAACTGGGGAGAGGTGCTGCTGGAGAGTATTCTCGAAAAATCGGGTTTGCAGAAAGACCGCGAATTCTTTGTGCAGAGCAGCTTTACATCGGAGGATGGCAGGCGGCTGCAGCCCGATGTGATTGTCCGTTATCCCGGCGACCGGAACATCATTATCGACTCAAAGGTATCCCTTACGGCATATGAAGCCTATAATAATGTGGAAGATGACGAGAGGGAAAAATACCTCAGGGCCCACATTATTTCCGTACGCAATCATGTCAATGAGCTGGCAACTAAGAATTACCAGGATCTCTATTCCATCAGCACACTCGATTTTGTGATGATGTTCATGCCTGTGGAACCCTCCTATCTGCTGGCCATACAGACCGACCAGGAGCTTTGGAGCTATGCCTATGAAAGGCGTATCCTGCTTATCAGCCCGACAAACCTGATTGCCGCCCTTAAGATGATAGAGAGCATGTGGAGGCAGGAGTACCAGAACCGTAATGTAATGGAGATAGCATCACAGGGAGGAGCCCTGTATGACGATTTTGTACTGCTTGCGGAAAGGCTGGTAAGGCTGGGCAGGAAACTCGATGAGGCACGCGACAGTTATGATGATGCTATGAAGAAACTTACAACGGGGAGGGGTAACCTGGTTTCACGGGTGACACGACTCAGGAGCCTGGGAGTAAAGACGAAAAAAACACTGCCCGGGGAGATGGTCTCAGACCCTGATGAGGTGGGCGACAATTAACCGCTGACACATTGCCGGCAGTGATGGCGGCTGAATTCCCGGGCTGATTGACTTGTCGGAAGACAGGCTGTCAGTTAAGGTTCAGGACCAGCCTTACGCCGGCACTTTTGAAACTGAAATCTTCGAAACCTGCAAATATTCCCAGTTCACCCAACAGGAATATCTCACTGATGCTGTATCCGGTCTCAAGGTAGTGCCTGGTCTGAGATGTAACCAGGTACCTGAGGTGCAGGTTTTCCCTCATCAGGGTCTTGCTTATGCCAGGCAGGCATTTCAGCAGCAGGTATGGGTTCGTATATTTCACATGAGCTTCGGCAAACCATTTATCCGTCGATCGGGCGTACCATCCTGGCAGGAAGAATGCATCCCTGTAGTTGTTGATCAGCACGGGGAAAGGCTGTGAATTAAAGTGTATGAAATCCTGGAAGGGGATGGAGTCCCTCGTGAAGTTACTGCCAGTCCTTAATTTCCAGTATAGTTCAGCCATTGGTCCGGTACTCTTTTGTCGGGTTGCCGATATTGTGAGCCTGCTGAAGGAGGAGGAGCTGGCCGCAGATGCTCTGTTGTATCCCTGTGTGAAACTTACATTGAAGGTGGGATAGTCGGAACCTTCCGGATACTTCTTCCCGTCTCTGATTCTGTACCTCTGGAATGGTATTATGGTCAGTTCGCCGTTTACCTCGAGGTGGCTGTGATCGGCAGGCATGTATGCCGGATGGGAAGACTGATCGACCAGTTCATTGACCGGAATGTTGACATCATACGGAATGTCGCGCCTGAAAAAGGAAAAATCAGTACTGTTCCCGACGACAGTCCTTGATTCCAGCCTGGTGCTTACTTCCAGGTAGATACCGTTGGATATCTCCGACCTGTGACCTGCCGCAACATAGCGGGAACGGTAGAGCCTAAGTATGTTATCCTTGAGGAACAGCGATGAGAAGCTGTTTATAAGGATGTTAACCCTGCCGTAATCACTGTAGTCAGCCGTAATATCACCTGCCCTGACCCATAAATACCCCTCATTTGTTGTTCTGTAATTGTAGGTGGAGCTAAGGGTCCAGAAAAGGCTCTCCCTTGAGAAGGCATACCCTGCGGAAGGATAGAGCGAAAATGATGTGCCCTTTCTCCAGTGTTTGTTGAGCCTTAAATCGATTTTGTATTTCAATCCGTCAACGCTGTTGAATGATATGTTGTCGAGTTTTGCCAGTCCGCCGAAGTTGAATGAAATTCTGTTGCTGTCGGCTCTCCATGTCTTTCCGAACAAAGCAGCTCCGGCTGCCGGTCTGAGGGGCGACCTGCCGGCACCAACGGTAATGGTTAATGTATCCCTTCGCGGTGATACCTCCTTCAGTGTTGTCCTCAGACTGTCTGTTGACATGAGGCTTTTGATCTCATCGTCGGCAAGAGGAATTGGTCTGATATTTTCCCAGTAATCAGCACTTTTTCCGGCAGCATTCTCTTCGATGATATATTCGGTAGAGACCTTTATTTCGAGATCCTTTTTGCCATCGGCAGTAGTGTCGGATGCGGCTGCCTCCTTTTCCAGCAGCTTCGATAGTCTTACCATGTCCCTGTTAGAGAGTTCCTGCTTTGAAAGCAGCTTTTCTATTTCAATGGCTGTTTTGGAGGGCGGCAGGGTATCCTCGATGATTTCATTGGTGACTGCTGCAGGAGGCTGCCCCTGTATGACAGGGAGCGATGAGCCGGTTACAATTTCGGAATACCTGACGGAACTGGCGTAGGTGCCTCTTCCCTTCACCCCGATCATCGAGAAGTCAACGTCAAAATTATGGCTTACCGGTATCCAGAAATTGTCCTGCACCGGGGTGTGGAGCTGTCTTACCCTTATCTTGCCGACAATATTTTCATTTACCAGGTCGAGGCTGTGTATGCACCAGAGGTCCTCTATTATGTAGAGGGTGCCTTCAAATACCTGTTGGCTCTTTCGTTTTGGGATGACCCTGATCTTATTTATGACATACTGTCCCTGCAGGGATGCCCCCTCATAGCTGAACCGGTAGTGTGAGAAGGCGTTCTGCGCCAGGGGCGATACCGCCAGTCCTGCAATAACGGGCTCATAGAATGAAGCCTGAATAAAGTTCATGGGTGAAACCTGGTCACTTTCAGAGGGAAATGAGGACTGGATGGCAATAAGTCGGTGAACGTATTTGTCGGGTGCGTTAAACTCTATTTCATTCTGAGATTCAAGCAGGTATTTTTCCCCTACTTTGACACTGACATCCGATTCAACTTTTATTGCATTGGTGAGCAGGCGGGGCATCCTGTCGATTATTGCCGTGCCCTTCAGGTAAACCATTGCCTTGTAGTGCTGCACGGCATTCAGGTAGTATGGGGCACGGGCTATGGCCTTTCTCATGATGGCATAAGCCGGGTCTTCCCTGCCTGAGGAAACTGTAACCTCGGGTATCTGGAAGTATTGGATAGTAAGTGAAACGTCCCTCACAACCGGTGTGGATGAAATTGACACCTGCCTGAAGTCCTGGTTGTATCCCAGGCTCTGGTAGAAAACAGTGTATGTGCCAGGGTCAAGTCTGATTTCATACTTGCCCATGGCGTTGGCAGTAGTGCCATGTTGGATCTCCTGTATGTAAACTGTTGCGTAGGGTACCGGGCTGCCCGAGGAGTCGGTGATTAATCCTGAAAGTGTTGCCTGCCCGGCCACCTTCAGTACCGGTATGATGGCACATAAGAATGTCAATGGTATTAACCTCAGAAATGCTTTCATTCACTCTTTCTTTTCCTTGCCTGCTCTCCCGCCACCACTATCACGAATTCTCCCTTCAGTTCGCGACCTGATATGACTTCAACGATCTCGTTGAGGGTACCCCTTATGGTTTCAGAGTGCAGCTTTGAAAGCTCCCTCGATATCGATGCATTTCTATCGCCACCGAACACTTCGGACATGAGGCTGAGTGTATCTGCAATGCGAAAGGGAGACTCATAGAATACCATTGTTCTCGGTTCGGAGGCCAGCAACTCTATCTTTTTTCTTTTGCCTTTCTTCTGGGGCAGGAATCCTTCGAAGCAGAACCTGTCGCAAGGTAGTCCGGAATCGATCAGGGCCGGTATCAACGCCGTTGCCCCCGGCAGGGTTTCAACATTGATACCCTTCGCAAGGCAGCTTCTGACAAGCAGAAAGCCGGGGTCGGAAATGCCCGGGGTTCCGGCATCGGAGATAAGGGCAACAACCATTCCTTCACCAATCATCGCGGCAATTTTTTCAACGGAGCCATGCTCGTTGAACTTGTGATGCGACCACACTTTCCCCCTGATACCGTAGTGACGGAGCAGTATCCCGCTCTGCCTTGTATCTTCAGCAAGGATTAATTCAGCCGTTTTAAGCACCTCGATGGCTCTCAGGGTTATATCACCAAGGTTTCCAATCGGGGTTGGTACGATGAATAGTTTACCCATTCAGTCCTGTTTTTCGTTTTACCAGGTCGAGAAGGGATTGCCTGGCTGCCGGGTCACCTTCGGGTGATGACAACTCGTTGAGTATCTGTTCAGCCTCATCGATCACTGATGCCGAGTTAAGCCTTTCAATGGCGGTGTTGTAGACCTCCCTGTTGCCCGAAAACAACTCGCGGATAAGGTAGAATCTGTCGTTGACACCGATTGCGTCATCAAGGTTGGTTATTCTTGACTGCTTGAGGCGTGATGTTATGTCATCGTCGCTCCTGCTCCCCATCTTTTCATTGACCCTGTCACCTATTTCACTGTATTTGTCGGCAAGGATCGGTTTGCCCTGCTCCCTGCTCTTTCCCACGGATTTCTTTTCACGGGTGGTGACCGGCGATACCTTCTCAGGCTCTGTTTTTTCGACCATCACCGTTTCAGGAGCCACCGTTTCAGGAATCACTTTCTCCGGAACCACCTTCTCCGTTGCAGCTTCATCTGACACTGCCTTTTTCTGCTCCACACCTGCAAGGTTCATCTCCTGCGGGATAGTTTCGACGGGAGTTTCTTCGGTTACCGGCCTGGCAGAGACTGAGAACTCGTTGCCTGCAGTCTTCAGCAGTGATATTATATCCTCCGCACTCTTGCACTTAGCCTTGGCGAGTTCAACCTGGATGGCAGGAACACCCTTAATGTTCCTAAGATCATCGATGATTTCCCTGGCCTCCCTGAGGTCTTTTATTATTATATCAAGGGCTGAATTTAAATCCATTGACAGTACTGTTTTTTCCGTGGTCTTTTGTTTACTTTGCAAAAGTAACCATAATTCCGGATGAAAATTGTGGATACAGCCTAATAAGTTAAACCGGAAGCAGTAACCTGATATGATCTTTTCTGAAGAGACACCGGAGGAAAGAAAACCGGGACGGGGTACCATAGAGGTCATTACCGGGTCGATGTTCTCGGGTAAGACAGAGGAGCTTATCAGGCGCCTGAGAAGGGCAGTGTTCGCAGGTCAGACAGTTGAGATCTTCAAGCCGGCTATAGATGTAAGGTACTCGGAGACCCGTGTTGTATCGCACGATGAGAAATCGCTGCAGTCAACCCCTGTAGACAATGCCTCCTCAATTCTGCTGCTCGCAGGGGATGCCCGCGTAATAGGCATCGATGAAGCACAGTTTTTCGATCTGACCGTGGTTGAAGTCTGTAATGCACTTGCAGACAGGGGAGTAAGGGTGGTCGTAGCCGGTCTTGATATGGACTTCAATGGCGATCCATTTGGTCCGATGCCTCAGATAATGGCCATAGCAGATTACATAACCAAGGTTCATGCTATATGCGTCAGGTGCGGGAACCTGGCCGGCTATTCACACCGGAAGACCGCTGAATCGAAGGTTGTTCTTCTTGGAGAGAAGGATCTTTATGAGCCGCTGTGCCGGACATGCTTCAACTCAGCACGAAGAAAGTGCTGAAGAAGGGAATCATATGACGACGGGAGAGGTAGCACTTATTGTCGGCGGTCAGCTTTTCGGGCCCGATTCGAAGGTTGTATCCGGGCTGGTTATTGACAGCCGTTCTGCTACTCCTGACAGGGAGGCCTTATTCTTTGCACTCAGGGGCAGGAACCACGACGGTCATAATTTCCTTGTCAGCATGGCAGAAAGAGGTGTCAGATCGTTTGTTGCAGAGAGGATTCCCGAAGAGCTGAAGGGGATGGAGGAGATATGCTTCATTAAGGTGGATGATACCCTGGCTGCCCTTCAAAAGCTTGCCGAGGCCAGGAGGATTATGTTCGGCGGCAGGGTGATAGCCGTTACCGGGAGCGCCGGCAAAACCATCGTCAAGGAGTGGCTGGCAGCCATTATGTCGAGAGTAAAGCATGTTGTAAGGAGTCCAAGGAGTTACAACAGCCAGACCGGTGTGCCACTGTCGGTATGGAAGCTCGACAATCAATACCAGGCGGCAGTGATAGAGGCAGGTATTTCACAGCCCGGTGAGATGTCGAGGCTGCAGCGGATAATCAGGCCTGATACGGGTATATTCACAAACATAGGCGATGCTCACCAGGAGAATTTCACGGGGGCAAGGGAGAAGATACGGGAAAAGCTCACTCTCTTCGGGGGGGTGGAAAAACTTATCTATCCGCTCGATTACCCTGAACTTGCCGAAGAGGTTGAAATGGCCTTCGGTGGCCGTGGTACCGAACTTGCCGGCTGGTCGTTCAGGAACACCAGTGCACCTTATCATGCTGAGCAGATGGAAGGGGAGAGGGGTTCAGTCCGCATCGGGATAAAGCACCGCTCAGGTTTGTTGGAATATAGTATACCCTTCAGCGACCGGGCATCTGTTGAAAACTCAGTATCAGTGGCGGTTGCCTGCCTGCTTGAAGGTATTCCGGCCGATGTTATTGTTGACGGTATGGCCCAGCTTAATCAGGTTGCCATGCGGATGGCCATCAAGGAGGGAGTCAACAACTGCATTATAATAGAGGATTACTACAATTCTGATCCCGGTTCACTGGCAATGGCTATTGATTTCCTTAAAAGCCAGCAGGGGAGGAAGCACACCCTCATTTTGTCCGATTTCCTTCAGACGGGGAGGGATGCGGGCGACCTGGCAGAGGAGGTGGCAGATCTTGTAAGGAGGGGAGTGGTAGGCAGGATGATAGGGATAGGTGAGGGTCTATATGCCAATTCCAGCCGTTTCGAAGGGACAGATGCAAGATTTTTCCGCTCCACCGGGGAGTTCCTGTCCTCCTTCAGCCGGCTTTCATTCAACAATGAGACGATATTGCTGAAGGGTGCGAGGGTGTATGAGTTTGAACGCATAGCAACCCTTCTGGAACAGAAGCGGCACACCACGGTTCTTGAGATCAACCTTGATGCCATCTCACGGAACCTGGCCATGTTCAGGTCCATGCTGAATCCGGAGGTCAGGATAATGGGTATGGTAAAGGCTTTTGCCTATGGTTCCGGAATATCGGAAATTGGCTCACTGCTGGAATACAACAGGGTCGACTGGCTTGCGGTAGCCTACGCCGACGAGGGGGTCGAACTGAGGGATGCCGGCATAACCATCCCCGTTATGGTGATGAACCCCGATGAGACCTCATACGACATATTGATACAATATAACCTTGAACCGGAGATATACAGCTTCAGGGTACTGTCGGGATTCATCCGTGAGGCTGTCAGACACGGGCTGGAATCATATCCGGTACATGTCAAGATAGATACGGGCATGCATCGCCTTGGTTTTCTGCCCTCCGACGTACGGGAATTATGCCGTATTATAAAGGGGATGGATAGTATAAAGCCGGTTTCGGTGTTCTCCCATCTGGCAGCGAGTGAGGCTGAAGTATCCGACAGCCTTACAATCAGGCAGGCGACCTTGTTTGACCTGGCATGCAGCGAGCTGTCGGAAGGCTTGGGGTATATGCCGTTGCGTCACCTCCTCAACAGTGCAGGGATCATAAGGTTCCCCAGGTATCAGTATGAGATGGTCCGGCCCGGGATCGGGCTTTACGGACTGGTAGATGCTGACGCTCCCGGCCTTCAGCAGACATCGAGATATGTGTCAAGGATTTCACAGATTAAGCAGGTCAGGGCTGGCGAACCTGTAGGATATGGCTATTCGGGCATCTCCAAAGAGGACAGGAGTATAGCTACCATGCCGGTAGGTTATGCCGACGGACTCAGCAGGCAGATGGGCAATGGCAGAGGTGCGGTCTGGATCGGAGGAAGAAGAGCCCCGCTGGTTGGTAACATTTGCATGGACATGTGCATGGCCGACATAACCGGATGCAATGCATCGGAAGGGGACCAGGCAGAGATCTTCGGAGAAAATATATCAATCAGGGAGGTAGCCCGTATCTGCGGGACAATTCCCTACGAGATCATAACCTCCATACCCCCCAGGGTACGAAGGATATTCTATCATGAATAGTGCAGGCGTCAGCCCAGGTCGCTGATTCGTTCCAGCTTCGAGGAATTCAGAATCTTGATCTTTCTTCCCTCAAGCGCTATCACATCTTCTGAAGCAAATGTGGAAAGGGTGCGGATCGCGTTTGAGGTCGTCATGTTCGAAAGGCTCGCAATATCCTCGCGGGAAAGATATACCTTGATGGTAAGTCCATCGTTCTCGAAACCGTAGGTGTCGCGGAGTACCAGGAGTGATTCTGCCAGCCTTCCCCTGATGTGCTTCTGCGTCAGCGATACCGTTCGGTTGTTCGAAAATTCAAGCTCCCGTGCAATCACCTTCATGAACCTCAGGGCAAGATCGGGATTCTTACGGATGACCCTCAGTATTGCATCCCGCTCGAACATGCAGACTGTCGTGTCTTCAATTGAGATTGCCGATGCCGAGTAGTTTGAATCGGCAAAAAGAGCCCGGTAGCCCAGAAGACCCTGGGGACTTACCATCCTCAGTATCTGTTCCCTTCCCCCGACACCCTCCTTGTAAACTTTAACCTTCCCCGTTGCCAGGCAAATAAGTCCATGAGGTTTCTCACCCTCCATGAAAATAATTTCCCCTTTCCTGTAATGCGCGTAGGTGTGATGCTGTACCAGTACCTCTTTTTCCTTGACACTCAAACCCCTGAGCATTGAGCAGGGACCTTCCAGACACTGTTCTACATACGGATTCTTATAATGCATGGCTGAATATGTTAAATAACATAACAAAGTTAAGAAAAGAATGATGAAAATTGAAAATTAACATTTTTTAACATACTCTGTTTCAAGCAGTTGTAAGCACCACGAGAACAGTTTTTTACTGTTATGTTTTTCAGCATACAGGAGGAGGAGAAACATGATATTTGTCATAAGGATACCCTTTCAGTGACATAAAACGAGAAGGAGGTGGCAGAAATGGTTACTCCCTGAATCCGGAGACAAGGGGTATCCTTCTTCCCGGACCGAAGGCTTTGACAGAAATCCTGAGAGCCGGCGGTGACTGATAGCGTTTGAATTCGGTGCGCTCAACCAGGCTGATTATTTTTCTGACGATATCCTGGTCAAATCCTTCCCGTGTTATTGCCTCCGCATCCTTGCCCTGTTCGATGTATCTCATCAGAACCTCGTCGAGGATTTCGTATGGTGGCAGTGAATCGGAGTCGAGCTGGTTTTTACTGAGTTCGGCGGAAGGAGGCTTTGTAATTGAGTTTGAGGGTATTATCACTTTCTCTCTGTTGATGTGGCTGGCGAGCCTGTAAACATCTGTTTTATATACATCACCGAGAACCGCCAGGGCTCCTGCCATGTCTCCATAGAGGGTACCGTATCCCGCAGCTGCCTCGCTTTTATTCGAGGTGTTCAGCACCAGGTGACCGAACTTATTTGACCAGGCCATAAGGATTATTGCCCTTATGCGTGCCTGTATGTTCTCCTCGGTTATGTCGGGTTGGGTTCCTATAAAGGCATCGGCGAGTACATTTCCGAATTCTGCAAAGGGTTTGCTTATATCGATTTTCTTCCATCTGATGCCCAGGTTAAGGGCCAGGTCGATAGCATCGGTGAGGGAATGGTCTGAGGAATAGGGTGAGGGCATCATCAGTCCGGCAACGTTTTCGGGGCCCAGGGCTTCCACTGCGAGGGCAGCACACACTGCAGAGTCTATGCCTCCCGATAATCCCACGATGACACTCTTTTGTCCGGTTTTTGCCAGGTAGTCGCGGATGCCGGTTACAAGGGCGTCATGGATGAGTTGTATCTTCCCGGGGATGGGTTCGGGTTCAGCCATGGCCGGTGTGCAGAGGTCGGAAAAGTTGAGCAGTGAGATATCCTCCCTGAAGAGGGGCAATCGTTTGATAATTGTACCACTTGAGTTTACTGCGATGGAGGCTCCATCAAAGATAAGGTCGGCGTTGGCTCCGGTCTGGTTTACCATTATTACGGGCACCTTGAATTTCCGGGCCTTTTCGGTGAATATTTTTTCTCTCGCCTCAATCCTGTTCCAAGCGAACGGGGCCGCCGCTATATTGATAACCAGGTCGGGTTCCTTCCCGGCCAGCATCTTCATGGGTGAGGTCTTGTACAGGCTGACGGCCGGTTCTTCAAGGTGGTAAAAGGGTTGCTCGTCCCAGAGGTCTTCACATATGGTGACGGCTATCCTTAGTCCCTGCCATTCAAGAATACCAAAATCAGTAACCGGTTCGAAGTACCTGTATTCATCAAATACATCGTATGTAGGCAGCAGTGCCTTATGGAATGCTTTGACGACAGTGCCGTCGCTGATGAAGAGAGCTGAGTTCAGAAGCCTTTTGCCCGAGTGTAGCGGGTTTCGGGTGGGGGTTCCGATTATTGCTGCTATACCCCTGCAATCACTGACAATCCGGGCAACCGCCTCCTCAGTTCGCCTGATGAAGATGTCGGAGTCGAGCAGATCTTTCGGAGGGTAGCCCGTCACCGACAGTTCGGGAAAGATAACCAGGTCTGCTCCCTTTTTAAGCGCAACTCCGATCTGTTCCCTGATCTTGCGGGTGTTCCCGGCAAGATTCCCGGGGTGGCTGTTTATCTGGGCGAGAGCTATCAGCATTAACTGGGAATGTCAGAAGAAGAGTCCAAGTCTGAACCGGATGATCCTGTTCCCCGATTTATCGTCAGGCTGTCCTTCGTTATCAATGGTAACATCTGAAAGACCATGTTCGTAGGCGAGGCCGAAGATCATGAATGTGGAGCCTCCCAGTGAGTATTCAGCGCCAACCTGAAGGTGGGCTCCAAGGTTGAATTTCCTGATTTCTTTTGATCCCAGTTCCTTTTCAATATTTTCGGAAGGGATGGAGACTGTTCCCCTGGCCAGGAATCCCGGATCGAAGCCGGCATCGGAAAATATTGAGATGTATCCGATCTGCCTGGTTCTCATTCTTATACCCAGGGGGATGTTAATGTATGAGGTGGAGTATACAGCCTTCTGCCCGGCCTGAAGGTCGGTAGTGAAGTTATTGAAGAGGAAGGTAACCGGTTCGGAAGTGGTTTGCACTCCACCTGTATGCAAAAATGTGATACCGGTTGAAAAGCTGTAATTACGGCTGAAGTAGTAGTTTGCTGCCAGTCCCCCTGCGTAACCGGCTCTTACACCTGCCCCTGAAACCTCTTCGGAGCCGGAGGAGTACCAGCCCAGCAGCGGGTCAAAGAAAAGTCCCAGTTTAAGCTGCTGGCCGGCCGAGTTGCCTGTCAGGAAGATTGACATGAACATTACTGCGACAATATTTCTGATAATGGATGCTGGCATATGTGATGGATTTAAATGCACAGCAAAAATAACAAAATATCGTGTAACTGGGATACTTCACAGTGGTGCCTGCCCTCGCGTTATGTTAATAAGGGTACCCGGTAATCGCTTTTATTGGTTAGTAGTACAATAATTGTTTTATTTTGCATGAGCAAATGATACAAAGTTGAAACCAATCCGGAGAAATCCTGCAGATTTCCGGGTTAAAAGCATAAACAAATGAGATACAGGTTACTGGCAATGGTTTTTGTCTTCTCGGTACTCCTGGGTTCCTGCCGCAGGAATCCCTACCGTATTGATCTTACCGGTATTTCCGTGAACCTTGAGATTCAAAGGCTGGAGGAGGATCTGTTCCGGCCCGCAACCCTGACGATCCGGGAAAGGGTTCCCGGCCTGATAGAGAAGTATGGCAGTTTCCTTCAGCTTTTCAGCTATGTGATAAATACGGGAGAGGTAACCAGTCCGGCCTGGCATGAATACCTTTCGATGTTCGTCAATGACCGGACAAACTTTGAAGCTTTTGGGGCTGTTGAAAAGGTCTATTCCGATATAGGTGACCTGGAGAGGGATTTAAGGGAGGCATTCCGTCATTACCGTTACTTTTTTCCCGACAGGAACATTCCTTCAGTTTACACCTGCATGACCGGTTTCAACAACAGCCTGATAGTTGGTGATTCCGTAATCGGCATAAGCCTTGAACGTTACCTGGGCCCTGAAACAGAGTTTTACGGCCGCCTTGGTATCTACAAGTATCTTACCCTGAAAATGGACAGACCCTATATTGTTCCTGACTGCATGTATGCCTGGGCATCGACCGACTGGGATTACCATGAGATGGATTATGGGGCAGAGAACCTTTTTGCGAGAATGATTCATGAGGGCAAGCTGCATTATTTCATGAGGAGGATGCTGCCGGAAGCTGATGAAGCCCTGCTTTTTGGCTTTACTCCCGGCCAGATGCAATTCTGCAGGGAGAACGAGGGACAGATGTGGGCATACCTTGTTGAACACGATCTGCTTTTCTCAACCGACCAACTGGTAATAAAGAAACTGACGGGAGAGGCACCCTTCACTTCGTATTTCTCGAATGAATCGCCGGGCAAGGCTGCGGTGTGGATTGGTTTCAGGGTGGTCGATCAGTATATGAAGAGGAATCCGGGGGTGAGCCTGAGACAGCTGATGGAGACAAGGGATTATCAGCTAATATTATCGGGTGCCCGTTATAATCCCTAGCCTTTAAGGGAAGGGTACTTGCCTTAAACCGGTGGCCGCCGGTGGAAAGATGAAAAAAAGGTGTCACTCTTGCGGTAACACCTTTTTCATTCTTTAGGGATTGCAGTTTATTCAGGATGAATTGCCTCTACCGGGCAAACGTCGGCACAGGCTCCGCAGTCAGTGCAGACATCCGGATCGATGACGTAGATGTCACCTTCCGATATTGCCTCAACGGGACATTCATCAATACATGTACCGCAAGCGGTGCAATCATCTGAAATTTTGTAAGCCATGATTCTTTTTTTTTTGTTGGTTCGTGATTTGTATTCTGGGGCAAATTTATACTTTAATTTTTTATTCCCAAATATTTGAGATCTGTTTGAGTGCATTGGCCGGGGAGCTTCAGTGACTTTATGAATAGTCCATGAAATTCAGGG
>JAVEWX010000052.1:0-19865 GCA_034004335.1 Bacteroidales bacterium | reverse complement strand
TATCGAATGTGTATATCGACTCGCAACAGCATCCGGTGAAGGTAATCGATGAACAATACATGCCATCACCGGAAAGGATGACTGACAGACCGTTTGTTCTCATTGACTGCCTGTATGGATTTGCGTGTAATCCATGTCAGTTTGCGTGCCCCCACGGAGCAATCGTCAAGACCTCTTCAAGCACTGTTCCCCAGATAGACTTTGACAAATGCACCGGTTGCATGCAGTGCGTCTATCAGTGTCCCGGACTGGCAATCTTCGGGTACAACATAAGGAAAGACTGGCTCTTTCTCCCTATTGAATATCACGCTGATGAGGGAGCAGAAGTCTTCCTGGTGGACAATGACGGGAAGATACTGGGGACCGGGTTAATAGAGAAGATTCTCAAAAAGGAAAACCGCACCAATATTGCAAGGGTAAAAGCATCTGATATCCATGGTGAGCAACTTACAGGCGTTAGAGGCTTCATTGTTAAGGAAAACTACCCTGAAGAGCTCTCCTTCGGCAGGAGTGAAGCTGTGGAAGCCGAAAAGTATATCTGTCACTGCGACGATGTAAAACTCGACGAAATCCTCGAAGTCATTGGAGAGAGGAAGTTCATCTCAGTAGATGAGATCAAACACACTACACGTCTGGGTATGGGACCCTGCCGTGGCAAGAGATGTATCAGGAGACTCGGCCAGGTGCTGCGAGGCCAGGGCATAGAACTTGTCGGTGATGCAACCCCCAGGGGTCCGCTATCAAACCAGGTGGGGATGGGAGAACTCTATCCCCGTACACGACAGGAGATCATCATTCCTCCGGTGTCAGCCAGAAAAGTAAGGGTAAAATCCCTTGTTGCCGGCGGAGGAATAGGTGGCAGCGCCCTGTTCCGCTACCTGGCCGAACAGAAGTATCAACCGGTACTCCTCAATTATGGAAGAGGAGCCTCGTGGAGGAACATTGCCGGCGGAAGACCCAACTTCAGTGTACCTGAACTGTCGGACATTGCACGGCACAACCTTGAGATATTCAGGGAACTGCAAAAAACCAGGAACATAGACTTCAGACCCATCAATTATGTCACCTTCGCTCACGACCAGGAGATGTACAATGCCCTTGAGCTCTCAATGCAGTGGTCAAATGCCGAAATGATTGAACCGAAAGACTTTGCAGGGAGGATCGCGCCGGGCATCAACCGCAACCTCTCCGACACATACATGGCAGCACTGATAACACACGACTGCTGGCAGGCTACCCCGGGAAGGGTTATAGACCTTATCAGGCAGATAGGTATCAGTAATGGAGGAACTGTAGAGGAGGATTGCGAACTCATTGACCTCAGGAAAGAGGGAACCCGGTATTATGCCCTGGTGAGAAATCACCGGAAGGAATACATCGAGTACGAGACCGAAATATTTATCAATGCACTTGGTCCCGAGGGTGAAAAATTTGCCCGTCAGGCCGGGGTTCAGACAGGCATCTACCCTGTCAGGCATCAGGCTTTCATTACCCGCCGTCTTCCCTTCCTCGGCGCCGGGAACACACCCCTTCCGATGATGATAGACAGGCGCAGGTACAAGGGTTTCGTGGCAGTGTATGGCCAGCAGCTCGGTGAAACGGGCCAGATAATAGGTTGTGCCTCACCTGCCGTTGATCCTGCCGAAACATGGAAGGATCTTAAACTGAATACCCGGGAATTCATCAACATAGCCTCAGAAGTATTCGTCAACTGGCTGCCTGAGCTGTCATCAGTTGGGTTCCAGGCAATATGGTCGGGGTATTATGTAGAACCGAGAATGTATATTGATACCGAAAAGGGACTGTTTCTTGGTCTGCGCGGCCAGGGATTCATGCTGGGCATGTACCTCGCCAAAATATATGTCGACAAGCTTTCGGGAAAGAAGGTCCCCGATTACTTCGGGCGTCTTTCCGTAGCAGGCGACGGCATGCCCGAGAAAGCATTCAAATAGAACGATAGAGGCGTCCTGCTTTTTGTTATATTTGTACCGCAAATATAAACAGAACCAATATGTTCAACAGATTCATTGCGGCCATTCTTCCATGGTTCCCGAAGAAATTCATCTGGATATTCTCAAGACCATACATCGCGGGTGAAACAATGGAGGACGCCTTCAGGGTTTCGAAAGACCTCAACTCGGGAGGGATGAAGGTCACCCTCGATGTACTGGGCGAATTCATCAAAAACCTTGAAGAAGCCGAGGCCAACAAACAACAATACCTGGCACTCATTGACGCTGCCATGAATAAAGGCATTGACGGAAACTTCTCCCTCAAACCAACGAGTTTCGGCCTGCTAATTGACAAGGAGGTCTGCTACCGGCATATCAGCGAAATAGTCGCAAAGGCGGCATCGTATAACAGCTTCATCCGTATCGACATGGAGGATTCCCCCTGCACCGACCTTGAAATTGAACTGTTCCGCAGGCTCAAAGCTGATTTCCCTTCCAATGTAGGGCTGGTCCTCCAGGCATACCTCCGCCGTACATACCGCGACCTGGAACTGATGCTCGATCTGAACACTCCTGAAATACCGCTGAACTACAGGCTGTGCAAGGGCATATATGTGGAACACGAGTCAATTGCCTTCAGGAAATATGAGGAGATCAACAGCCACTTCCTTCAAAATCTTGAATTTATGTTTAAAAACCGTATCTATGCAGCTATTGCCACACACGACAGATACCTTGTTGACGGGGCATATCAGCTGATAGGAAAATACGAGGTCCCGAAAAATATGTATGAGTTCCAGATGCTTTATGGAGTCACCCCTGCCCTGCGAAAAAGCATTGTCGATGCCGGACATGTTCTGAGGGTATATGTTCCATTCGGCAAGGACTGGTTTGGCTATTCGACACGCAGGCTCAAGGAGAACCCGAAGATGGCCAGCCATATTATCAAGGCCATCTTCTACAAAGGTTGAGAAGTCCCGGAATCTACTCTTCAGGATTAACGATAACTGCTCTCATTCTGAGCCAGGGACTGTGGGCCCCTGTTGATGATTCAGAATCTGCCGGTGGCAGAAGTGACCCCGCATGGTACACTGTCAGGATTTGAGATTCAGGAGCACCTCATGCAAGTGGCGTTTGGGAACATGATGAGTGCCATCGGCTTCCCTCCAGTATTTGAAGTCGCCGTGCCTTATCTCATCAATTTTAATCTTTTCAACAGGTTTCCCAAGGGCGAGTACCAACAAAATCTCGTAACGTTCTCCTATCTTCAGGTTCTGCCGCAGCAGATCCTTCCTGATTGATCCTATCATGCAGCCACCATAACCCATGGCCGTTGCTGCCAGCATAATGGTCTGTGCACAGATGCCATGGTCAACCCCGAAAGGATCTCCCACCTCAGTATCCCGCAGGAGGGTAATATAACCTGTGGGTCTCTCTCCCGGTTCCGGCCCCGGCCAGTCCTTAAGATAGCCTGCCCATGCCGTTGCCGGAAATATCAGTTCACAGTCGCCCGGGGAATCATGAACCAGGTACCTCAGCGACTGCCTGTTCGTTGCCGACGCCGATAATCTTGCCATGTCGACAAGCCTTACCAGGTTCTCCCTGCCTATCCTGTCAGACTCATCAAAGCGCCTGTAGCTGCGTGTTCTGAGTACTATTTCCTCAAATTTCATTGCATCCGTCCCTCTACCTTCTCCCAGTCAATAATCTCCCAGAAGCCCTTAAGGTAATCAGGTCTCCTGTTGCGGTAATCGATATAATATGCATGCTCCCATACATCGCAGGTAAGCAGTGGTTTCAGCCCGCTGCGTATGGGATTACCTGCATTCGACTCCTGTGTTATTATTAGGGATCCATCGGCCTTCCTGCTGAGCCAGGCCCACCCCGACCCGAAAAGAGTTATGGCTGCCTTGTTGAAATGCTCCCGGAAACTTTCGAATGATCCGAAAGACTTCACGATGGCTGCAGCCA
The DNA here is from genome assembly GCA_034004335.1 of Bacteroidales bacterium. Classification (GTDB taxonomy): domain Bacteria; phylum Bacteroidota; class Bacteroidia; order Bacteroidales; family VadinHA17; genus SLNP01. The sequence continues at coordinate 15,942 of JAVEWX010000052.1, read as the reverse complement.
GTTCTCCTCCGGGGCTTCTCTTTCCATCGCGCGAAAAGGTTTCGAAGTAGAAGGTATGGTTCCACACCTGTGCAGCATTATTAAAAATAGCGCCTGTGGCCTTCCTGATTATGTGCTCGAGAGTGGCATCCTCGAATGCACTCCCGGGAAGCAGGCCGTTAAGGTTTGTAACATAAGCCTGATGGTGCTTTCCGTGATGGAATTCAATTGTCTCCTCGCTCAGATGAGGCTTAAGTGATGAGGCCGGATAGGGTAAAATGGGCAATTCAAAGGTCATGATCTGATGTTTTTGTTTAACCTGGCAGGCGGGGCAGAAAATATCGGAGCCCTACCAAAACCCTAAAGGTAGATAAACTGCAGGCAAAAATCAACCCTCGGTACAAATATTTGAAAGCAGGATATCCGGTATCCCGGGAATCCTAAGTCAGGAATATGTCGACCGGGAGGGCCGGTATCACCCCCCTTTCGGTGGCTACTTTGAAAAAATGCCTGATGGCAGTCTTGCCATCATCACCAAGGTCGCGTGTAAACTCATTTACATAGAGCCTTATATGGCTGTTCATTGCATTGCTGTCCATTCCTTTTGCATTGCTTGACACAAAGGTATATGAAGCGAGTGAATCGCTATAGGCGTACTCGAGGCTTCTCCTAAGTATCCCGTTCACCTTCAGCGCAGTGTCCATATCAAGATCCCTCCTGACGACAATGGCACCGAGGGGGACAGGCATACCTGTAAGCCGTTCCCAGTAAACCCCCATGTCGGCCAGCTTCATAAGACCTTTCTGTGCATATGTGAACCTGGTCTCATGTATTATCAGGCCTGCATCCACCTCATTGTCCAGGATTGCCCTCTCAATGTCGGAAAAGTGATATAACCTCTTATCTTGCGCATCTGGCCATGCCATGCTGAAAAGCAGATTGGCAGTAGTGAATGTGCCGGGGATGGCTATGGATGAAGCAGTTATGTCATCATGACTGATATATCTCCTGCTGATCAGAAGAGGTCCGTTCCTGTAGCCCAGTGCACTGCCCGAATCGAGAATGAGGTAATCAGCCGCAACATAGGCGTAGGCATGATAGCTGAGTTTAACGATGTCAAGTTCCCTGTTCATGGCTTTCCGGTTCAGCTCCTCAACATCGGCAAGCATAAAGTCAAAATCGAGCCCTTCAGTATCAATGCGGCCATGAACCATGGCATCAAATATGAAGGTGTCATTGGGGCAGGGTGAGAAACCCAAAGTCAGTTTCATCCGTTGGCAGGCAAAAATTTCAAGATTCCCTCAATTTTCTCTCTAAGGTTCCCAAGGGCCAGGGGTATATTCCACAGACTGTGGTCTCTCTCTCCCACCCTGTTCGATACCGCCCTCACGGCCAGAAAAGGAACTTTTTCAAGAGCACAAATATAAAAAAAAGTTGCGCCTTCCATACTCTCTATATCGGGATTGAACCTGCTTTTAATAAGCTCCACTCTTTCAGGCGACCCTGTAACTGTATCAGAGGTTATTGCCGTTACGAACCTGGTCTTCCCTTCCAGTATTGGCATCAGTTCATTTCTGCACTCTATCCACCCTCCTTCGTCGAAGATGCCTCCGGTTCCCGATGCAAGAGATGCCTTAACAGCCGGTATGAAGCATCCGCCGGGCTCCTCCACCCCATAATCTGCAAAGCAATCCCTGCGCACCACCACAGTGGATCCAATTGGCAGGTCGCTGCGATAGCTGCCTGAGATGCCCGCATTGATGGCCATCAACGGTAACCTGTTACGGGAAAGATACCTGGTAAGTCCATAGGCACAAGCCATAGGGCCAATCCCTGTTACGAGAAAATCAGGGCCGTCCAATCCATCAGGGAGCGCAATACCCTCCAGGGCGGAGGCCTCAACAGCAGTAGCCGTAACTATCAGTATCCTGTTTTTCACCACGTTGGTCTCCAACATTGCCAATTAAGTTCCAAATTTATTGTTTTTAACCGTAAAAAGAGGCAACTTTAACGGGTCAATTTAAACTCACTGAATGATATATCTTACTCGCAGGGAGAGGTTCAGTGCAGCTCACAGAATGTTCCGTGAGGATTGGGACGAACAGGAGAACTACAGGGTGTTCGGTAAATGCTCAAATCCCAACTGGCACGGGCATAATTATGAGCTATATGTAACTGTAAGGGGAGAGACTGACAGTGAAAAGGGATTCGTAATGAACCTTGCCGAACTGAAACAGATACTTCAGGAACTGATAATCAGCAAACTTGACCACAAGAATATTAATCTTGAGGTCCCCTTCATGCAAGGCAGGATAGCAACTACCGAAAACCTGGTCACTGCAATCTGGAATGAACTCCTGCCTCACATCAGGGCCAGGGGAGTCGAACTGCATTGCGTCAAAATATCGGAAACAGAAAATAACTTCGTTGAATATTACGGCTGAAAACATGGAAACAATCAATAACGGGTCGGGTGAACTCTATGATGGTTATAATAAGATTGAATCGTGGGATGACACTATTGTGAATGAGATTGCCGGCATGTACTACAGGATACTCGGGCACCTGGGTGAGAATCCCGACAGGGAAGGGCTGAAGCTTACCCCATCGAGAGTGGCCAAGGCACTGCTTTTCCTGACGCAGGGATACCGGCATAACCCGGAGGAGATACTTAGGGGTGCCATGTTCAGGGAGGATTACCGTCAGATGGTAATCGTAAAAGACATCGATCTGTATTCCATGTGCGAACACCACATGCTTCCTTTCTTTGGGAAGGCTCATGTTGCATACATCCCCGATGGTTATATTACAGGACTGAGCAAGCTGGCAAGGGTGGTGGAAGTATACTCACGGAGACTCCAGGTGCAGGAGAGACTCACAACCCAGATCAGGGACTGTATACAGGATACTCTCAAGCCAATGGGGGTAGCCGTGGTAATCGAGGCACAACATATGTGCATGCAGATAAGGGGTGTACAGAAACAGAATTCGATAACCACCACGTCAGCATTCACCGGTTGCTTCCTTACCAATCTGAATACACGGGAGGAATTTGTGCATCTTATCAGTTCAAAATTGCACTGATAACAGTATCAAAACAAATTTCTATTTTTGCACCCCCGTATCAGTAACATAACTATCATTATGAAGGCATATGTATTTCCCGGACAGGGAGCTCAGTTCAGCGGCATGGGTCGCGACCTGTATGAAAAGCATGACATTGCACGGAAGATGTTTGAGGAGGCAAACAGCATCCTCAGATTCAGCATAACCGATCTGATGTTTTCAGGCAGTGATGACGACCTGAAGCAGACAAGAGTAACCCAGCCGGCAATATTTCTCCATTCCGTCATTTTGGCATCAGCCATGGGCAGTTCATTCAGACCCGACATGGTTGCAGGTCACTCACTGGGTGAGTTTTCAGCCCTTGTAGCCAATAAAGCCCTCTCCCTCGAAGATGGTCTGATCCTTGTCTCAAAAAGGGCACTGGCGATGCAGAAGGCCTGCGAAGAAAAACCATCCACGATGGCTGCCATCCTTGGACTTGATGACAGGGTTGTGGAAGAGGTATGCTCCGGTGTCGAGGGCATTGTCGTGCCTGCCAACTATAACAGTCCAGGCCAGGTAGTGATCTCGGGCACAATTGAAGGCGTAGATGCGGCTATTGAGATACTTAAGTCGAAAGGGGCAAAAAGGGCCCTCAAACTCGCGGTGAGCGGAGCATTTCATTCGCCACTCATGGAACCTGCAAGGCAGGAACTTGAAGAGGCTATCGGCAACACCCGCTTCAGTAGGCCGGTATGTCCGGTGTTCCAGAATGTAAATGCCGGCCCTTCAGTCGATCCCGACACAATCAAGGCTAATCTCGTGGCTCAGCTGACCTCACCTGTACGGTGGACACAGACCATAAGGAACATGATTGATGCAGGCGCCAGGTCATTCATCGAAGTCGGGCCGGGAACCGTCCTCCAGGGCTTGATAAGGAAGGTGGACAAGGATATTGAAGCAACAAGTGCCTCACTTTGAATTAGTCGCGGAAAACAAGCCTTACATTCTGGTTGACTGAGGGGTGAAGTGTCTGGGCCACCGGGCAGGTTTTCACACAGTACTCGAGAATTTTCTTTTGCTTATCGGTGTAATCCCTCATGGTGAAATCATACTCGATTGCCACCTCTCCGATGCGCCTGGGGTTTTCTGCCATAATTTTAGTAATCCTGCAGCTTGCCCCCTCAATACTGAATCCGTACTGATCAGCAGCTATTCCCATGATGGTCATGATACAACTGCCAAGGGCAGTGGCCACCATGTCGGTCGGTGAGAAATATTCTCCCCTGCCCTTGTTGTCAACAGGAGCATCTGTTATAACTATGTTCCCCGATCTCACATGTACTGCTTCGGTCCTTAAATCGCCAAGGTACCTTGTCCTTACCGTTTCCATCTATCCTTTTTTTAAATCAGTAAAATCTTTCACATTTTCCCCCCTGGTTCCGACCTGCCAGTAAGGCTTCAGCCCTTCTTCACTGCACCGGGGCATCTTTCGGAATGCGGTTTGAATATCACACCCCTGTGTTTCCTTCCATCGACCATGATTTCAAGAGTCTCCTCAAACCTGATATGCCTGAGATATTCATCCTCATATATAACTTCCTTGCCATTAAGGTATTCCACATCATAGAAGCCATCATTCATAAAAGGATTTATGGTGAAATATCCCACCCTGAATGATGTGAGGTTCTGGAAGAAATGGGTTCCCTGGCTCGGATCGATACGGTAATTCTTCAGGCCCGACTCGACAATTATCCGGGCAGCAGATATCTGTGCCCATTTAACCGGTATTCCAAGCCAGGGGTCTGATGAGCCCCACCGGCCCGGCCCTACCAGAACATAATTAACAGAGTCCTTTACGAAACCGGCGTTAAGTCTTTCGATGTCGAGGGCTATCTTCTCATTGAATGACGCGTTGAAAGAATCGGGCTTAACGTATATGATATCCCTTATCCCTGGAAATTTACCGTTTCCGAGGGCTGAATCGGAAAATATTATCGTCTCAAACAGACGGGTGTTGTCTATGTCTATTATTTGTGAATGGTCGCTTAAAACAATGGGTCTGATCTGCAGAAAATTGAAAATCTTCGGTGAGCCAGCCGGTGTTTCGAGGTTGGCTGCAAATTCGATTTCAATCGGATTATTCATCTCCCTCTGTCCTATTTCAAGCAGTGTATCAAGTATTTCCGGCAAGGGGAACCTTCTGTGCTGGAGAATATTCGAAAATGTAATGATCCTTTTGCCGGGTATACTGATGCCGTCGCGGATAACATTGTTGTTGATGTCATAGGTGGAAGCCACATGCCTCAGAGAATTCTCGGGAGCACTCTTCTGAACAGGCAGATTAAGGATATTGACACCATCATCGGTTGAAGGCACAAAGCTGTCAATGTTGAGATCGAGTGCATAAAACTCCTTTTGTGTATCACGTAAAGCCGATTCGGGAGATGAAAGCTGAAGGATCTTCTTCGGATGCCTGGGAGAGAACCTGAGGGAAAGTCCCCCGTCAACAATCAGCTTACCCAAACCAAACGCAATGTTTGCAATTCCATCTTCTGCTTTTTCTGACCCAATGGGATAGAAATTGATTGACCTCGCTACCCCGGAGAGGGTTGGGTAGTATACTTCCCCGTGCCTGTTGCCGCAAACTTCCTGGAGTATTATTCCCATCTTCTCCTCATCGATCACATTTGAGGTGGCTGTCATGTATGCCTTGCTACTCTTGTAGTATACTGATGCATAAACCTCCTTTATGGCATCTGAGATAAGGTTCACCATTTGCCTGTTATCGGGAACCCTGGGAATCATATATGTAGAGTAGATACCCGCAAAAGGCTGATAATGTGAATCCTCAAGTTTACTCGACGATCTTACGGCAATAGGCATCATCCGCGACACGGTAAGAAAGGTGTAGAAGTCCTGATAGACCGACCCCGGCAGTTCGGCCTCGAGGAACCTCTTCAGTATCTCCTCATCGCTGGCATCGAAAAGCGCAAGGGAGTAGAGATGGTTCTTTTCCATGAACTCATCGAACACGTCAGTGCTGACAACAACGGTTCGGGGTATTGTAATCAGCACGTCGGGAAAGCTGTTGAAGAGTTTCTTCTTCTTGATGATGCTGTTAATAAAGGCCAGCCCCCTGGCCTTACCTCCAATTGAGCCCTCTCCGATACGCGAAAAGGTAGTGTACTCATCATAACTGGTCTTGTCGAACTTGGCAATGACACCCCTGCCCTTTCCCAGCCTGAAGCTGGAGATGGCAACATAGAGGAAGCGCCGCATCTCATCAGTTGACTGAAAATCTTCCCTCCTGACATATTTAAACATCTGGGCCACAGGAAACAGAGCCCTGGCATTCAGCCATTTACTGAAATGGTTCCTCATTGCATGGAACTCAAGAGTCTTGTCGGGAACCGTAAGCAGTTTCTGCTGGAGACTCTGAAGATCAGTAGCTATCGCAATAGCTTCCATGGTGTCGGGGTTTCTGAAGACAAAAGGTCCGAACGCAAGGTTCTGAATAATGAAATTGCGAAGTTCCAGCGAAAGTGATTTGGAATATTTGTTTATAAAACCTGCCCCCAAATCTTCAGCCACTGCTTTATAGTTCTGGTTGGAGGACTGAAGAAGGAAGGGTACCCTTTCATCATCGGCAAGGACTATCTTGCACAGTTCCACGCCTGCATTGTCGAGGGTAACATTATCGTGTTTGTAACTGACATCCGATATTACTCCGAGAACATTATGCTTATACTTGTTGTACAACTTCAGGGCATCCTCAAAATTTGTGGCCAGGAGTATTTTGGGCCTTCCCCTGAGTTTAAGCATCCTCTGGTGCTCATTGAGCGCCTCCCTTTGGAAATCACGCGACTGCACCAGGATAATCTTATATAGATTGGGCAGGTATGACGAAATATATCTTATTGAGTCCTCCACCAGTATTATTGCCTGTACTCCCACCTGCTCGATGTCATATTCTGCATTCATCCTGTCCTCTATCAGCTTGATTATTGCCAGGAGGAGGGATGCATCACCCAGCCAGCAGAACACATAATCAATGGCGCTGAGGTCTTCACGGGCCAGCCTGAGCGAGACCTCCCTGGAGAAATAGGTTAGGACAACAATAGGAATATCAGGCTTTTTTTCCTTAATGCGCTTGGCCAGGGCAAACGGATCCCCGCCTCTCAGGCTTAACATTGAGATAACAAGGTCGATGTTGTCCTTTTCAAGTATTTCAAATGCATCTTCAGCATTGTCGGTCTGAACAAATGTGGGAGGATACCTGAGGTTCAGGCTGACGTATTCATTGAAAATCTGCTCATCAATCCTTCCATCTTCCTCCAACATATAATTGTCATAGCTGCTGCAAATGAGCAAAACACGATGGATACGTCTCTGCATCAACAGGTTGAATGAAGTATCCGTAAAATCATACTTCTGCAGCTCGTTGATACCTTCAATCAGTGCCATACGTTATCGGATTGGTTTTTTACCTGACCTTGCCAGTCTGATATTGCGTGCCTTTTCGCTACACTCTCCCTTACTCCTTTCCTGGTTACAGCCATTGCTGGCAACGGAGGGACCAAAGGAAACCACTGCCACACGGTTCTTCCCATCCATCCTTATCATAATCGGCTTGCCGAACCTCACCTGCCGGAAATAATTCCCCTTGAAGACGACCTCCTGAGATCTTAAAATGTCCCAGTCTACAAAATCTTCGGGAGTGGTATGATTAACGGAAAAATAACCGACATTCATTGAGGTTACATTATGGAAGAAATGGGAACCAAGGGAGGCATCAAGGGGGAAATCAGGCAGGCTTACTTCAACAATAACCTTTGCATTGGATATCTGTGGCCAGACAACAGGTACTCCTATGAATTTGTCGCGTGTTCCCCACCGGCCCGGACCTATAAGCACATATTTCCGGTTCTCTTTCAGCATTATATCATTAATCTCCTCAATCTCCTTAGCCATCTTTTCGGTAAGGGTGTTATCGAAGAGGTCAGGCTCAATGAAGACAATATCGGTAATGTAGTCAACCAGGCCATTACCCATACTCTTATGGGTCTTGAGAATGACCGATTCCTGTTTAAGTGCTTCCTCGTCGATTGTATATCCCGATCCGGTTCCCACCATCGGCTTGATCTGGAGCAGGTAGAACGAGACATTGCCTGAGGCGTCACGTTTCAGGTCAACGGCAAATTCTATCTCGACGGGCGTTCCGAAAGCCTCTTTAACGACATCGAGGACTATCTTAAGGGTGCCCGCAAGAGGCATGTAGTCATATTTAAGTATATTGGCAAAATTCACTACTCTGGGTCCATGGCTTTCCAGCCCCGGAGTGATAGTATCGTTATCGGGATTATACACCGAGGCGCAATGTCTCAGGGTATTATGCCTTTCCGCATCGGAGAGATCAAGCTTTACCAGCCCTGCATTCTCGCCCTCCAGCAGGTTTATCGATTGTTTATCCATGTCGACCGCGTAGAAGCAGACCTGTGAGTTGCGGTACAGATCGCGCTGCGAAACAATATCAATCTCCGGATAAGCAGGGGAGAACCTGTACGCCTTCTCGCCCTCAACTACATACTGGCCGAGACCCAGGGCAATTACTGCGAAACCATCCTCAGGGGTCATATGGGCTACAGGATAGAAATTATAGGACTGCGCAGTGCCGCTTATGTGAGGATAAAAGGCATTCTCGAACCTGTTGCCCACAACCTCCTGTATTACCACAGCCATCTTTTCCTGTTCCACCTTGTAGTTGATAGCCTCGAAGTAAGTACGGGCCGTCTTGCTGTATATCGAAACGAATACGAGCTTGATGGCTTCGCATACATGCCGGTACCTTACATCAAAGTCGGGGTGGTTGTTTGGAAGAAGGTATGTTCCGAATATCCCTGAAAAAGGCTGGCTCATGGAATCCTCAAAAAGGCTGGAAGATCTGATTGCCAGTGGTTTAATCATATGCCTCAGGTACACCTTGAGCTCCTTGTCGAGGCTGTATGACAGGCTGCCGGCAATGAATATCTTCTTGAGTTCCTCATAGTCCTTTACCTCCTTGATCTTCTCCCACAGGTGGTTTCTTTCCATGAACATGTCAAATTCATCGGTTCCGATAATCGCCGTCACCGGTGACTTAACCACTACTCCCGGTGGAAGGAGACGACCAAGGTCAAAGCTATAGATCAGTGTATTTATGAATGCCAGGCCTCTGCCCTTTCCTCCGAGCGAACCACCTGCCAGGCTTACAACATTTGTCTCATCTATTATTGCCGACTCCTCGAAATTGATGACTTTGCCCATATTCATTTCCCGCCGCCTCTTCCTGATTATGTTGAGGATGAATTCCCTCAACTCCCTTAGACTCTCGAAATCGGAGACCTTCATGGGGCCTATTGTCTTGGCGATGTTCACCTCTCCCCTGGCCATGAGCCAGAGGCTGAAATGGTTTTTCATGGCATGGTAAACCAGCGAATCTTCAGGAATAGTTTCCAGGTAACTCTCGAATTCTTTCATAGTCTTGGCAACGGCTATCTGTTTGCCATGGGTGTCGCGGTATACGAAACTCCCGAATCCAAGGTAATATGTAATGAATGATCTGATGTCCTGCAGCAGGCTCTCAGAGTTTTTGTTTATGAAACTGGAACGCAGGGCATGGGCATACCTGGCATTATCAGGATCGGATGACTGCAACACCGAGGGAAGGTTCGGAAACTCATTTTTAATTGTCCGGATAAGATCGTATCCTGCTGTATTGGAAAGTATGCCGGCCCTGGGGAACCTCATGTCGGAAATCACACATAACAGGTAATCGCGATATGTATTGAATACGATCAATGCTTCTTCAAAGGTTGTGGCAAGCAGGATCTTGGGCCTGGCTCTGAGTTTGAGAAGCTTATAGAGTTCATCTGTCGATATGTCTTCTATAAGGTGCTGGGTCTGCTCAAGAACCAGGTTGTAGAGCATCGGAAGATAACTCGAATAATACAGGGCTGAATCTTCAACAATCAGTATGACTCTCGTTAACCCTCTTTTTGTGTCATTCTCAACGTTTACCCTATCCTCCAGTAGCTTGACCATGGCAAAGAAAACCTTCGACTCACCGGTCCAGACAAAATAATTGTCAAAGGGAACCCCGCTGTCCTTTTTCTCCTTAACATATTCAACATCGCATGGATTGTTAAGAAGGAGATATGTTGTAACGTAAGGGTATTCTTCCTTTATCTTCCTGCAAAGCTTCAGGGGAGTCTCCCTGTCGACACCAACCATAATAATTATCAGATCGTAGTGACGCGACTTCAGCCTGCTGAAAACCTCATCCTCACCCGAAACCCCCGTAACCCTCGGAATTGATGTAAGGTTGAGCTGATAGTATTCCCCCAGGATCATATCGGAGAACCTTCCCTCCCCCTCAATCGAATAGGCATCATATAGATTGGCTATCAGCAGTATCTCCTTGACCTTGAATGGCATGAGGTCATGGAAGACATCCCGCTCGGCGTTATGCCTGTCGAGAAACCTCTGCAGGAGCTTTCTGCTGGAAATATCCCTGCCTTCAGCCTCCTCCTTTTCCTGTTGCTGCTGCAGGGAAAGCCTCATTATGTCAGTGGCTTTCCGACTGTTGATGTACCCGGTAATCAGACTCGAGATATTCTGAAGCAGATCCCTCTCCTCACTAAGGAATGGACCCTCATCCTCCCTTCTGAATTCCATCGTATAGAAGATTTCAATCCTTCCTGTCTGCCCGTCAATGGTTTTGAAATCCTGGTACATCTTCCAGTCCGACTCTGCAAAATCGGGACTTGTGATAGTAAACTCCCCGAGGCTGATCCTGGCAACCGTATATTCGGGATACTGCCATGCTGCGGGTAAAACCATCACTATCTGCTGAAGGGCTTCCTCAATCCTTTTGCCCTCCTTCAGAATAGCCGTGGTCTGGTTTATGCAGGCAAGTTCCTTGAGTCTCTCATTCTGCTCCTGCAGAAGACGCTTATATTCAGGGTCGTTGAGATTGGTACTGACCATTTATGGAAAATGTAAATAATGGAAACTAAAGATAACGAAAGTTTCCAATAATGAACAGACAGGTTAATGGATTACTGCCCGGTGCTAATAGCATATGGGCGGCAAGACCTGATTGACCGTTCCTTAACCCTATACCTGCCAGGTTGGCCCGCTCGACATAAGGTCATCCATGCACCTGATGGCTGTATTCGACTTCACATTTTCAATCTGATCCTTCAGGGCTTCCTCATATGTGAATGAGGGAACTGCCCTTATTACTCCCAATGCTACAGGGTATTCCGGATAATTCATTGTCGCCAGCATATACTGGATACCCGGATTAGCTTCATGAGCGTCATGGACAAGAAGCTTGTCGACCGTGATGCCATTCTCACCAATTTTTACTACTCTTAGCCTCAATCCATCGAGTATTATACCCTTTTCACGCTCCTTACCGAATATCATGGGCTCGCCATGCTTCAGAATTATTGTCCGGTCGTCCCTGACCTCCTTGTCGAGGACCACGTCATGAATTGCATCATTGAAAATGACACAGTTTTGAAGGACCTCGACAACAGAAGTACCCTTGTGTTTTGCAGCCTCAACATATATCTCGGTCGATAGATTGACGTTTGAATCAACTGTTCTGGCGAAGAATTTTCCTCTGGCACCTATCACCAGGGGACCTACCTGGAATGGCTCCTCAATTGTCCCGTAAGGAGATGTTTTGGTATGAATACCCTTCTGTGAGGTTGGCGAATACTGCCCCTTGGTAAGTCCGTATATCTCGTTGTTGAACAATACCAGGTTTATATCAATATTCCTCCTTACCAGGTGTATGAAGTGATTGCCGCCTATTGCCAGGGCGTCGCCATCTCCAGTTATCTGCCAGACACTGAGTTCAGGATTTGCCACCTTCACTCCAGAGGCAATGGCAGAAGCCCTCCCGTGAATTCCGTGGAAACCATATGTATCCATGTAGTAGGGCAGCCTCGATGAGCACCCAATGCCCGAAATGAATGCGTACTTTTCCTTGGGTACTCCAATTTCGGCAAGGGCCTTCTGAATGGCTGCAAGAATAGCATGATCGCCACATCCGGGGCACCACCTTACCTCCTGATCACTCTTGAAATCCTTGGCTGTATATTGAACTTTTGCTTCTTCCATGGCTATTTTTCCTCCAGTAATTTTGTGCAGATGTGTTTAATTTCCCGTATGGTTAAAGGCAGTCCCTGCACCTTGTTGTATTGTTCGAATGTGATGCCGTTGAAATTCATCCTGAGGTAGTTTGCAAACTGACCCATATTCAGCTCGCATACAACTATTCGTTTGAATCTTTCGAAAACCGCCCTGGTGTTGGCAGGCAGCGGGTTGATGTAATTGAAATGGGCCAGTCCCACCTTCTTTCCGGCAGCAACCAGGTCACGTGTTGCCGAGAGAAGATGACCATATGTTCCTCCCCATCCCACTAACAGAAGATCACCCGTCTGTGATCCATAAACGTCGAGGTCAGGAATTTTGCTGACAACCCTTGCTACCTTGCCGGCTCTCGCCTTGACCATATTCTCGTGGTTTTCAGGAACATAGGAGACAGTCCCCTTTACAGTCTTTTCAAGACCGCCCACGCGGTGCTCCAGTCCCGGTGTTCCCGGTATCGCCCATTCTCTCCTAAGCAACTCTGTATCCCTTTCATAGGGCAGATATGGTTTGTCAGTCTTAACCGCGAAAGGTGGTTTTATTTCCGGAAGATCGGACATGGAGGGTATCTTCCAGGGTTCCGAACCATTGGCCAGAAAACCATCTGTCATCAATACAACCGGAGTCATGTGCTCAAGGGCGATCCTTGCCGATTCAAACGCAAAATTAAAGCAGTTTGAAGGAGTGCTGGCAGCTATCAATACCACAGGGCACTCTCCATTTCTGCCGTAAAGAGCCTGAAAAAGATCTGATTGTTCGGTTTTAGTCGGCAAACCTGTTGAGGGTCCTCCTCTCTGAACATCAACGATAACCAGGGGAAGTTCGGCCATCACCGCCAGACCAATTGCCTCCGACTTAAGTGCAAGCCCGGGCCCTGAAGTGGATGTGACGGCGAGATCACCTGCGAAGCTGGCACCTATTGCCGTACAAATGCCGGCTATTTCATCCTCGGCCTGGAAACTCTTGACGCCAAGAGACTTCGCTGCGGCCAGTTCTTCAAGTATCCCCGTTGCCGGAGTAATCGGGTATGATCCGACAAAGAGCTCAAGGCCCGACTTCTCGGCAGCTGCCAAGAAGCCCCATGCTGTTGCTGCATTTCCGCTTATATTGCGATATGTGCCCTTTTCAATATTGGCCGGATTTATCTTAATGATTGCAGTGAATGCCTCAACAGTTTCTGCATAGTAGTAACCTGCCTTGAGTACTGTTTTGTTGGCCTCTGCAATTAACGGTTTCTTGCCGAATTTCTCGTCGAAATAGGTCATGGTATATTCAAGAGTCCTGTCGAAAAGGAAATAGACCATACCCAGTGCAAACATATTCTTCGTCCGGAGTATACTCTTCGGGTCGAGCCCGGTATCCTTCAGGGCCTCCTTTACCAGTGTCGTTATAGGAGCCCCGATGGCCTTGTACTTGTCAAGCTTGTCTTCGGCAAAGGGATCAGAATTATATCCTGCCTTCTGAATGTTCTTCTCAATGAAAACATCAGAGTCATATATTATGATTGCCCCATCATTAAGCCATCTTGCATTGGCCTTTATCGCAGCAGGATTCATGGCGACGAGAACATCGGCATAATCTCCGGGAGTATATATTTCAGACTGACCAAGGTGTACCTGGAATCCTGAAACTCCGCCCACCGTTCCCTGTGGAGCTCTGATCTCGGCAGGATAATCAGGAAATGTGGAAAGGTCGTTTCCGAACAGCGCCGCGGCATTTGAGAAAAGTGTTCCGGTAAGCTGCATTCCATCACCCGAGTCACCTGAAAACCGGATTACTACCTCATCCCTTTCAATGACCTGTGATTTTTTACTCATGACTTTATTTATAGTTTACTTTTAGTTTTGGCAGATTACTAAAAACAAATGCATACGAATTTGATATCATATGCATCTGACTTATAAATCTGCCCATTTTATAACAATACGCAATTGAATTGGTATTACACATGACAAAAATAGTTAATTAAACTTATAGGCACCCTACATAAAGTTGATTTTTATCATGATTTTGGTCATGTTTCCTTCTATCCATCAATGATCACTGAAAACAGAAACTATCTTTGCAGAAAACACACCAAAACATGGCTTTAATTAAAAGTTTAAGAGGTTTTGATCCGAAAATCGGCAGTGACTGTTTCATAGCCGACAATGCTACAATAATCGGGGATGTGATTATCGGTAATGAATGCAGTGTCTGGTTTAATACAGTAATACGGGGAGATGTAAATTCAATAAGGATTGGCAACAGGGTTAACATCCAGGATAATTCAGTACTCCATTGTACCTATGGTAAAACGGTCATAGAAATCGGTGACAATGTTTCAGTTGGTCATAACGTAATTCTCCACGGGGCCAGGGTTGGCAACAATGTATTGATAGGGATGGGCGCGATTATTATGGATAATGCAGTGATCGGTGAGAATTCAGTGATCGCAGCCGGTGCTGTTGTACTTGAGAATACAGTAATAGAGCCGGGATCACTCTTCGGCGGAGTACCTGCCAGGTTCATTAAGAAGACAGAGCCCGGGAAAACAGGTGAAATGATAAAAAGGATAGCCGAAAACTATCCCTTCTATTCAAAATGGTATCTCCCGGAAGAGGGTTATCATGATACCGACCTTTGAGCTATGTCCAGATATCGGCTTTTGAAAGATTGATATCCCCTTCGAAAAACATCCTTGCTATCTTCTCAAACCACGGGGTATAGTCAGAAACAAAAAACTTGTCAACGGTCACTCCCGTGTTCTCAAGCAGATTATTCTCTTCCATTACACGTTTGAGGGCAAGTGAAACGATGCGCGCAGAGTCAACAACCTCGATATCGAAATTGAAGTATTTGGCTATCTGGTTCCTGATAATAGGATAATGGGTACATCCCAGGACCAGGGCATCGATGCCATTGAAAATATCTTCGGACAGATAGGCCCTGATAATTGCATTGCTTATGTCATCGAAGATAAACCCCTCCTCTATCATTGGCACAAAAAGGGGTGTTGCCAATGACACTACCTCAGTGGCGGGACATTTTGCGGTTACCTTCTCCTCATAGGTTCCTGACAGAATGGTTCTTTTGGTTCCAATAACCGCAGTTTTTCTGAAAGACTTTGAGCAGAGGTAGTCAACCACCGGATCAATAACATCGATGATGAGGGCTCTGTCACCATATTCCTTCCTCAGCATCCCATAAGCTGAAGCGGAGGCTGAATTACAGGCCACAAGTATGACCTTGGCTTCATGACTGAGAAGAAATTCAGTAATTCGTCTTGAGTATGATACTATCGCTTCAGCCGATTTATCACCATATGGAAGATGAGCAGTGTCTCCGAAATAGACTATGCTTTCACCCGGCAGAACCTGCTTGATGGCATTGGCTACTGTGAGTCCTCCTACTCCTGAATCAAAAATGCCTATTGGCCGTTTCCTGTGCACACTCTTATATAAAAATGACCATCCCACGGAGGGGATGGTCAGATTAAATCAATTAACAGTTATTTAATCTCGAGTTTAGCCTTCACCAGGCTTGTAACATCGGTGCTTCTTGTTTCATCAAAGAAGAGCACCACTCCCTTCGAGGTATCAAATATATACAGGAAGCCATTTTCACGACCGACACTCTTAACAGCCTTGTCGGCTTTAGCTATAATGGGTTCAAACAGTTTTGTCTGCGTCTCCTGCATCTGCTGCTGTGCCTGCACCTGGAAGCTTTCGATCT
>JAVEWX010000206.1:0-4151 GCA_034004335.1 Bacteroidales bacterium | reverse complement strand
ATCACCGATTACCGATTACCGATCACCGATTACTGATTACCGTTTACCGTTTACCGTTCACCCCATACCCCATACCTTTCACTGAATTCATTTCTTCCGCGACGTAGTATAGTGAATAAACTCCCTAAGCGAATCATTCACATCACCCGGCGGACAGGTATCAAGTATTGCAAGGGCCTTGTCGCGATAAAGTTTCATCATCTTATCTGCATAGTCAATACCGCCCGACTCGTAAACAAACCTTACAACCCTCCTTACATCATCGTGGGATTTCTTTTTTGCACCTACAACGGAAAGTATCTCACGTTTGCTCCTCCTGTCACTTTTTTCAAGAGCATGTATCAGCGGAAGGGTTATCTTTTTCTCTTTTATGTCATTGCCTGCAGGCTTTCCCGTAAGTCCGTTGCCTTCATAGTCGAGTATGTCATCCCTTATCTGGAAGGCAATGCCAATAGTCTCGCCCATCTCCTTCATATTTGCTATCAGGTCGGGGTCGTCACTTACCGACCTGGCACCACATGCCGTGCATGCCGCAATGAGTGCAGCAGTCTTCATGCGTATTATCCTGAAATAGTCCTCCTCGGTAATATTGAGCTTCCTCGATTTCTGAAGCTGCAGCAGCTCGCCCTCGCTCATCGACCTGACTGCCTCCGACACGATATCGAGCATGTCATACCGCCCCTTTTCAACTGCCATCAGCAATCCCCGCGCCAGCATGTAGTCTCCAACAAGTACAGCTATCTTGCTGTTCCACAGCGCATTGATTGACAAAGCTCCTCTTCTTTCATGTGCATCGTCAACCACATCATCATGAACCAGCGTTGCTGTATGCAGCAATTCCATGAATGTAGCGGCTATATAGGTAGCTTCACTTATCGAACCATGAAGTTTTGCGGACAGCAGCACCAGCAGCGGCCTCATCTGCTTGCCCTTGCGGCGGAGAATATAGTTCAGGATGATCCTGAGCAGCGGAATGTTGCTGCGCATGGCGTGGTTGAAATAGCGTTCGAACTCGGCCATCTCATTTTCAACCGGACCCCTGATCTGTTTTAGTGCCGCCATTTACTCCTGATAATTCCCCCAAATATAGCAAGTATGAATTAAACAACGACATATGCCTGACCGCGTCACTTCTGAAACAGCATTAAACATGTCCTCTAACATATTGATGGCATTAACATATTTAAATATATTTGATAAAATTTTTTCGAACCCAATGGAAAAGGAATACATTACCCCCGAAAAACTTGAAAGGGCTGCTTCAATGCTCAAGGCAATAGCTCATCCCATAAGGATTTCCATCATCGGAATTCTTGAAAACGGCGAAAAACTTACGGTTACCGAAATACACAACAGCCTGGGCATCGAGCAATCCACCGCATCCCACCACCTGGGCATTCTCAGGGACAAGGGAGTTCTTCTCTCAAAGCGCGAGGGCAAGAATACTTACTATTTTCTCAGGCACGAACGGCTCAGGGATATCATAGCCTGCCTCGACAGCTGCGGCGAATGACCCGGTAACGGTCAATCCGGCTATTCCTGCTGCTCCTCTTCCTTCTCGTGGGCAAAGAATCTTTTCTGGAACACAATAATCGATATTACCCCGGTAGTGATTGCCGCATCAGCAATATTGAATACCGGGCGGAAGAATATGAATGATTCTCCCGGTCTGAAAGGTGACCATTCAGGCCAGCTTGTGTTGATCACCGGCATATAGAACATATCGACGACCCTTCCCTGCATGAAAGACGAGTAACCACCACCCTCCGGAAACATTGTTGCAGGCTGGTAGAAACTCTCCGAGAATATCATTCCGTAGAACATGCTGTCAATGATGTTCCCAAGGGCACCGGCAAGGATTGCTGCTATGGAAAGAATAAAACCGGTGGGCACATTCTTCCTGACCAGCGTAGAAAGATACCAGGCTATTGCACAGGCTGCGGCTATCCTGAACAGAGTCAGTATTATCTTACCCGTTGCACCCCCCATCTCCATGCCGAAGGCCATGCCGTTGTTCTCAATGAAATGAAGGGTTATCCTGTTGCCTATCAGGGGAATCTGCTCACCGAGCACGAAGGTTGTCTTTACCCATATCTTAAGAATCTGGTCGGCCACCAGTGTTAGCAGAACCAGTAATATCGCCTTTGTTCCCTTTGACATTGCCGGGGTTTTGAAATTATGGCACGAAGATAGAAAAAAACGGATAACCGCTGAAGCACCTTTTCGATTAATCCTGCCTGGCCGTTGAGCGTATATCCAGTTGCTGGATAAGGGCTTCGCGCTCAGGATTAAGGGTGATGGAGACCCTGATGTTCCTCCTTTCACATTCGATGATCACACTGCCGCGCAACTGGTTCAACGGTACCGGTTCATGGATACGTATCACCTGCCCCGCTTCATCAAATATCCTTTGTGCGGTAGCCCTCCTGATCTCAACAGATTCATCCTGGAAGAAATTGTCGGCAAAAATGGCTGTCTGTTCTTCCTTCCATCCTGGCAGGATCTCAATGATTTCCTCAAGACGCTGCCGTAGTATCGATGATGTTGCCAGAGCCCGGGGCCGTAAATTTCCGACAGCCACCAGCGAGTCGAGCGCTATAGTGTTGATGTTGGTTGTGCCCGCGTAGGTGTTGTTTGCAAACGACACTATCCCTATGCCGTAGTCGGGATAAATCTGCCACGCGCTCCCAAAGCCGGGCAGGCCTCCGCTGTGTCCAATGCGCACGATCCCCCTGCAATCCTTACGCCAGGCAAGGCCGTAACCATAGCCCGTGACATTGGGACAGGGTTCACCCCTGCCATCCCTGGCGGTCGACGCCAGTGAGCTGAAACGCCATGGCTGCTGCATCTCCCTTATGGTGCTCCGCCTTACCGGACCGTTTTCGGCATCATCGCGGGGTGGCCATGCGTCAAGATGGAGGGCGACATACCTGCTGAAGTCTTCAACAGACGATATCATACCTCCTATAGAGCCGTAGGAGCCGTCGTGCAACAGGGGAACACCGTTCCATGTGCCGTTACTCCACTGATAGCCGGGGGCAAGCTGTTCCTCATGCATGTCACCATATTCATACCCTGTGTCATTCATGCCCAGCGGCCTCAGTATGTTTTCAGTTATATACTTCTGGAAGGGTTTACCCGAGACAAGGGTTATTATCCTTCCAAGCATGGCAAAGCCCAGGTTGCTGTATTCATAGTTTACCCCCGGCACATTCGACCACGAGAGTCCCTTACGCAGTACTTCCAGCAGCTCCTCATCGGTGTCATCGAGCTGGCGGTCAGCCCAGGGATTATCCTCAGGCAAACCCGATGACATGGTCATCAGATCAAGGATTGTCACAGGAGACGCGTCGGCAGTCAGCCTTCCCGCATTCGCCATCTCCCCGATGCATTTCTCTACAGGATCGCGGAGGCTGAGCTTACCTTCGTCACGCAGCTTAAGGATGGCCATGGCAGTAAAACTCTTACTCATGGAGGCAATACGGTAAAGCGTTCTTTCAGATGAAGGAATACCCTTCTCGATGTTGGCTGTACCGATACTTAGCGAATGAACTAGACGGCCCCCCGCTATAATGCCGTAGCTTATGGAGGGGAGATGGTTCCTCTCCGCATAGGTTACGAACAGCCGGTCTATCACCGGGAAAGCCTTTTCCAGCGTAGAGAAGGAAGTTGAATCGTCAAAACGTGGAATCGCATATGGATGTCCCGGCAGTGAACCCTCAACGGAATCCGGCGCCTGCTGATTACAGCCGGCAAGTATTACAAGGATAAATGGAATAAGTCGTTTCATGGTCAGAATTTGAAAATATCGGTTAAGATATATAAATTCAGGGAAAACGGAGAAAGGGGTTGCTGATTCAAAATTCCTGATTCAAAATTCCTGATTCAAAAATTTACCTTCGACTACGCCTCCGATGAAATAGCTTATGGCTCGGTTCAGGGTTGCTCCCTTCGGTCGCGAGCTCGCCCCGACAAGCCGGGGCTCGGTTCAGGGTCATCAGACGCCGGACGCCATTCCCCGGCTACCAATCACCAATTTACCATGCCCCATGCCCTATGCGGGCCGCAGGCCTTTTACCGTTTACCGATCACTGATTACCGAATACCTTTTTCCATGCCCCATGCCCCATGCCCTATGCGGGCCGCAGGCC
>JAVEWX010000051.1:0-20061 GCA_034004335.1 Bacteroidales bacterium | reverse complement strand
AGTACAGAGGAGCAGCACCTCCACCCAGAGGAGCTCAGGGGCTGCGGTACAGAGGAGCAGCAGCTCCACCCAGAGGAGTTCGGGGGCTGCAGTTCAGAGGAGCAGCGCCTCCACCCAGAGGAGTTCAGGAGCTGCGGTACAGAGGAGCAGCAGCTCCACCCAGAGGAGTTCAGGGGCTGCAGTTCAGAGGAGCAGCAACACTTCGTCGAAGAGCAGTTCCACTAACAGTAAATCCTCAGGCAAGAGCAGCAGTAACAGCAGCAGCAGGAGAACCGGCAGCGGCAAATAACAGGATATAGCCACATGCAGGACAAACCCGTCAAAGCACCATCGATGACGGGTTTTTTCTTTAGCCAGACCCGCTTTTCACCAAAATTTCGGCACGCATTGGTTTAAGGCATTATTTTCAGCATTGATCAACTGAACAAATAAATATTAGTATATTGGAGGGAAATAACATTCAGTAGCTTACTGCATGTTGGTTGACAAGAATTATAAACCTGTTCAGTCATGCCGAACTTTCCCGATGTTATGAGTAAAATCCTTGGAGTTGTCTTCATGCTTCTGGTGTTTTCAATAGCATATGCATACCTGAAGCCACACAGGATGCACAAGCGCCGTCCGCTGTCGACATTTCTGCTGAAATCGAGCTACCTGGCCTATCTTATTGTTTTACTGATCATAGTCTTTCTGGCAAGCTTCTACAGGGATGGATTAAGCTCGGTGTTTGCCGACGTTGAGTTTTTTGCCTTTCTGGTTGTTCTTTTTGCTCCCACAATCGGCATTTTTGCGCGCAAGCTCGGATATTTCAGCAAAAGGCGGGAAGAATATAATTATTTCTTTATGGTTGTCAACCTGGTATCCATAATTGCATTGCTACTTATGTTCCGGTTCTGACATAAAGGCTGCAATGAATGTACGGAGACAACACTACAGGCATTAAGGGCAGGTTATACCAATTTATTAACTTTACATCAAACAAAAACCTCATGATATGATCGAAGAAAGATTGATTGGTTACATCGAGGACAGCATAAGAAGAAGCTGGGAAATCGAAGCCCTGTCGAACTACAGGGAAAAGGGATATACATACAGGGAGATTGCCGGGATGATCCTTAAAACTCACATAACCTTCGAGGCTATGGGGATAGCCGTTGGAGACAAGGTTTCACTCATCGGCAAGAACTCTGCAAACTGGTGTGTGACATACCTGGCCACCGTAACATACGGAGCGGTAATTGTACCCATACTTCCCGATTTCAGGGCAGAGGATCTCACTAATATTGTCAATCATTCAGATTCCAAACTGCTGTATGTTGACGAAAAGATATGGGAGACACTCGATTACAAAAACATGCCGGAAATAAAAGCCGTGATTTCGCTTGACACATTCGGGTTGATTGATGCTGCCGGCAGCAATTTCCGGAAAGCCTTTGACGGAGTGGGGGCAACCTGGAAAGAAAGGTATCCCGAACTGAAACCCGAGCATATCAGGTTCTCGGGCATCACCAATGACAAGCTGGCCGTGATAAGTTACACCTCGGGAACCACGGGTTTTTCTAAGGGGGTGATGATCAGCCACAACAGTCTGGCTGCCAACGTAAGGTTTGCACAGCATCACATGCCACTCGAGCCGGGTGACCCGCTGGTATCGTTCCTGCCCCTTGCCCACACATACGGTTGTGCCTTTGAGTTCCTGTTCCCCTTTACCTACGGGTGTCATA
Source organism: Bacteroidales bacterium (assembly GCA_034004335.1). GTDB lineage: Bacteria > Bacteroidota > Bacteroidia > Bacteroidales > VadinHA17 > SLNP01. The sequence continues at coordinate 18,337 of JAVEWX010000051.1, read as the reverse complement.
TTACCATTCTGACCAAAACGCCATCGCCACAGATAATTGTTCAGGCCTTCAAGGAGATAAAACCAAGGCTCATATTGTCGGTTCCGCTGGTGATAGAGAAGGTTTACAAGAAGCAGCTGTTGCCCGTGATATCGAAGCCGGCAATGAAAATACTCCTGAAGGTTCCCGGCATAAACATTATTCTTCATAAGAAGATTCGGGAAAAACTTATTGAAAGTTTCGGCGGGCGCTTCAAGGAGGTGGTAATAGGTGGTGCTGCTCTTAATGCCGATGCCGAGAGATTCTTCAGGAAGATAGGTTTCAGGTTTACGGTCGGCTATGGTATGACCGAATGCGGGCCCCTGATCAGCTATGCTTCGTGGGATACAACTAAGCTGGGTGCATCGGGGAGATCCGTCGATACTCTTGAGGTTAAGATTGACAATCCCGACCCGAAGACCGGTATCGGAGAGATCATACTCAGGGGCGAGAATGTGATGGATGGGTATTACAAAAATGAAAAAGCGACGAAAGAGGTTATTGATGAAGCGGGCTGGATGCATACCGGCGACCTGGGAATGATCGACCGCGAAGGCAATATCTTTATCAAGGGCAGGAGCAAAAGCATGATCCTCGGACCTTCGGGAAAGAACATTTATCCTGAAGAGATTGAATCGATTTTCAATAACCAGTACATGGTAATGGAATCGCTGGTGATATCGGAGGACAACAAGCTGATAGCCCTTATCTATCCCGATCATGAGACCAGGCAGAAGGACAATATAAGTGAAAGTCAGCTTCTTGAAATACTTGAGACCACCAGAAAGGTTGTAAATGAGAGACTTCCCGATTTCATGGCGGTAAGCAAGATAAGGATACATCCCGAGGAGTTTGTCAAGACCCCAAAACGCAGTATTAAGAGGTTCCTGTATACAAAGGAATGATGATAAGGAACGGATAAAGTTCCGGATATTTTGACCGGCATGTTATGAAACGGTATGTACTGATTGTTGCCGGAGGGTTGGGCAGGAGGATGGGACAGGCCACGCCCAAACAGTTCCTTCTCCTCAACGGAAGGCCTATTCTTATGCACACCATCGAAAGGATGGCAGGCATAGTCGGTAATGCCGATATTACTGTTGTACTGCCGGGTAAGTTTCTTTCTCTCTGGCAGGAACTTGTTGGCAGTTATAGGTTTTCGGTAAAACACTCGGTAGCAGAGGGAGGCGAAGAAAGGTTTCGGTCGGTAAGAAATGGGCTTTTATCTTTTTCCGGAGAGGGATTAGTGGCAATTCATGACGGAGTACGGCCGCTGGTATCTGCGGAAACGGTGCTTAATTGTTTTGACGAGGCAACAAAAACGGGGGCGGCTATTCCGGCCGTGACCCCGGCTGAATCGGTCAGGATGGTTACCATCAGGGGCAGTCTGCCTATAAGCAGGGAGGCCATCAGGCTGGTTCAGACACCGCAGGTGTTCAGACTCGATCTCATTAAAAAGGCTTATGAGATTGACTATAACGCACATTATACAGATGATGCCACTGTAGCCGAACAGGCCGGAATACCTGTGAGTGTAGTGGAGGGCAACAGGGAAAACATCAAGATTACAACACCTGCCGACATGATTTATGCAGAAACACTATTAAGCAAAGGAATTCAGTGATTAACGCTATGAATTAAGTAACATAATAACAGGTTATGAAAAAGAGAATATTAATGATTGCGGCTCTTGCAGTGCTGGCCGCAGGATGTGCAGAGCTGCTGAAGGTTCTGGAAACTGTTGCACCTGCTGCACTGACAGAACAGGAGGTAATAAGCGGACTAAAGGAGGCGCTGATAACGGGAGCAAAAAATTCGGCAGGGCGGCTGTCACTCACAGACGGGTATTACAGTGATCTGGCTATAAAGGTACTGTTGCCTGAGGAGGCAAAGGTAATTGTCGACAATATTTCAAAGATTCCCGGGGGTGACAAGCTTGTGGAGGATGTGATAATCCGTATCAACAGGGCTGCTGAAGATGCGGCAAAAGAGGTGGCGCCGGTGTTTGTCTCGGCGGTTACCCAGATGACCATTGCCGATGGTTTCAACATACTTCGGGGAGAAGATAATGCAGCAACACAGTACCTGCACAGTACCACTTATAATGAGCTTTACTCGCTGTATAAGCCCAAGATAGCAGTATCAACCGAAAAGAAGATAATAGCCGGCATTTCCACGAAGGAATCATGGGAGACCCTCACTGGCAAATGGAACAGTTTTGCAGGAACACTGGCCGGCAGGCTGGCAGGATTCAATACCGTCAACACCGAGATAGATGATTACCTTACAAAAAAGGCCCTCGACGGTCTATTCATGAAGATAGCGGAAGAGGAGCTGAAGATTCGAAAGGATGTGTCGGCAAGGGTAACTCCCCTTTTGCAGAAGGTATTCGGTTCCCTCGATGCAAAATAAAAGATGAGTGAAAGGGTAGTTTTCAATTACCGGGGCCTGGAGGTTAAGGTCTCAGATGAGGCTGATGAGGAGATAACCGGACTGCTATCGACTACCGTGGTGGGGAGTGAGGGGGGTATGCAGTACATTATGCGCGACATCCCGGGGAAGATAAGGGCCTACGGCGAGTGCATGCATTTTGTTACTCTCAGGAGAAACTATTCACTTGCGGCAGTAATAGGAGCCTGTTTCAGGATTATCTCACTTGGAGGGAATAAATTCCAGACCACTTTTCTAAGGTTTCTGTCATTCAGACAATTGTATCAGACGGAAAGGTTCTCAGGTCGTTCCCGTTCGCGTCATGTTGAAGAGGGCAGGGGATCATTCAGGAGTCAGGCTTTGAGGATTTTCAGCAAGCCTCATCTTATGGGTTTCCCTGGTGTGAAGGAAGGGGACAGGCATATTTTCTATGCCCTTGTTGAGAGCAGGAACGAGAGGACAAAGAACATAATTCAACAGGCGGGCTTTGAACACATAAGGTCGTTTCTTACGGTTGCCTTCAGCAGGTTCAGTCCGGTAAGCTCCCCTTCGGTATCTCTTGCCCGGAGTGATGATTATCCCGTTATTGAGAGGCATCTGAATGAATTTTACAATGACTATTCCTTCTATTTTGATGATACCGGGGTTTCTGACAGGCGTTATTATGTACTGAAGGAAAACGGGCGGATAATAGCCGGTGTTAGTGCCATACCGACAGAGCATGTTATCAAAAACGTGCCTGGCGTATGGGGTTGGATTATGATGAAGGTTCTCCCCTTCGCACCCTATTACAGGAGGTTATTTCATCCTGGCCTTTTCAGGTTTGCAGCGCTGGGATCTATTTTTCATCTGCCAGGCAGGGAGGAGGCCCTGGTTCCCCTTTTTGAATCGGTATGTGTTGCTGCAGGTTGCAATACTGCACTTACCTGGGTTGACGACAGGGGACCCCTCTATGAAACCCTCCGCAACAGGTTAGACATGGGGGCCCTGAACAGGATGCTTAATGCCCGTCCCGGACTGGTATATGCCAATTTCACAGGCTATTCGGAGGAGGAAAAGGAAGCCTTTTATGAGGCTCCTGCATATATATCGGGAGTTGACTTCAGTTGACGGGCAGTATTAATTATTTACTGAGGGCCACTATGTGAGGCTCTTTTCAGGGAATGTTGTTTTTTTCGGACATAAGGCATATATTTGCAGACACTTAAGAGGGTTGTTAGCTCAGTTGGTTTAGAGCATTACCTTGACAGGGTAGGGGCCACTGGTTCGAATCCAGTACAACCCACAAACCAACAAAAGGCCAGAGGCACTGCCTCTGGTCTCTTGTTTTTGCAGGGGCCCTCAAGCTTGCCTGAAGGGCCTGAAGCAAAAACAAGTAACTTATTGGCCTGTAGGCCAATAAGCCTTTTATAAGTTTGTAAGGACCTCCTCCCCTGGATCACGCCGGGGGCGACTCCGTCGCAGCCGGCGTAATCCGGTCTCATTCGCCTATGGTGAATTGGTTTGATGTTTTATTGTAAGGGACATCACCCTTGGATCACGCCTGGGGGCGTTTTTGTCTCTGCAGGCGCAGTCCCTGCAGATCGTGTCAGCAAACTGTTTTTACTAAATTGCTGAGGCAATGATTACACGGCATGGAAATTAATGAGGACTTTTTAAAGTTGACTCCGCACAAAAATTGTCAGGGATAAACAATAATAAGGTTTTCTTCGTGAGATTTATCAGGAAGGCTGTATATCAGGCCGCGTAGGTTGTTATTGTAAGAAACAGTCTTTCTGCGCGCACTGATAATAATATATAGGGCCTGTTCCTTCGTATTTGACCGGGTAATGATTTTGTCGGGGCTGACAGCTGCCATGTAGGATACAGAGAATGATTTTTTCATAGTGATCCTGGCTTCCTGTATTGCTTCTGTGGTTTCAGGGCAGGCATAAAATGAAACACTGCAGCTTAATTGAGTAGCAAGATTGGCAATTGTCTGAAGCCAGTGAAGGAACCCTGTTTCTTTTTCAGCGTATTCCGGCACAGAAACAAATATTTTGCCGGTTGTATTAAATGGCCGGGGCAGATGGCTGACAATCACCAGACTATCGGTACCTGCAAGTACAGATTCCAGGGTGCTTCCCAGTATTCGGTTTATTTCAGGGGCCTTTTCACTCCAGCCCATAACGATTTCCGATATCATTAGTTCTTTTGATGCACGGACAATGGCATCGGGAATATTAATGTCAACCCGTGTAATAGTATGTGCCTGGATTTCAGATGCTGAAGCGTGTTTAATAAGCCTGTCGAGGATAGGTCTGTAATAATTTATACGTTGTTTTGCCTCTGCATCGTCTTTTACGATGGCAAGCGGATATACCGGCTCCCTGGTTCCTGGAGTTCGCAGAAGTATGGCAAGGTCAATTAATTTTTCAACATTGTCGGGATTAGCTATCGGTACCAGTATTCTTCCCATGTCGATATCCTGATGAACGGGAACAAAATCAGGTTCACTCCTGCCAAATCGTCTTCCGGCATTTTCTGTAAACCATGAGCTGAAGAGAGAGGTAACCACAATAAGAAGTACTACGGCATTAAGGAACACATCGTCAATGATACCGTAATCATATCCAATAAGAGCCACTGCGAGTGTTGCGGCAGCCCTTGCACTGGTAAGCCCGAAAATCAGGTCGGATTCATAGCGATTCTGGCGGAACACTACCCTGGTTACCCATGAAGCAAACCATTTGCCGGCAAGGGCCACTATTATCATCAATGCGGCATAAACCTCTATTTTAAAGTTGGTAAATAGAACCCTCAGGTTGACAAGCATCCCTACACTGATCAGAAACACGGGAATGAAAAGTGTATTTCCCACGAATGAAATTCTGTTCATCAATGCCGAATTTGAAGGTATGAGCCTGTTGAGGGTCAGACCTGCAAAGAAAGCTCCAATAATAGGTTCGGCACCTGCCATGTCGGCACTATATGAGAGGGCGAAAAGAATAGTAAGCGTGTACAAAAACTGGAGATCACCGTCGTTCGTTACTGTCCTGAAGAACCAGGCGCTGATCCATGGCACAACGAATATTATCACAAGAATGAATACCAGGAGTATTGCGGTCATCATCCAGGGAAAGGATCCGGACCCGGTTCCGATAAGAATGACGGAAATGAGAGTAAGAAGTACCAGGACGAGGGTATCGGTTATGAGGGTTCCGCTGATGGCAATGCTTACTGCTGGAGTGCGGGCAATACCCATTTTGCTCACAACGGGAAAGGCTATAAGCGTGTTTGAGGCCATCATGAGGCCGATGAAAAGGCCTTGTGTTACATTGAGAGACAGAATCTGGGTTGATATAAGATAACCTGATGCAAACGGAAAAAGAAAAGTACTGATGCCGAAAAATATCCCCTTATTCCTGTTTTTACGAAACTCACTATAGTCAATTTCCAATCCTGCAAGAAAAAGTATATAGAGGAGTCCGACCTTTCCGAAGAGTTCAACAATGTCGTTATCGGCGACAAGAGACAGGCCGTAGGGTCCGATAATAATACCTGCAGCCATGAGTCCCACAATAGAAGGAACCGGGGTCTTTCTTAAAATAACGGGTACCAGCAGTACAATAAACATTATTATTGTAAAGATTAGAACCGGGTCGGTAACGGGCACCAGCTGAATTAGCATAATATCTTATGTTACAATTGTTCCCCGGTAATAAAAATAGATAATTTTTCCCAGTCAGGTGCCTTAGTACGGCTTATATTGGTTAGTTGTGTTCTCTCCGTTCAATTTCCGATTGTTATTAATACACTGTGCGATGTTCAGGTTCAGTTTTTTGATGCTCAGAAAAGCACCTGTGCCCCCTATCTCCCTTTCCTTTGATTTTCCTGCCAATGAATATACCCTGTTACCTGTCCATTTATTTGGGGCAGTACACCTTTCTATCCTGCGCAGAAATCTGATTTTAACATTTTTTAGTTTGCCAATGTAAAACTATTCCTATCTTTGTCCCCAGGTAAAACAGAAATGAAGCTTTACACCACACATCATCATCATCATGCTTCTTGCCTTCCGGCGAGCTGATGATCTTTGTGTGTGTTTCCATGTGAAATAATAGACAAATAAGCGATACAGGCCCGCCAGAAATGGCGGGCCTTTTTTATTCATAAAAACAGGTAAGGAATGAAACTTAAAATTGCAGTACAGAAATCGGGGAGGTTGCATGATGAGTCTATAGCCCTTCTTAAAGCGGCGGGAATCAGGATTGAAAATGGGGAGGACAAGCTGCTCGCTGCAGCATCCAATTTCCCGCTGGAGGTTCTTTATCTCAGGAACTCCGACATACCGCAGTACCTTAATGACGGAGTTACTGACCTGGCCATTATCGGTTCAAACCTCGTTGAAGAAACGGAACATGCGTGTAACATCATTCATCCCCTGGGCTTTTCCAGGTGTCGTCTCTCGATAGCACTGCCGCGACAGACAGAGTATGAGGGTCGCAACTGGCTCAACGGCAGGAGGATAGCCACCTCATATCCCAATAGCCTCAGGAGATGGCTCACTGCAAACAATCTCGATGCTGAGGTTCATATAATATCAGGATCGGTTGAGATAGCTCCCAACATAGGGTTGGCAGATGCTATATGTGATCTTGTAAGTTCGGGCAGCACCCTCTTCAAAAACGGGCTTCGCGAGGTTGAAACTCTCCTCGAGTCGGAGGCATGTCTTGTCGGTTCCGGCACACTGCCGCGAGACAGGCAGTCGATTGCCGACGAGTTGCTTTTCCGCCTTAAGGCCGTACTTGCCAGCCGTAATTCAAGCTATATACTGATGAATGTACCAAACGACAGGATAGGAGCCGTAAGCAGATTGCTTCCCGGCATGAAGAGTCCTACGGTAATGCCCCTGGTTGAACCCGGATGGAGCTCACTGCACTCTGTCATCAGCGATGATGATTTCTGGAATGTAATAGGAAAGCTCAGGGAGAACGGCGCCGAGGGCATTCTGGTAATTCCCATTGACAAAATGATATTATGAATTCGTGATGGCTTAACATATAACGACATGAACATTCTAACGATGAAAAACATGACCTCCGGCAAGGTCCTCGAAGCTCTCAGAAGGCCCGTTGCCGACACAGGGCTCCTTGAGGATACAGTTAATGAGGTTTTCCGGACCGTCAGACGCGATGGCGATCAGGCACTGTTTAACTACACGCTCAAATATGACAGGGCAGTCTTGAAATCGCTTAAGGTGACTGCAGATGAGATAAGGGAAGCAGAGAAAACAACGGGCGATGACCTTAAGAAGGCTATTGAGATTGCTGCCGAGAATGTGGAGACTTTTCACCGCAGTCAGTTGAGGGAGGAGAAGATCATCGGAACCATGCCCGGTGTATGGTGCTGGGAGCGATCGGTGCCTATCGACAGGGTTGGCCTTTATATTCCCGGGGGAACCGCCCCTCTCTTTTCAACTGTAATAATGCTCGCTGTTCCCGCAAGGGTGGCTGGCTGTCGCGAGGTTGTGCTATGCACCCCTCCGCGTCGCGACGGAACCATACATCCTGCAATATTATATACGGCGTCAGCGGCAGGTGTCACCAGCATCTTCAAGGTTGGAGGTATCCAGGCCATAGCAGCCATGGCTTACGGCACGGAGACCTTCCCCAGGGTGGATAAGATATTCGGACCCGGTAACCAGTGGGTTACCGCGGCCAAGCAGATGGCCTCAAAGGATGGTATTGCCATTGACCTGCCGGCCGGACCGTCAGAGGTGATGATAGTGGCAGACGAGACGGCTGTTCCTGCCTTTGTTGCAGCCGACATGCTGTCGCAGGCCGAGCATGGAGAAGACAGCCAGTCGATACTTGTCACCACTTCATCGGAACTGTCTGCTGCAGTGATGCTGGAACTCGATCGCCAGTCGGAGAAGTTGCAGCGGATTGAAATAATCAGGAAATCGCTGGCATCATCGGCCATTATTGTCGTTGACAACCTTTCGGAGGCCCTGGAGTTGGTCAACGGCTACGCTCCCGAGCATCTGATTCTATCGGTGGCCGATCCTGCCGGTCTTGCCTCAGGTGTAAGGAATGCCGGATCGGTATTCCTGGGTAATTACAGTCCCGAGAGTGCCGGCGATTATGCGTCAGGAACCAACCATACGCTGCCAACGAGCGGTTTTGCCCGCGGATGGAGCGGTCTTTCCGTTAACTCCTTCATGAAGAGGATCTCCTTCCAGAACATAACTCCTTCGGGACTTCTCAAGCTTGGGCCGGTTGTGGAAACCATGGCCCTGGCTGAGCAACTCGATGCCCATGCCGCAGCTGTAAGGATAAGAATGGATGAAATAAATAAATCATAATATTCCGGAGAAATGATAGATATATTATCACTTGCGCGTCCCGAACTGCTGAACCTGAAACCATATTCGTCGGCACGCGATGAGTTTATGGGAGAGGCTGATATATTCCTCGATGCAAATGAAAATCCCTTCGGCTTAAGGTACAAGGGAGTTCCCGACCTGAACAGGTATCCGTCAGCACTGCAGGGTAAGCTAAGGGAGAGACTGTCATCGTTGACCGGTGTGCCTCCCGAAAACATAATTGCAGGCAATGGCAGTGATGAAATCATCGACCTTATGATAAGGGCTTTTTGCCGTCAGGGTATCGATTCGGTAATAGTAACCCCACCCACTTTCGGTATCTATGAAGTTTTGGCAGGAGCCAATGCGACAGGTATTCTGAGGGTTCCTCTCAACGAGGCTTTCCTTCCCGAACCGGAGGCTATTAAAATTACGGCATCAGAGGCTGCTTCCAAAGGCTCACCGGCGAAGATCCTATTCATCTGTTCTCCAAATAACCCAACAGCCAACCTGGTGCCGGTCGGCCTTATTGAGGAGATTGTTGCCTCTTTTCCCGGACTGGTGCTCGTTGATGAGGCCTATATTGAGTTTTCGGGAACAGAGGGAGCGATAGCTCTTCTGAAAGATTACAACAACCTCATGATACTGCGAACCTTTTCCAAGGCGCGTGGGATGGCCGGAGCCCGCCTGGGGATCGGGTACTCATGCGAAGAGGTAATAAGAGTGCTTAAAAAGATAAAGCTGCCCTACAATGTAAACACCTTGACTCTCGATGCCGCCCTGAAATCACTGGACTCGGAAAAGGAAACAGGTCAGCAGGTGGCTGTCCTGATCGAAGAGCGACAGAGACTCATTGATGAGCTGTCGGTGATGCCTGGTATTATTAAGGTGTGGCTCTCTGATGCCAATTTCCTCCTGGTGCGGGTTGAGGATCCCGGCGGCCTTTACAGGTATCTTGCCCAACGAGGTATTGTCGTTCGTGACCGATCTTCAATGGCAGGTTGTGAGGGTTGCCTGAGGATAACGGTCGGAAGGCCTCCCGAGAATCGTCTGTTAGCTGAGGCGATACGCGATTTCGCGGCAGGGACTGATGTTGGTGGTTCCAGGAGGTCTGAACCTGTCAATATTCGTCGTAAAACCTCTGAAACCTGCGTTTTTGTAAAATTCAGTCCTGATGGCAGGGGTATAGGGGATATTCAGACAGGTCTGGGCTTCCTCGATCATATGCTTGAACTGGTTGCTTTTCACTCCGGCTGCGACATGCTGGTAAGAGGGAACGGGGACCTTCATGTAGATGCTCATCATCTGACCGAGGATGTAGCCCTGTCACTCGGAATGGCTATTGCAGATGTTGTAGGGCAACGGGCCGTTGAAAGGTATGGTTTTACCCTTCCCATGGATGAGAGCCTTGCTACAGTGGCGGTCGACATGGGTGGTCGACCTGTGCTTGTCTGGGATGCTGAATTTCGTTCCGAAATGCTGGGAGACCTTCCTTCGCAGATGGTGGTTCACTTCTTCAGATCGCTTTCATCATCTGCCCGGTGTGCTATTCACGTTGCGGCTCACGGTGAGAATGATCATCATATTGCCGAGGCAGTGTTCAAGGCATTCGGCAGGGCCCTGCGGATGGCTCTGCGAGCTTCCGGTGATAACGGCGTTCCCAGTTCAAAGGGAACGCTGTGATTTACGCTTTAAGATAAACGATTTGCAACGATGGGAGATGTTGTTATTGTAAATTATTCGGCGGGAAATATTTTCTCGGTCCAGACCGCATGCCGGAGGCTGGGATATGAATCTGTGATCTCAGACTCTCCCGGAGTAATTACCGGTGCAGCCAAAGTCATTATCCCTGGAGTCGGCAGCTCAGGCTCTGCAATGGAATCACTTGAAAGTGCAGGCCTCACCTGCCTTATTCCCCGACTTAACCAGCCGGTGCTCGGCATATGTCTGGGTATGCAGCTGATGTATTCACGTCTTGATGAGTCAGACGATACCGGATTGAAAATCTTTGACGGACGGGTCAGCCTTTTCCCTCCTTCTGAACTGCCAGTTCCCCATATGGGATGGAACAGGATTTTTAATTTGAAGGGTCCTCTTTTCAGTGGTATTGATGAGGGTGAGTGGTTCTATTTTGTTCACAGCTATATGGCTCCGGCCGAAGAAGATACCATAGCCCTATGCAACTATGGCGGGCCATTTACGGCTGCTGCTGCGAGGGACAATTTTTTCGGTTGTCAGTTCCACCCCGAGAAATCGGGCGAGGCAGGTCAGCGGGTCATTAAAAACTTCCTTGAGATATGATAGAGATTATTCCTGCCATTGACATTATTGGTGGCAAATGCGTGAGGCTCACCAGGGGAGACTATTCGCTGAAAAAGGTTTATAGTGACGACCCGGTTATAATGGCAAAACAGTTCGGAGAGCAGGGGTTCCATCGTCTGCATGTCGTTGACCTTGATGGTGCAGCCGCAGGCATGCTGGTTAATATCGGTATTGTCAGGGAGATATGCCGGTCGACTGTCCTGCCGGTAGATTTTGGAGGTGGTATAAGGAGCCGGACCGATATTGAAATGTTGTTTGACGCGGGGGTGAAACAGATTACTGCCGGAAGCATGGCTGCAAGGAACAGGGAGGTGTTCCTGGAATGGCTACATGAATTTGGTCCTGAAAGGATCATTCTCGGGGCTGACGTCCGCGATAATCTTATTACCGTATCCGGCTGGAGAGAGACCATTCAGACGGGTGTGATTGACTTTATAGGGAGCTATATAAAGGAAGGGATAAAAACGGTTATATGTACTGATACCGGCAGGGATGGCATGATGACCGGTCCTGCCACGGAGTTGTATAGTGAGATACTTGACAAATATCCTGGCATTGAGCTGATTGCAAGCGGAGGAGTATCGTCGGACGGCGATCTGGGTAAGCTTGAAGCTGCGGGCGTTAAGAGTGTAATTGTTGGCAAAGCCCTTTATGAAAAAGGCTCTGCCTTTACGCCTCCTACGCCTCCTACGCCTTTTACACCATCTGTTCGCATCATCCCTTGTCTCGATGTTAAGAATGGCAGGGTAGTGAAAGGCACTAATTTCGAAGGATTGCGTGATGCAGGCGATCCTGTTGAACTGGCATCGAGGTACAGCAGGGAGGGGGCCGACGAACTGGTATTTCTCGACATAACTGCCACTGGTGAAAAGAGGAAGACGATGGCCGATATGGTACGGCGGGTTGCAGAAACAGTAAGCATACCCTTTACCGTGGGAGGAGGCATTTCAACTGCTGAAGATGTTTCTCTGCTTCTTTCCTGCGGCGCCGACAAGGTATCCGTCAACAGTGCGGCAGTAGGCAGGCCGGAGCTTATAGCTGACCTGGCTGAGAGGTTCGGCAGCCAGTGCGTGGTTGTGGCTGTTGATGCCGGTCAGGATGACAACGGTGAATGGAAGGTGTTTGTCAACGGGGGTAAACAGGCTACCGGTATCGGACTGTTTGACTGGGTCGTGGAGGCGGTAAGGCTTGGCGCTGGTGAGATACTATTCACATCTATCGACAATGATGGTACGGGAAAGGGCTTTGCGTGCGATGCCCTTTACCGGATAAAATCCCTGGTGAGGGTCCCCCTGATTGCCTCGGGTGGCGCCGGGAAGCCTGAGCATTTCCTTGAAGCGGCAACAACGGGAGGGGCAACGGGCCTTCTGGCGGCGGGACTGTTTCATTATGGGAAGCTATCAATACCGGCGCTCAAGAAGTATCTGAATGATAATGGAGTAAGGGTGAGGATATGAGGTACAGGGTGCAGAGTACAGGGCAAATAGTGAATAGAAATAATCCATTACCCCGTAGGGGTTTAATATTAATAGCACGGACAAACCCCCCCTCTTATTCTGGCAAAAAAGAACAATAAACGATTTCAACAATGAATACAAACAATGAAAATCTCAAACCGGCAATAATTCAGGATGGTGTTACCGGCCGGGTGCTGATGATGGCATGGGTCAATGAGGAGTCTCTTCGCATAACCCGGGAGACGGGAAGGATGACCTTTTACAGCCGGAGCCGGCAAAAACTATGGACAAAGGGGGAGGAGTCAGGTAACTATCTGTATGTAAAAGAGATACTCGATGACTGCGATAATGACACCCTCCTTGTCAAGGTGACGCCGGCCGGTCCGGCATGTCATACAGGAAGTGATACATGCTGGGGAGAGAAGAATGTTCCGTTCACCAGTGAGCTGGAAAAGGTGAAGACGGGAAGATTCATTTCCGAACTGGAGGCTGTAATTGAATTGCGTCGCGGTGCCGATACATCATCTTCATACACTGCAAAGCTGCTGTCAGGTGGTCCGCGGAGTATAGCAAAGAAGATTGGTGAAGAGGCCGCCGAGCTGATAATAGAATCGATGGACGACCGCGACGATCTCTTCCTTGCGGAGGCTGCCGATCTGCTGTACCACTACCTGGTTCTGCTGCACTCGAGGAACCAAACCCTTGAAGACGTTGAGAGGGTGCTCGCCTCTCGACACAGGTAAACATGCATTAGAAGAATGTTCAGGGTTTACCTTCGGCTACGCCTCTGGTGAGCTCGCCCGCGGCTCGGTTCTCCCTTCGGTCGTGAGCTCGCCCCGACAAGCCGGGGCCCGGTTCCGAAAGGTTATTACAGCTTTCTTCAACATAGGTTATGAACTTGTTGATCTTTCTGACCAGGTGATCATACCTGGAGAGATATTCGCCAAATTCGGATATTTCAGGATATAGTTGAATGATCGTCGATAGATGGTTAATAGTTACATCGCATGAAGAGTACGCGTAGACAAGAAATTTTATGAATTCCTGTTCGTATCTTCTCCTCCCATAGCCTTCAACAATTGAATCCTTTATACTCTTCGACGATCGTCTAAGTTGCGATCACTGTTCATACAATTCAAATTGAGGAAGTTTTAACGAAAGTTTGTGGATATCTATTGACATCTCAAATGCCATCTTATAAATATCAAGATCCTTAAACTAACTCATATTCCCTGTACTTCGAATCCGTAACCCGAAACTATTTAACAAGATAAAATCGCTCCTGCCTTCCATCGACAAACCGTGCTTTGCCGTCGCTGAAAATTATGTTTTCTTCGGAACCAAGGCTTACGCGCTGGTTGCCCCACTCGGGAATATCAGCAGCCACGCTGAACTCGAGGGCATAGGTTGTGTTGTTGTATAGTTTGTGCTCGCCCGAACCCGGCAGAAAAACCTGTTGCTCGGTGCGGCCGATGGTCATGCCCGAACCGTGTCCGAAGTAGTTAACAGGGTGGCTGTACATAACCGGATTGAGTCCTTCGGCCTTGCCCCTGTCGAGAACGGCCTTGAGTATTTCGTTGCCGGTACGTCCCTCCTTCATCTCTTCGAGTGATATGTCCTGGAACCGCTTGTGCTTTTCAAACAGAGCTTTCAGTCCTGCGGGTGCGTCAGTTTCTCCCGGACGAAGAACATAGGCGTTGTGCTGCATGTCGGTGGTGAGTCCCATGTAGCTGATGCCCACATCGCAGTGCAGCATGTCGCCGGGGCGGATGATGTTGTCGGAGGCGCCGTACTTTTTTCGTTCGGCGTCCGACCTGCGGATGTCAATTGACGGGAAGAACCAGTAGTCGAGTTTCTTCTCCTTTATGCGCTCTGTTATCCACCACTGCACGTCGGCACTGGTTGTAACACCAGGAGTGATGACGGCGTTGCTGAAGAACTCCTTAATAAGGTCGTGGCCAATACCGCACATATGGCGGAAGAAATCAACCTCCCAGGGAGTACGGGTTTCGAACCATCCCATAACCACCTTCTTCGCTGATACGAGACGGTCGCGGTACTTTTTGTCAAGAGCGTTGTAAAGGCGCTCGTAGTGCAGGTGCGAGAGTCCGTTTGCATGGCTGAAATCATCGAGCACCGAAGGGTCATAGTTGATGCCTATGTGTTTTGGGTCGGCCTTGCTGATATAGCCGGCCACGGCTGTGAACTGGGCCTCGGCACCCGACGCACGATCGCTGAAGATGCTTTCGTACATATATCCCGAGGCGCTTGCCCCGTGCCATGTCGCCGATAGCTTCTTGAAGCCCTCGGGTGAGTCGTGAAAAACCAGTATCGACAGTCTTCTTGCTCCGTCACCCGGCCAGGTGTTAAGGGTCTGGTATACCGGGTCTTCCGAGTACTCAAAATTGATGATTATCCACATGTCGAGGTTCTCACGCCTCATTATTGCAGGAAGCACATTGTCGAGCTTCCACTCGAGGTTACTGTTGAAAAGCTCGGCCTGCTGCCTCTGTGTAAGAGTCGGCTTGTCGATGTCGCGTGTCTGTGCTGCCATCTGAGCAGTCATCAGCACTGCAAATGAGAAAAATATTGCTCTTTTCATAACTATTAGGGTTGTACGGCAATAAAACTACAAACTTTCGCGGGAAAAGTGCATGCCATCGGATAATTTATCGCCCGGGCAGGGATGACGCAGCAAGGGGCCAGCCTTCGCAAAGCTACGGCTGACAAGGCATGGGGCATGGGGAAATGGTGATCGGTAATCGGTGGCCGGGGAATGACGTCCGGCATCCGGCATCCGGTGACCCAGAACCCAGCCTCCGCTGGCTCCGTCAGCTATGGCTGGCAAAGCCTGAACCCTGAACAAGGAACGAGGAACCTGGTACCCGGTACCCGATACCTGATACCTATTTATTTTCCTTCATCATCATCGCCTTCAGCGCCTCAACCTCGGCCTTGAGGGACTGCAGCTCTGTTCTCATTGACAGATTTTCAAGCTGTTGCGTCTCTATCAGTGTCTGCTGCTCCTTTATAGCTTCAACAAGTAAAGCCGATACCCTCCCATAGGCAATCCCTTTATAACCTCCCTCATCCTCTGTTACCAGGCCGGGAAGCACCGCCTCAACCTCCTGGGATATCAATCCCACCTGTCTGGTCAGCGGAAGGCTCCTGTCAGGAAATTCATCGCTGCGCCAGTTGTATTCAACACCCCTTAGAAGCTTTACTTTATCAATTGCACCGGTAATGATCTCAATATCCTTTTTCAGGCGGATGTCTGATCCACTTACGAATCCGTTGCCGTCCGCATACGCACCTTTGTAAACCCTCATTGAATAGCTGGGGTTCAGACCTCCGTCACATACTATCGAGAATTGTGTAGAGTTTGCTCTGCCAACGGAAAGATATCCGTAAACTCTTACCAAATCATTTTCAAAATCACCCCATATAAGCGGTGTATTTGTATTGGTGTTATCAATATACAGTCTTTCACTTACAGAGGCAGCTGACCCTGCATTGGAACCAAGGAATACATTATTGCTACCGGTCAGGTTGTATCCCGAGTTGTATCCAAGGCATGTATTGTTACTTCCCGAAAGGCTCCTTCCCGACAGGTAGCCGATAAGAGTATTTGAATTACCCACGGTGTATTCATATCCGGCATAATACCCGATGCAGGTGTTATAGCTTTGCGACGAGGTGGCCTCTCCAAGAGTAAAATTGCCAACTGCAACATTCTGGACTCCTCCTGCACTCAGAAATCCCGACGCCGCTCCGATGTAAACATTTTCATTGCCTGCAGTAACCGTACCTGCCGTGTATCCAATAATTGTGCTTTGTTCCACCTCCCCTGTATTACGACCAGCCTGGTCGCCAATAAATACATTCTGTCTCCCTGTTCCAACCTGTTTACCCGACTCATTTCCAATCATTACGTTACTGGACCCTGTAGAGCTTCTACCGGCCTGATATCCTATAAATACATTCTTCCCGGCTGTCAGGTTTGAATATCCTGCCTGGTAACCCAGAAATACATTGTATGCCCCACTGGTATTTTTCATGCCTGACTGGTATCCCATAAATGAATTATAGGTTCCTGAATTAGCCTTGCCTGTTCCTTTGCCAAGAAAGACATTGTAGCTCCCAACATTGCCATATCCTGCCGAGTCACCAAGAAAGACATTGTAGTAAACACCGGTTCCTGAGTAACCTGCCACATTGCCTATCATCACATTATTAGAGCCGGTCTGATTGGTATAGCCGCTGTTGTATCCCATTACCACATTGCTTGAGCCGGTAGTATTCTGTCTGCCAGACTGATAACCCGTAAACACGTTGTTCTCACCTGCTGTGTTATACCTGCCTGCCATGTAACCGACGAAGACATTATTGCTGGAAGTGTCGGCATATCCTGCGTAGTACCCCAGAAATACATTGCCCGATCCGTTCTTGTTTGTGTAACCACTCCTGTTGCCCAGAAAAACATTGTTGCTTCCTGTTGCATTTAAATATCCTGCATACAATCCGGTAAAGACATTGTTTGTCCCTGAAGTATTTGACCTGCCGGCATAGTAACCAATGAATGAATTGTAATTACCTGTATTGTTTAATCCTGCCTGGTACCCCAGGAATGTATTGTAACTTGCGTTACTGTTCATGCCCGACTGGTAACCAAGATACACATTATATATTCCGGTAGTGTTTGAATATCCGCTCTGGTTACCAATGAAAACATTGTTATTGCCTGATGTGTTTTTCATTCCTGCCCT
The DNA here is from genome assembly GCA_034004335.1 of Bacteroidales bacterium. Taxonomy (GTDB): domain Bacteria; phylum Bacteroidota; class Bacteroidia; order Bacteroidales; family VadinHA17; genus SLNP01. The sequence continues at coordinate 998 of JAVEWX010000051.1, read as the reverse complement.
GAAGCCCATAAAGGTATTGTAGGTACCTGTATTCGATATACCGGTACCTTTGCCAATGAAGACATTGTAATTGTTGGTGTTGCCATATCCTGCCGAGTCACCCACAAATACGTTGCTCTGGGTTGAGGTTCCGTTATAGCCCGAAAGATTTCCGATGGCAACATTATAGATTCCGGATGTATTGGAGTTACCGCTGCTGAACCCTATGAAAACATTGTTTTCACCCGATCTGTTCGACCTGCCGGTGTGGTAGCCAAGCAGCACATTACGGCTGCCTTCAGCATTGTCAAAGCCTGCCTCGTATCCCACAAATGAGTTGTACAAACCGGTTGTAGTCTTTGCACCGCTGCTGTGACCAATAAAGTAGTTCTGGGGAGTAAGTGATGTGAAGTTCACAGCCGGGCCCTTCTTTGATTCATCGAAACTGCCTATGGCAAAACCACCTTTGACGGCCTTCGACGGGTCGTCACTGACATACATCCGTATGCTATCGTTGCTGATGCGAAGGTACTCCTGTCCCGGCGTCTTGCTCTCGTCAAAACCTCCTATGGCAAAGCCTCCCTTAACCGCCTTGGTGCCATCTTTGTCGATGTACATCCTTATGCTGTCATTGGTGATACGAAGGTACTCCTGATCTGTGGCCTTGCTCATATCAAAACCGCCTATGGCAAAGCCCCCCTTAACCGCCTTGCTTGCGTCATTGTCGATGTAGACCCTTACGCTGTCGGGACTGACAAGCAGGTAGTCGTTGGTAAGGCTCTTGCTCTCGTCAAAGCCCCCTATGGCAAAACCTCCCTTCACCGCCTTGTTAAGCGGATCATCATATATGTAAACCCTCACCGAATCCTTGTTGACAACCATCAGATTGAGGGTGTCGGCCTTCGACTCATCGAAAGTGCCTATGGCAAAGCCTCCCTTCACCGCCTTGCTGCTGCCATCACCCACGTATATTCTAACGCCTTCGTTGTACACGGCAAATACCGTCTGTCCGTTCCTGT